>NZ_MJGR01000009.1:0-486 GCF_001865105.1 Curtobacterium sp. MCBA15_016
TTCCCCCGCGTGCTCGTGCGCAAGCGCCTCAGAGCTTGAACGTCGCCCTCGGGATGTCCGACACGATCCGACGCGCCGTCCGTACCGCGTCCTCCTCGGACAGCTCGTGCGTGACCACGAGCGACGCCAGGTAGGCCGCGTCCGCTCGGCGAGCCATGTCGTGCCGCGCCGGGATCGAGCAGTACGCCCGGGTGTCGTCGATGAACCCCGAGGTCTTCGTGAACGACGCCGAGTCGGTGATGGCCGCCCGGTACCGGCCGATCGCCGCGGGCGTGTCGATGAACCACCAGGGAGCGCCGGCGTACACGGCGGGGTAGAAGCCGGCGAGCGGGCCGATCTCGCGCGAGAACACGGTCTCGTCGACGGTGAAGAGCACGAGGTGGAACCCCGGCGCGGTCCCGAACGACTCGAGCAGCGGCCGCAGCGGTTCGGTGAAGGACCCGACCGCGGGCAGGTCGTGCCCGGTGTCCGGCCCGAAGCGCTCGA
>NZ_MJGR01000009.1:1144-1504 GCF_001865105.1 Curtobacterium sp. MCBA15_016
GTCCGGCCCGAAGCGCTCGAGCGTGGGGGCGTGGTGGTTCCGCAGCACACCGGGGTGGAGCTGCATGACGAGACCGTCCTCGACGCTCATCTCGGCCCACCGGTAGAGCATGTCGTGCCGGTACGCGACGGCCTCCGACGCGGTCACAGCGGACGGACCCTGCATCGCGGCCGTGTGGATCCGCGAGCGCTCCGAGGCCGACAGCGGCGTGGACCCGGCGTCGAGGACCCCGGTGTCCGTGGCGGTGGCACCGTGCTGGATGAAGTACTGGCGACGTGCGCGCAGAGCCGCCAACAGCCCGTCGTGGGTTCCCGTGTCGAGGCCGGCGGCCTCACCGATCGACGCGACCACGTGCCTCCA
>NZ_MJGR01000009.1:2187-2572 GCF_001865105.1 Curtobacterium sp. MCBA15_016
ACGCGACCACGTGCCTCCAGTCCGACCCCGACGGGTCGAACACGGCGTCCGCGCGGAACGTGGGGACCACCCGGCCGGTGAAGGTGGGGTCGGCGGCGAGCCGCGCGTGCGCGGCGAGGTCGGCGGTGGGCGCGTCCGTGGTCGCGAGGACCTCGATGCCGAAGGCGTCGAACAGGGCGCGCGGACGGAACGCGGACGTGGTGAGGAGCTCGGCGATGTGGTCGTACTGGGCGTCCGCGTTCGCGGCCGACGGCTGTTCCGTCAGTCCGAAGACGTCGTGCAGCTCCGTCTCGAACCAGTAGCGGACGGGGGTGCCGAGGAAGTCGTCCCAGTGCTCGGCCAGGTTCCGCCAGATGGATCGTCCTGGAGGCACGGTGCCGGTTCC
>NZ_MJGR01000009.1:3280-3937 GCF_001865105.1 Curtobacterium sp. MCBA15_016
GCGCCTCCAGTCCGACACCGTTCGCGTGCAGGAGCCGCAGGACGTAGTGGTCCGGCGTGATGAGCAGCGACGCGGGGTCCTCGAAGGGCTGGTCGTCCGCGATGAGGGCGGCGTCGACGTGCCCGTGGGGGGAGATGATCGGCGCGTCCTTGACGGCGTCGTAGACCGTGCGGGCGACCGCTCGCGCTCCCGGGTCGGCTGCGAAGAGCCGGTCCGGGTGCGGGGCGAGCGGTGTGGCGGTGGTGGTCTGGGTCATCGTCGACTCCTTCATGACGCGTGGGGGACGGGTGCGGGACCGGTGGACTCGCGGACGGTGAGGTGGGTCGGCAGCGCGACCGCGCCGCTCATGTGCTCGCCGGGCAGTTCGTCGGCGGGGATCGCGCCGAGCCGTCCGAGGAGCATCCGGATCGCGACCCGGCCGGCGCGCTCGATCGGCGACGTCATCGTGGTGAGCGGTGGGTTGCAGAAGTCCGCGCCGAAGATGTCGTCGCAGCCGACGATGCTCATGTCCTCGGGGACGCGGACGCCCCGCTCCCGGAGTCTGGCGAGCATGCCGATCGCGATGAGGTCGTTGAACGCGATGCAGGCGGTGGCACCGGCGTGCACGGCGGCGTCGGCGGCCGCTGCTCCGGAATCGACGAACGGCGCGTGCGGCCC
>NZ_MJGR01000009.1:4601-6028 GCF_001865105.1 Curtobacterium sp. MCBA15_016
CGAACGGCGCGTGCGGCCCGGCGCGGCCGACCCGCACGCCGAGGCGCTTGGCGACGCGGACGAGGGCCTTCCACCGGCGTTCGTTCGACCACGAGCTGTCCGGGCCGGCGACGTAGAGGATGTCCCGGTGGCCGAGGGACACCAGGTGCTGCACGGCCTGCTCGACCCCGCCGGGGGTGTCGATCAGCACGGAGGGGACCCCGGCGGGCCGGCGGTTCACCACGACGAGCGGGGTGCGTTCGGCGAACCGGGCGATCTGCGCGTCGGACAGTCGCGACGCGGTGAGCACGGCCCCGTCGGCCTTCCCGGCGATCGCGCTGAGGGCGGCCATCTCGGCGTCGGCGGACTCCTCGGTGTCGACGAGGAGCTGCGTCCACCCGGCACCGGCGAGCTGGTGCTGCGTCCCGCGGATGACGTCGAAGTAGAAGGGGTTCGTGATGTCGGACACGAGCACGGCGACCGCGCGGGTCCGGCCGGACGTGAGCGCCCGGGCCTGCGAGTTCGGGACGTAGCCGAGTTCCCGGGCCGCCTGCTGGATGCGCTGCTGCGTCGCCTGGTTCACACGGTCGGGCAGGGAGAGCGCCCGGGACACCGTGGACGGCGCCACACCGGTGGCGTCGGCGATGTCGCGGATGGTCACCCGCCGGGCGGTGTCGGTGTCGGTCACGGTTCCTCCGTCGTCCGGCCTGCGCGTCGGTGCGCCGGTGCGGTCTGCCGGTGCCTCGGTGCGCCGGTGCAGCGAACGTAAACCGGTCTGGCAACAAGTGGCAACCGATTGCCGCATGTTGCCAACCGCGGGACAGTGGATCGACCGGGCAGTGCCGCCCGGAGGAGGTCTCGAGGAGGAAACCCCCGTGAACACGCGAAGACTTCATGCCCGCACCGTGATCGGTGCCGCGGCCGTGGTCGCCCTCGCCGCGCTGTCCCTCCAGGGATGCGCCGTGGTGAACGGCAGCGGCGACGACCCGAACACCCTCCGCGTCATGATGGGCGCGGACACCACCTACCCCAAGGAACGCAAGCAGTGGCAGCAGGACGTCGCCGCTGAGTTCAAGCGCACCACCGGTGCGAACGTCCAGTGGGAGACGTACTCGTCCGCCCAGGAGGAGCTCACCGCCATCCAGACCAGCGTCATCTCCGGGCAGGGTCCGGACGTGTACGCGATCGGCAGCACGTTCACGCCGACCGCGTACGCCACCGGCGCCTTCGTCGAGATGGGCTCGAAGGAGTGGAAGGCCGTCGGGGGCAAGGACCAGTTCGACCCCGCGTCCTTCGGGATCTCCGGACCGAGCACCTCGAAGCAGATCGGTATCCCGTTCGCCAGCCGACCGTTCGTGATGGCGGTGAACAAGGACCTGCTCGCCGACGCGGGGATCACGGAGATGCCCACGACCTGGGACCAGCTGACCGAGGACGCCAAGGCCACC
>NZ_MJGR01000009.1:6683-7102 GCF_001865105.1 Curtobacterium sp. MCBA15_016
CCGAGGACGCCAAGGCCACCACCACGGGCGGCCGGCACGGCCTGGCGATCGCCTACGCCGACGGCTTCGACCCGTGGAAGTTCGTCTGGGGCATGGCGCAGAACGCCGGCAACACGATCGTCTCGAAGGACGGCAAGGCGGAGATCGACTCCAAGGCCGTCGAGAACGCCTACCGCACCTACTTCGACTGGGTCACCAAGGACGGCGTCGTCGACAAGGCCGCGATCGGGTGGAACAACGCCCAGGCCCTCGCGCAGTTCACCGAGGGCAAGGCGGCGTTCTTCCCGATGACGACCACCACCGCGATCAACTCGTTCAAGAACACCCCCGTCGACGGCAAGTACGAGTTCGCTCTCCTGCCGACGGTGCCCCCGGGAGCGACGTCGCGTCCGTCCGGCGGCATCGAGGCGGCGAGCATC
>NZ_MJGR01000010.1:0-16100 GCF_001865105.1 Curtobacterium sp. MCBA15_016
CCCCCTGACGGACGGGAGGCGCGGGTCGGGCCCGCACCGCGCCTCCCGTCCGGCGGAGCCCGCGCCTGGCTAAGCCCGCCGAGGTCGCGAAAAGTGTCGCTGTCGGCGCTGCGGAGCGGCACTTCGTGCGCTCTCGGCGGCACGCGCGCGGCGTGTTGCGCGCCCTCGGCGTCGCGCCCCGCGCGTGCCGCGACCCCCTGACGGACGGGAGGCGCGGGTCGGCCCCGCACCGCGCCTCCCGTCCGGTTCGACGCGCCCGGGTTTGTCCCCGGTCGCGGTTAGGCTGTTCCCAGACCGCAGCAGCTCCCGCGAACCGGAGGTTCCGTGTCGGATTCCGACTCCTTCGTCCACCTGCACGTGCACAGTGAGTACTCGATGCTCGACGGCGCCGCCAGGCTCGGCGACCTCGTGGCCGAGACCGCTGCGCAGGGCATGCCCGCCGTTGCCGTGACCGACCACGGCAACATGTTCGGCGCGTTCGAGTTCTGGAAGGCCGCCAAGGCCGGCGGCGTCAAGCCGATCATCGGGACCGAGGCGTACATCACGCCGCGCACCCACCGGACCGACAAGACCCGCGTGCGCTGGGGCGACGGCGGCGGCGATGACGTGTCCGGCTCCGGCGCGTACACGCACATGACGATGTTCGCCGAGAACACGACGGGCATGCACAACCTGTTCCGGCTGTCGAGCAAGGCGTCGATCGAGGGGTACTACTTCAAGCCCCGCATGGACATCGAGCTGCTCGAGGAGTACCACGAGGGCATCATCGCCACGACGGGCTGCCCCTCAGGGGAGATCCAGACCCGGCTGCGGCTCGGCCAGTACGACGAAGCCGTCAAGGCCGCGGCGGACTACCGCGACATCTTCGGCAAGGAGAACTACTTCGCCGAGGTCATGGACCACGGGCTCGAGATCGAACGTCGGATCATGAGCGACCTGATCCGGCTGGCGAAGGACCTCGACATCCCGCTGGTCGGCACGAACGACCTGCACTACACGCACTCGCACGACGCCAAGTCGCACGCGGCGCTGCTCTGCGTCCAGTCCGGCTCGACCCTGAACGACCCGAACCGCTTCAAGTTCGACGCCGACGAGTTCTACCTGAAGACCCCGCAGCAGATGCGGCACCTCTTCCGCGACAACCCCGAGGCTTGCGACAACACGCTGCTCATCGCTGAGCGGTGCAACGTCGAGTTCGACACCGCGGCCAACTACATGCCGAAGTTCCCCGTGCCCGAGGGGGAGACCGAGCACTCGTGGTTCGAGAAAGAGGTGGCGAAGGGCCTCGAGTACCGGTACCCCGACGGCATCACGCGCGAGGTCCAGGAACGCGCCGACTACGAGGTCGGCATCATCAACCAGATGGGCTTCCCGGGGTACTTCCTCGTGGTCGCCGACTTCATCAACTGGTCGAAGAACAACGGCATCCGCGTCGGTCCCGGCCGTGGTTCCGGTGCCGGCTCGATGGTGGCGTACGCGATGCGCATCACCGACCTCGACCCGATCCGGCACGGCCTGATCTTCGAGCGCTTCCTCAACCCGGACCGCGTCTCGATGCCCGACTTCGACGTCGACTTCGACGACCGGCGCCGCGGTGAGGCGATCAAGTACGTCACCGAGAAGTACGGGTCGGCGCGTGTCGCGCAGATCGTCACGTACGGCACGATCAAGGCGAAGCAGGCGCTCAAGGACTCCTCGCGCGTCCTGGGCTTCCCGTTCGGCATGGGCGAGAAGCTCACCAAGGCGATGCCGCCGCCCGTGATGGGCAAGGACATCCCGCTCACCGGGATCTTCGACAAGGACCACCCGCGCTACAAGGAAGCAGTCGACGTCCGCACGGTCGTCGAGACCGATCCCGAGGCGAAGACGGTGTTCGACACCGCTCTCGGGCTCGAGGGGCTGAAGCGCCAATGGGGCGTGCACGCCGCCGGCGTCATCATGTCGAGCGATCCGCTGATCGACATCATCCCCGTGATGAAGCGCGAGCAGGACGGCCAGATCGTCACGCAGTTCGACTACCCGGCAGCGGAGTCGCTCGGCCTGATCAAGATGGACTTCCTGGGGCTCCGCAACCTCACGATCATCAGTGACGCCCTCGACAACATCAAGACGAACCGTGGGATCGAGCTCGACCTTGAGAACATGGGGCTCGAGGACCCCGAGGCGTACGCGCTCCTGCAGCGTGGTGACACCCTCGGCGTGTTCCAGCTCGACGGCGGGCCGATGCGCGGGCTGCTGCGCCTGATGAAGCCCGACAACTTCGAGGACATCTCCGCGCTCATCGCCCTGTACCGTCCGGGCCCCATGGGTGCGAACTCGCACACGAACTACGCGCTCCGCAAGAACGGCGAGCAGCCGATCACGCCGATCCACCCGGAGCTCGAGGAGCCCCTGCAGGACATCATCGGCACGACCTACGGCCTGATCATCTACCAGGAGCAGGTCATGGCCATCGCGCAGAAGGTGGCCGGGTTCTCGCTCGGCCAAGCGGACATCCTCCGCCGCGCGATGGGCAAGAAGAAGAAGTCCGAGCTGGACAAGCAGTACGCCGGCTTCGAGAAGGGCATGCAGGACAACGGCTACTCGGCCGCTGCCATCAAGACCCTCTGGGACATCCTGCTGCCGTTCTCCGACTACGCGTTCAACAAGGCGCACTCGGCGGCGTACGGCGTGGTGTCCTTCTGGACCGCGTACCTCAAGGCGCACTACCCGGCCGAGTACATGGCGGCACTGCTGACGAGCGTCGGCGACGCCCGCGACAAGCTCGCGCTGTACCTCAACGAGTGCCGCCGGATGGGCATCAAGGTCATGCCGCCGGACGTCAACGAGTCGATCGGCTTCTTCGCCGCCGTCGGTGAGGACATCCGCTTCGGCATGGGCGCGATCCGCAACGTCGGCTTCAACGTCGTCGACGACATCGTCCAGGCCCGCACCGAGAAGGGCGCGTTCGAGTCCTTCCACGACTTCCTCCGCAAGATCCCGATCTCGTCGGCGAACAAGCGCACGGTCGAGTCGCTCATCAAGGCCGGTGCGTTCGACGAGTTCGGCGACTCCCGCCGTGCACTCGTCGAGATCCACGAGGGCGCCGTCGAAGGTGCGGTGAAGGTCAAGCGCGACGAGGCCCACGGCAACGTCGGGTTCGACTTCGACTCGCTCTTCGCCGAGGTCGCCGAGGAACAGCCGTCGGCCGCCGTCGTGTCCCAGGTGCCCGACCGTCCGGAGTGGTCCAAGCGCGACAAGCTCGCGTTCGAACGGGACATGCTCGGCCTGTACGTCTCCGACCACCCGCTCGCCGGGCTCGAGATCGAGCTGGCGAAGCACCAGTCGATCACCATCGCCGACCTCATCGCGGCCGACGACTCGGTCGAAGGTGAGACGGTCACCGTCGCGGGGCTCCTGACGAGCGTGCAGCACCGGGTGGCGAAGTCCAGCGGCAACCCGTACGGCATCGTCGACATCGAGGACTTCGGCGGCCAGATCGGCGTGATGTTCCTGGGCAAGACCTACCAGGAGTTCGGGCCGTCGCTCGTCGCCGACTCGATCGTGGTCCTGCGCGGCCGTGTCAACGTGCGCGACGACGGCAAGGCCCTGCACGCGGTGAGCATGTTCCAGCCGAACGTCGGCGACGCCATGGGGTCCGGCCCGCTCACGCTGAGCCTGCCCGAGCGGCAGGCGACGACCACGACGGTGACCGAACTCGCCGCCGTCCTCGGTCGGCACAGCGGCGAGACCGAGGTCCGGTTGAAGCTCATCAAGGACGACGTCGCGCGCACGTTCGAGCTGCCGTTCCCGGTGAACCTGACGCCCGACCTCTTCGGCGAGCTGAAGAGCCTGCTCGGGCCGCGCTGCCTGGTCTGACGATGGCCGGGCACCGCATCTTCGGCACGCCGTTCGCGGCGGTGTACCCGCACTACCTCGCGAAGGTGGAGCGCAAGGGGCACACCAAGGCCGAGCTCGACGCAGTGATCGAGTGGCTCACGGGGTTCGATGACGCCGCGCTCGAGCAGCACCTCGCCGACGAGACCACGTTCGAGGACTTCTTCGCGGCCGCGCACCTCCATCCGAACGCACCGCTCATCACCGGCGTGATCTGCGGCGTCCGGATCGAGGAACTCGACGACCCGCTCATGCGGCAGATCCGGTACCTGGACAAGCTCGTCGACGAGGTCGCGAAGGGCCGTCCGATGGCGACGGTGCTCCGGACCGCGTGAACACCGTGGCGGGCGGTCCGGACGCCGGCACCCTGCGTGCCTTCGGCGTGGGCGACCAGCGGCTCGAACGGCTCGCGGGCGGGCGCGGGCTGACCTGGCGCGCCGGCGACGTCGTCCTCCGACCGCACGACGGCGCGACGGTGACGGACTGGCGGGCGGGCGTCCTCGCCGAGCTGGCGCACACCTCGACGTTCCGCACACCTCGACCCGTCCGGACGGTCGACGGCCCGTGGCGCGCCGGCGCATGGGAGGCCTGGGAGTGGCTGCCCGGCCGCGCCGACGAGACCCGGGTCGCCGACGTCATCCGCGTCGGGAACGCCTTCCACCGAGCGATCGCACACCTCGATCGCCCCGCGTTCCTCGCCCCGTCCGCGCCGCGCCCCGAGGACCCGTGGGGCCGCGCCGACCGGATGGCCTGGGGAGCAGCGCGCCTGCCGGACGACCCCACGCTCGACCGCCTCGCCGCGGCCTTCCGGCCCGTCCGAGCACGGTCGCAGCTCGTCCACGGCGACCTGCTCGGCAACGTCCTCTTCGCCGATGCCGCCGACGCCGCCATCCCCGCCGTCATCGACTGGCCGCCGTCCTGGCGACCTGCCGGGTTCGGTGCGGCCGTCGCCGCGATCGACGCCGTGTGCTGGCACGGCGTCCCGGTCGCGCAGCTCGACGCGCTCGGTGCCGACGTCGCGGAGTGGGACCAACTGCTCGTCCGCGCGCTCGCGTTCCGCATCGCGACGCTCCACCTGCTCGGCGCCTGGGACGCGGCAGCCGCCGCCCGACACCGCCCCGTCGTCGACGCGCTCGCCTGACGACGCGGGCCCCGGGCCCCGTCAGCGCGGGCCAGGAGGCGCGGTGCCGGTCCGCCACCGACCTCCCGTCCGCGCTCGGTAGGCTTGACCACCTGATGATGCAGCGAATCGACCTCCGTGGCGGCCTCCCCGCCCGTGCCGAACTCCTCCGACTCATGCCGCGCGCCGCCGGTGACGTCTCGCACGCGGTGGACGCCGCCCGCGAGCTCGTCGACGCCGTCCGCGAGCACGGGGCGTCGGCGCTGCACGACCAGGCCGAACGGTTCGACGGGGGAGCGCCCGAGCACGTGCGGGTCCCCGCTGCCGAGATCGCCGCGGCCGTCGCCGGCCTCACGCCCGAGCTCCGGGAAGCGCTCGACGAGGCCATCCGCCGGGTCCGGGCAGCGAGTGCGGCCCAGGTGCCCGCCGCGTCCGTGACCACCCTGGCCGACGGCGCCGAGGTGCACCAGCGCTGGCAGCCGATGCGCCGCGTGGGCCTCTACGTGCCCGGTGGCAAGGCGGTGTACCCGTCGAGCGTCGTCATGAACGTCGTCCCCGCCCAGGTCGCCGGCGTGCGGTCGATCGCGCTCGTGTCGCCCCCGCAGCGTGACCACGGGGGAGCGGTGCACCCGACGATCCTCGCGGCGGCCGGCCTGCTCGGCATCGACGAGGTCTACGCCATGGGCGGCGCCGGAGCCGTCGGTGCGCTGGCGTACGGCGTCCCGTCGATCGGCCTCGAGCCCGTCGACCTCGTCACGGGGCCCGGCAACAACTACGTCGCAGCGGCCAAGCGCCTCGTGCGCGGTGTCGTCGGCATCGACGCCGAGGCCGGCGCGACGGAGATCCTCGTGATCGCCGACGACACCGCGGACCCCGGGTACGTGGCCGCCGACCTCATCAGCCAGGCCGAGCACGACGAGCAGGCCGGCAGCGTGCTGGTGACGACGTCGGCGGCGTTCGCCGACGCGGTGGAGGCGGCCATCCCGGAACGTGCTGCGCGTGTCGGGACCGCGTCGCGCCTCCAGGTCGCCCTGGACGGACCGCAGTCCGCGATCGTGCTCGTGGACTCGCTCGCCGACGCGGCGACCGTGAGCAACGCCTACGGGCCGGAGCACCTCGAGATCCAGACCAGCGACGACGACGCGGTCCTCGCCGACATCGACGCCGCGGGCGCGGTGTTCGTCGGGCCGAGCACGCCCGTCAGCCTCGGCGACTACCTGGCCGGGTCGAACCACGTCCTGCCGACCGGCGGGCAGGCGCGCTTCGGCTCCGGACTGTCCGCGTCGACGTTCCTCCGCCCGCAGCAGGTCATCCGCTACTCGCCCGAGGCCCTCGCCGAGGTCGCGCCGCACATCGTCGCCCTCGCGACCGAGGAGCAGCTCCCCGCGCACGGCGCCGCCGTGACGGAGCGCACGAACCGGTAGCCTGGGGTCGACATGTTCTGCCCCTTCTGCCGCCACCCGGACTCCCGCGTCGTCGACTCCCGGACGAGCGACGACGGAACCTCCATCCGTCGCCGTCGTCAGTGCCCGAACTGCGGCCGCCGTTTCTCGACCACCGAGACCGCTTCGCTCAACGTGGTGAAGCGCAACGGGGTGACCGAGCCGTTCAGCCGCGACAAGATCGTGTCCGGCGTCCGCAAGGCCTGCCAGGGACGCCCGGTGACCGACGGCGACCTGGCGATCCTCGCGCAGCGCGTCGAGGAGACCGTGCGGTCCTCGGGGTCGAGCCAGATCGACGCGAACGACATCGGGCTCGCGATCCTCGCGCCGCTCCGCGAGCTCGACGAGGTCGCCTACCTCCGGTTCGCGAGCGTCTACCAGGCCTTCGACTCGCTCGAGGACTTCGAGGACGCCATCGGCCAACTCCGCCGCGACCACCACGGCGCGGCCGACCCGGTCGCCGGCTCGTCCCCGGCCGGGGCCGGCGCGTGAGCGGCATCGCGGAACGGATCGTCCGCGGCGGGTACTCCGTCGTGTTCCGCTCGGTGTTCGCCAACATGGACCCCGAGCGGGCGCACCACATCGCGTTCGCGGTGATCAAGTGGCTGCCGCACGTGCCCGTCGTCGGACGGCTCGTCGAGCGCTACTCGCGGCCGTCCGCCGCCGACGGCGTGACGACCATGGGGATCCACTTCCCGTCCCGCTTCGGCCTGGCCGCCGGGTTCGACAAGGACGCCCGGGGGATCGCCGGACTCGGTGTCCTCGGGTTCGGGCACGTCGAGGTCGGCACCATCACCGCCAAGCCGCAGCCCGGCAACGAGCGCCCGCGGCTCTTCCGGCTCATCCCCGACCGCGCCCTCATCAACCGCATGGGCTTCAACAACCACGGTGCCGCCGCAGCAGCACGTCGGTTGGAGCGTGCCCGGCGCAACCCCGGGCGGCCCGTCATCGGCGTGAACATCGGCAAGAGCCGGGTCGTCGCCGTCGAGGACGCCGTCGACGACTACCTCGAGTCGACGCGCAGGCTCGCGCCGTTCGCGGACTACCTCGCGGTCAACGTCAGCTCGCCGAACACGCCCGGTCTGCGCGGTCTGCAGGAGCTCGACCAACTCCGCCCGCTGCTCACCGCCGTGCGCGACGCCGCCGGCAAGGTGCCGGTCCTGGTGAAGATCGCGCCGGACCTCACCGACGAGCAGATCGACGCGATCGCCGGGCTCGCCGTCTCCCTCGGGCTGGCCGGTGTCATCGCGAACAACACCACGATCTCCCGCTCGGGACTCCGCACGCCGGCTGTGGACGTCGAGGCGATGGGTGCCGGCGGTCTGTCCGGTGCACCGGTCGCTGCTCGGTCGCTCGAGGTCCTGCGGCGGGTCCGGGCCGCGGTGCCGTCGGACTTCTGCGTCATCGCGGTCGGCGGCGTCACGACCGAGCAGGACGTGCAGGACCGCATCGACGCCGGGGCGACACTGGTGCAGGGCTACACGGCGTTCCTCTACGAGGGGCCGACCTGGGCGACGCGGATCAACCGGCTCCGGCGGCGGCGGTTGGGGCGCGCGGCGCGCTGACGTCGCGTGCGCGTCGCCGAGCGGGCGCGCTGACGTCGCGTGCGCGTCGCCGAGCGGGCGAAATACGTCACGCTCGAGGCGTGGTGGCGGTGCGTTCTGCCCGCTCGGGGAGTCGTACGCGGCGAGTCGTGACCGGTCAGGGTCGCGCGTCCGGGGCCGGGTCTGCGTGACCGTCGTCGGGTCCGGGTGTCCGTCGTCGAGGTCGCACGACACGCCGCGTGCGCTGTGGCGAGGTCGCGCAATGCGCCGTCGCACGCGCCGTGGAGCGGCACTTCTCGCGACCTCGGCGATGCGTACCGGGCGGGTCGCGTGGCCGTGTCGAGCACCTGACGGACGGGAGGCGCGGGGCGGGGCCGCACCGTGCCTCCGGTCCGGTGGGCGGTCGGTGCGTGCCCCGGTGGGTGGTCGGCGGGCGGGCCGGCGAGCGGGCGGGACTCGCCGCTCGCGTTCGACGAGCGGGCGGAATGTGCCGTGCCGAGCCCGCGAGCGTGACGGATACTGCCCGCTCGGCGGGGCCGGCGGGGCCGGCGGGGCCGGCGGGGCCGGCGGGGCCGGCGGGGGACGGGGGCCGGGCCGCGCGCCGGGAACGACGCAGCGCCGCCCGGCGGACCGGACGGCGCTGCGATGGGGAGCGATCAGACGGTGGGGTACTGCCCGCGCCTGACCTGCGGCTTCGGCAGGCGCAGGAAGCGCAGCTGCCACGCTCGCGTGAGGATGTAGAGGAACGTCCCGCGCTGCATCGAGCCGAACTTGGCCGTCAGCTTCTTGCGGAACGACAGCCAGAGCACGATGCAGTCGAGCACGAAGAGCGCCACGAACGCCCACACGAGCAGCAGCGAGTACGACGCGATCACGGTCTGCGACGCGGCGAACCCGACGATGAGGAACAGCACGAGCACCGGCATCATGATCTCGCCGACGTTCCAGCGGGCGTCGATCCAGTCGCGCACGAACTTGCGCTGCTCGCCCTTGTCCTTCGCGGGGAGGTAGCGCTCCTCGCCGTTGGCCATGCCGACGCGGGCCTTCTCGCGCTCGTTCGTGAGCCGGGCACGAGCTGCCTTCTTGTCCTCGGCGGAGCCGCCGACGATGGGACGGCGGTTCGCCGCCTCGCGCTCGCGACGGGTCGGCGTCGGACGGCCCTTCCCCTGTTCGAGGAGCTCGGCCTCGGACGGGTTGACGGTCGTGTTGGTCTTGGGGGCTGCCTTCGCCACGATGCGTTCCTGACTGCGGTCTGCGTGCTGGATCGTCCTCTAGATTACGGGACATGACCGACACCGACCAGCACGCCGCCGCCACCGACCCCGCACTCCTCGACGCCCTCCGCGAACACGTGCAGGGATCGCTGCCCTCGACGATCGCCGACCTGTCCGACCTGGTGCGGATCCCGTCGGTGTCGTGGTCGGCGTACGACGAGTCGAACGTGCTCGCGAGCGCCCGTGCCGTGGCGGACCTGGCCCGGAGCACCGGCGTCTTCGCGGACGACCAGGTCGAGATCATCCGGTCGGCGATCAGTGACGACGACCCGCTCGAGCTCGGTCAGCCCGCGGTCCTGGCGGTCCGCCCGGCCCGCAACGGCAAGCCGACCGTGATGCTCTACGCCCACCACGACGTCCAGCCGCAGGGCGACGACGCGCTCTGGGAGACCCCGCCGTTCGAGCCGACGCTGCGTGGCGACCGCCTGTACGGCCGCGGTGCCTCGGACGACAAGGCCGGCGTGATGACCCACATCGCGTCGCTCCGGGCGCTGCACGCGCAGTTCGGCGACGACCTGGAGCTCGGCGTCGTCCTGTTCATCGAGGGCGAGGAGGAGTTCGGCTCCCGGTCGTTCCGCACGTTCCTCCGCGAGCAGCAGGAGCACCTCGCCGCCGACGTCATCGTCGTCGCGGACAGCGACAACTGGTCGACCGAGGTCCCGTCGATCACCGTCTCCCTGCGCGGCAACGTCACCTTCAAGCTGACCCTGACGACCCTCGAGCACGCGAGCCACAGCGGCATGTTCGGGGGAGCGGCGCCGGACGCCATGATCCCGATGGTCCGCCTGCTCGCCTCGCTGCACGACGACGACGGCGCCGTCGCGGTCGAGGGCCTCTCCTCGTACGAGGCCGACGTGCCCGAGCGCACCGAGGAGCAGCTCGCCGCCGACGCGGCACTGGTCCCGGGGGTGCGTCCGGTCGGCCGTGGCGACGTGCTGTCGCGGATGTGGTTCCAGCCGTCGATCACCGTGACGGGCATGGACGTCCCGAGCGTCGCGAACGCGTCGAACACCCTGCTGCCGACGGTCTCCGCCCGGGTCTCGGTGCGGGTCGCGCCGGGACAGGCCGCGACGGACGCGTACGCCGCGGTCGAGCGGCACCTGCGGGCGCACGTGCCGTTCGGCGCCCGGATGGAGATCAGCGAGCCGGACGCCGGAGACGGGTTCCTCGTGGACACCGCCGGTTGGGCCGTCCAGGAAGCGCGGACCGCGATGGCCGAGGGCTGGGGCGAGTCGCCCGTCGAGCAGGGCATCGGCGGCTCGATCCCGTTCGTCTCGGACCTCGCCGCCCAGTTCCCGGAGGCGCAGATCCTCGTGACCGGCGTCGAGGACCCGGACACCCGCGCGCACAGCCCGAACGAGTCGCAGCACCTCGGCGTCCTGCACCGCGCGATCGCATCGGAGACGATCCTGCTCGCGCGTCTCGCGACTCGCGGCTGACGGTGCTTACAATCGGTCCAAGCGCGGTGAACGACACCGCACGGAGGGAGACGCGCGGATGAGCGACACCATCACCGACCACGCACCGACGACCGAGGCGCCGTCGCACGGCGTCCTGCTCAGCGACGCGGCCGCGGCGAAGGTGGCGAGCCTCCTCGAACAGGAAGGCCGCGACGACCTCCGCCTGCGCCTCGCCGTCCAGCCCGGCGGGTGCTCCGGCCTGATCTACCAGCTCTACTTCGACGAGCGCCTGCTCGACGGCGACGCCACGGCCGAGTTCGGTGACGGCGTCGAGGTCGTCGTCGACAAGATGAGCGTCCCGTACCTCGACGGCGCCTCGATCGACTTCGAGGACACCATCCAGAAGCAGGGCTTCACGATCGACAACCCCAACGCGCAGGGCAGCTGCGCGTGCGGTGACAGCTTCCACTGATCTCCGTCGACCCGACACGAGCGGGGAGTGACCGACACGGTCGCTCCCCGCTCGTTCGTTCCCGGGCGTGGCATCCCGCACGACCAGGGAAAACCCGCCCGGACGGAGTGCGGATCGCGGCCCGAGGTGTGTCGCGTGTGCGCGAGCGGTCCCGAGCTGCGAGTAAGCTAGGAGTGTTCCAACCAAGCTGGGAGCGAGCCATGCGCGACCTTCACGTCGCGGCCTGCTCCGGTTTCACGTTCTTCCGAGAGGTAACAGTGCGTTCGAATCGCCGTATACGTTGGGCGGCCGTCCCGGTGGCCGTCGGTCTGGTCATCGCACTGGCTGGCTGCACGCAGCAGCAGCTGAACGGATGGCTCCCCGGCACGGAGGAGACGAAGGACGTCACCAACCACACGAGCCGCATCGTCGGCCTGTGGACCACCAGCTGGGTCGTGCTGCTCGCGGTCGGTCTGATCGTGTGGGGCCTCATCATCTGGGCAGCGATCGTCTACCGCCGCCGCAAGGGCCAGACCGGCCTGCCGGTGCAGATGCGCTACAACATGCCGCTCGAGATCTTCTACACGATCGTGCCGCTGATCCTCGTGCTCGGCTTCTTCGCCTTCACCGCCAAGGACCAGGCCGCGATCGAGCAGCCGTTCAAGAACGCCGACGCGACGATCCACGTCTACGGCAAGCGCTGGGCGTGGGACTTCAACTACATCAACGAGGACGACAAGTCCAAGAGCGTCTACTACCAGGGCATCCAGGCCCAGGAAGAAGAGAACGCCAACGGCGCGATCGACGAGTCGCAGCTCCCGACCCTCTACCTGCCCAAGGGCAAGAAGGTCCACATCGAGCTCTCGTCCCGCGACGTCGACCATTCGTTCTGGATCATCGACTTCCTCTACAAGAAGGACATGCTCCCGGGCAAGCAGAACGACGAGTACTTCATCCCGCAGAAGCTCGGTACCTACCAGGGCAAGTGCGCGGAGCTGTGCGGTGAGTACCACTCGCTCATGCTCTTCCAGGTGAAGGTCGTCACCCCGGCCGAGTACCAGAAGTACCTCGACTCGCTCGAGGAGCAGGGCAAGGTCGGTCTGCTCGGCAACGAGTACAACACCAACACGAACGAACCCAACGACAAGACGCCCGTCACGGCGTCGAGCGACAACAAGTAGGGGCTCCGTCAGATGACCACGTCACTCGTCGGCCAGCCGGCTGCAGGGACCACGACACTGGACTTCCAGGCGTCGAAGGTCGGCCGGAAGGGCAACATCATCGTCCGGTGGATCACCTCCACGGACCACAAGACCATCGGGTACATGTACCTGATCGCCTCGTTCATCTTCTTCCTGCTCGCGGGTGTGATGGCGCTCGTCATCCGTGCCCAGCTCTTCGAGCCCGGCCTGCACGTGGTCGCGACGAAGGAGCAGTACAACCAGCTCTTCACGATGCACGGCACGATCATGCTGCTGATGTTCGCGACCCCGCTCTTCTCGGGCTTCGCGAACGCGATCATGCCGCTGCAGATCGGTGCGCCGGACGTCGCCTTCCCGCGTCTGAACGGTTTCGCCTTCTGGCTCTACCTGTTCGGCTCGCTCATCGCCGTCGGTGGCTTCCTCACCCCGCAGGGCGCCGCGTCGTTCGGGTGGTTCGCCTACGCGCCACTGAGTGACACGACGTTCACACCAGGGCTCGGTGGCACCCTCTGGGTCTTCGGCCTCGGCATGACCGGCTTCTCGACGATCCTCGGTGCGGTGAACTTCATCACCACGATCATCACGATGCGTGCCCCGGGTCTGACCATGTTCCGCATGTCGATCTTCACGTGGAACACCCTCGTGACCGCGCTGCTCGTGCTGATGGCCTTCCCGGTCCTCGCCGCCGCGCTGTTCGGCCTCGGTCTCGACCGCGTGTTCGACGCGCAGATCTTCAACCCGGCGAACGGCGGAGCCCTGCTCTGGCAGCACCTCTTCTGGTTCTTCGGCCACCCCGAGGTGTACATCATCGCGCTGCCGTTCTTCGGCATCGTCTCCGAGGTCTTCCCGGTGTTCAGCCGCAAGCCGATCTTCGGGTACAAGACCCTCGTCTACGCGACCATCGCCATCGCGGCCCTCTCGGTCACGGTGTGGGCGCACCACATGTACGTCACCGGTGGCGTCCTGCTCCCGTGGTTCTCGCTCATGACGATGCTCATCGCGGTCCCGACCGGCGTGAAGATCTTCAACTGGGTCGGCACGATGTGGCGCGGTTCGGTCACGTTCGAGACGCCACTGCTCTGGGCCGTCGGCTTCCTCATCACCTTCACGTTCGGTGGTCTCACCGGTGTGATCCTGGCGTCCCCGCCGCTCGACTTCCACGTGTCCGACTCGTACTTCGTCGTCGCGCACTTCCACTACGTGGTCTTCGGAACCGTCGTGTTCGCGATGTTCTCCGGCTTCTACTTCTGGTGGCCGAAGTGGACGGGCAAGATGCTCAACGAGCGTCTCGGCAAGATCCACTTCTGGCTCCTGTTCATCGGCTTCCACACGACGTTCCTCATCCAGCACTGGCTGGGCGTCATCGGCATGCCGCGTCGCTACGCGACCTACCTGCCGAACGACGGGTTCACCTGGATGAACCAGCTGTCGACGATCGGCTCGATGATCCTCGCGATCTCGTTCCTGCCGTTCATCTTCAACGTCTACGTGACCGCCCGGAACGCGCCGAAGGTCGCCGTGAACGACCCGTGGGGCTACGGCCGCTCGCTCGAGTGGGCGACCAGCTGCCCGCCGCCGCGGCACAACTTCACGTCGATCCCGCGCATCCGTTCGGAGTCGCCGGCGTTCGACCTCAACCACCCCGAAGCGGGTGTGCCGATCGGTGTGGGTCCGGCCAAGGACGCCCCCGACGCTCCGACCTACGACGCCGCGAAGGGCGAGGTGAAGTAAGGCGATGCGCGCCAACACCAACCTGTTCTGGATCCTCTTCGGGTTCTTCATCCTCGCGGACGCCGCGTACACCATCTGGTCGCTGCTCTACTACGGTCACCCGGAGTGGGTCGGCACGGTGGCCATCGGCCTCACCGGGATCATGTCCGCGTTCATCGCGTTCTACCTCGGCAAGGTCATGTCCTCCCAGGGCGGGGTCCTCCCCGAGGACCGCCCCGACGCCAACATCGAGGACGGCGACGCCGAGCTCGGGCACTTCAGCCCGTGGTCGTGGTGGCCCATCCTGCTCGCGGGTGCCACGGCGCTCTGCTTCCTCGGTGTCGCAGCCGGGCTGTGGATCGTCCCGATCGGGCTCGCCTGCGTGGCGATCACCCTCGTCGGCTGGGTCTACGAGTACTACCGCGGCAACTTCGGTCACTGACCTGGACCTCCAGCGCACCTGACTTCGGGCGGCACCACACCGGTGCCGCCCGAAGTGCGTCCAGCACCACACCGGAACCGCAGCACGACCTCCGGAACGCAGGCACACCAACGAACCTGCTCGTCCGGGAATCAACCGGTCCGCCCACGGCTTGGCCTCAAGCGGACCACCCCCACCACAGCGAAAGGAGTCACCTCCGGTGACCGACAAGCGCACTCTCATCATCTTCGGCGCGACGGGCGACCTCGCCTCCCGCCTGCTGCTGCCGGGCCTCGGCACGTTCCTGCAGAGCGGTCGAGCGGTGCCCGTCCAGCTCATCGGCACGGGCCGCAGCGCCCGCAGCGAGGAGCAGTGGAAGGACGTCGTCACGAAGTCCTTCGCGTCGCAGGACGTGAAGGGCCCGGAGGTCGACGCCACCCTCGCGTCGACGCAGTTCATCCAGGGTGACCCGACCGACCCCGAGCACCTCAAGGCGCTCTTCGCCGCGGCCGACGCCGACGCCGAGCCGATCCTCTACTTCGCGCTCCCGCCGCAGATCGCCTCCGACATCTGCGAGGCGCTCCAGCAGGTCGAGCTGCCCGAGGGCACGACCCTCGCGTTCGAGAAGCCCTTCGGTACGGACGTCGCCAGCGCGAAGGCCCTCAACGAGACGGTCCTCAAGCTCGTCCCCGAGGAGCGCGTGCACCGCACCGACCACTTCCTCGGTCGTACCACGGTGCTCAACATCATCGGTCTGCGCTTCGCGAACCGCCTGTTCGAGCCGATCTGGAACGCCGACAACATCGAGAAGGTCGACATCTTCTACGACGAGACCCTCGGTCTCGAGAACCGCGCCCAGTACTACGACGAGGCCGGCGCGATGGTCGACATGATCCAGTCGCACCTGCTGCAGATCCTCGGCATCGTGACGATGGACGCCCCGGCAGACATCGACGCCGTCGAGTTCCGCTCGTCCCTGGCCCGGGTGCTCCGTTCGACCGAGCTCAAGGGCGGCGACCCGAAGATCGCGTCGCGTCGTGCGGTCTACACGGCCGGCACCATCGACGGCAAGGAACTGCCGTCGTACCAGGACGAGGACGGCGTCGACAAGTCGCGCGGCACCGAGACGCTCGCCGAGATCTCGGTCGAGGTGGACACCGCCCGCTGGAAGGGCGTGCCGTTCACGCTCCGTTCCGGCAAGGCACTCGGCAACAGCCGCAAGGAGGTGCTGATCACCTTCAAGCCCGTGACGCGCCTGCCCTCCGGCCTGTCCGGTCGGCCGAAGACGGACACGCTCCGCATCGTGCTCAACCCCGACGAGATCGAGCTGACGGTGTCGGCCAACGGCGGCGGCAACCCGTTCGAGATGGGCCAGGTCACCCTGTCGTCCTCCTTCGCGGACGGCGAGCTCACCCCCTACGGCGAGGTCCTCAACGGGATCTTCCACGACGACCCGCTGCTGTCGATCCGCGGTGACGTGGCCGAGCGCTGCTGGGAGATCGTCGAGCCGGTCGTCGACGCCTGGAAGGCGGACGAGGTCCCGCTCGAGGAGTACCGCGCGGGGTCGCGCGGCCCGGCGGACTGGGAGTCCTCGTCCTGACGGACGCGACGGTGACGCCCTGATCGGGCGGTGACGACGGACGGGAGGCACGGTGCCAGC
>NZ_MJGR01000010.1:16699-129145 GCF_001865105.1 Curtobacterium sp. MCBA15_016
GTGCCAGCTGGCACCGCGCCTCCCGTCCGTCTGCGGTCACGACCACCGCGTCAGGCGGGTGTGCCGGCCCGCTCGCCCTCTCCGGTCCACGACCGGGTGCCGCCGTCGTGCACGGCGAGTCGGGTCCGGTGGCCGGCCGCCGTGCCGCGTGCCCGCGCGATCGCGTCTGCGGCGGACACGAGCGTGAGGTGCGACAGCGCCTGCGGGGTGTTCCCGATGTGGTGGCCGGTCGCGACGTCGATCTCCTCGGAGAGCATGCCGACGTCGTTCGCGTACCCGACGAGCACGTCCATCAGCCGCTCGGCGTCCTCGACGCGCCCGGACGCGGCGTACTGCTCGACGAGCCAGAAGGAGCACGCGAGGAACGGGTGCTCGCTGCCGGAGAGCCCGTCGAAGCCGGACGAGGTGCGGTACCGGAGCACGAGGCCGTCGTCGCCGGTCCGGAGGTCCTGCTCGATCGCGGCGACGGTCCCGGTCATCCGCGGGTCACCGGGCTTCACGTAGCCGATCTGCGGCAGGACGAGCAGGCTCGCGTCGACCTCGTCGGTGTCGTAGTGCTGGCGGTAGCTGCCGCGCTCGGCGTTCCACCCGTGCTCCTCGATCTCGGCGCGCACCTCGGCGCGGAGGGTCCGCCAGCGGTCGACCGGGCCCTCGAGGCCGAACTCCTCGACGGCTGCGACGCCGCGGTCGAACGCGGCCCAGATCATCGCGCGCGAGTGCGTGAAGTGCCGACGGGGCCCGCGCATCTCCCAGATGCCGTTGTCGGGCTCCTGCCAGTGCTCCTCGACGTACCCGAGCAGGGCGCGCTGGAGTGCCCACGAGTCGGCGTTCTCCTCGACGCCGAGCTCGCGGGCGTCGTGGAGCGCGGCGAGGACCTCGCCGAAGACGTCCCCCTGGTACTGCGTGTAGGCGCCGTTGCCGATCCGGACCGGCGTGGAGCCCGCGTACCCGGGCAGGTTCGGCAGTTCGCGTTCGGGGAGCTCGCGCTCCCCGGCGATGCCGTACATGATCTGCACGTCGGCGGGGTCGCCGGCGATCGCGCGGAGGAGCCAGCCGCGCCAGTGCATCGCCTCGTCGCGGTACCCGTGCGCGATGAGGGACGCGAGGGCGAGCGAGGCGTCGCGGAGCCAGACGTAGCGGTAGTCCCAGTTGCGTTCGCCGCCGGGGTCCTCCGGCAGGCTGGTCGTCGCGGCCGCCACGACACCGCCGGTCTCGGCGTGGGTCATCGCACGGAGCAGGAGGAGCGACCGGCGGGCCGCCTCGGCGTACCGGCCCTCGGTCCGGGCGGTGGCCATCCAGTCCCGCCACCAGCGCACGGTGCGGTGCAGGGCCTCGTCGACGTCGAGGGGCTCCGGCGGCTCGCGGTGCGACGGGTACCAGGTGAGGACGGTGTCGAGCACGTCGCCGTCGTGCACGGTGGTGGTGGCGGTGTGCCGGTGGTCGTCGGCGCGGAAGCGGACGCCGCGGACGATCACGGACCCGGGTCCCGCCGTGGCCAGCAGTGCGGGGTCCTCGTCGCCGCCGATCTGCCGGACCCAGGGGAGTGCGAGGGCGTAGTCGAACCGGATGCGCAGCGTCTGTCGGAGCTCCACGCTGCCGCGGAGCCCCCGCACCCGCCGGACGATCGTCGCCCGGTGCGCACCGATCGGCATGAACTCGGTGACCTCGACCACGCCGGTGCTCGTCGTCCACACGGTCGCGAGCACGAGCGTGTCGTGGTCGTACCGGCGGGTGGCGGTCGCGTCCGGGTCCGTGGGGCGGAGGGTCCAGTGCCCGTGGTCCTCGGTGCCGAGGATCGAGGCGAAGGTCGACGGGCTGTCGAAGCGGGGCAGGCACGCCCAGTCGACGGTGCCGTCGCGCCCGACGAGCGCGGCGGTGTAGGTGTCGCCGATCAGCGCGTGGTCCTCGATGCGGTTGGTCGGTGTGTCAGCCGGGCTCATGGGCCGATCCAACCACCACCGACTCGGGAGGCCGGGGTGGTTGCTGAGGGATGGCTCAGGCCGGATCGTCCGGGTCGGCGCGGGTGATGCCGACCCGTGCCAGCTCGGACCACATGCCGGCGCCGTCCGGGGCGTAGACCCAGGGCGCCGAGGACTCGCGCGAGCGTTCCTGGGCGCGGGACCGCCCACCGGCGAGGACGGCCTCGCTCGTGGAGAGCTGGCGGATGGCGACGCCCGCGACGTTCTCGGGGTGCGCCCGGGCGAACTCGCCGTAGAGCGACTCGTCGTGCTGCCCGTCGTCGCCGACGAGGAGCCACTGCACGTGCGGGAAGTCCTGGGCGAGTCGTTCGAGGTTCTGCTGCTTGTGGAGTTGGCCGCTGCGGAAGAACCGGTCGTGCGTGGGACCCCAGTCGGTGAGCAGCAGGGTGCCGGAGGGGTAGAGGTTCCGGCTGAGGAAGCGCTGCAGCGTCGGCGCGACGTTCCAGGCGCCGGTGGAGAGGTAGACCGTCGGGGCGCCGGGGTGCTGCGCGAGGACGCGTTCGTACAGCACCGACATGCCCGGGACGGGCCGGCGCCCGTGCTCCGTGAGCACGAAGGAGTTCCAGGCCGCGAGCATCGGGCGGGGGAGCGAGGTCACCATGACGGTGTCGTCGATGTCCGACAGCAGTCCGAACCGCGTGTCCGGGTGCACGATGAAGACGTCGGCCTCGACGTCGCGCATGCCCCCGGCGGACAGCTTGATGGTGCGCCAGCCCGGCTCGAGGTCGATCGGCACGATGGTGTCGACCACGCCGCCGCGGTCGGACTGCACCACGTGCGAGGTCCCGCCGGCGGTGATCGTGACCTCGGCGTCGTCGACCGCGACGCTCGTGAAGCTCCGCCAGCCGCGCACGCCGTAGAAGGAGGCGTCGGATGCGAGGCCCCGACGCGTGAGGAGGACCCGGCAGAGGACGCGGACCCACCCGGGTGCGCCGTAGCCGGTGTACGGGATGACGGTCGGCACCAGCCCCCGGCGGCGCGCCCGGTGCTCGCGGAACTCCTGGACGGCGTCCTCGATGCGGGCCGCCCGGTGGAGGATCGGCTCGGCCAACGACGGCTCGTGGGGCGTCGGGTCGGGCATCGCCCCATCATTCCACGTCCGACCTGGCACACGTACGACCTCACACGTGTACTGGGAGAGTCGCAGCGATATTCCAGCCGGTCTCTGCGACAGTTGTGACCGTCACACCCACATGAGTCGCGCTGTCGGCGCAAGAGGAGAACACGTGCTCGTCACCGAGGTATCGAACGCACTGCCGGGGGGATCATCACTGCTCAGGAACGAGCCGGTCCAAGCCCGCAGTTCGGCGCGCCTCGCCGGCCTCCTCGACGCCGCGGCCGCGGTGATCGACGAGATCGGGTTCGAGCGCCTGACCACCGCGATGGTGGCCGAGCGGGCGGGGGCGTCCATCGGCACCGTCTACCGCTACTTCCCGGACCGCATCGCCGTGGTCGAGGCACTCGCGATCCGGAGCACCCAGCGCCTGGCCGAGCGGTTCATCACCGCCCTCGACACCAGCGAGGCGACGACCTGGCAGGCCGCGTGCGACGCGCTCATCGACGTCACCGCCGAGATGTACCGCACCGAGCCGGGCTTCCGGGCGATCCGCTTCGGCGACGCGGCGGACACCGGCACGGGCGACGCCGAGGACCGGATGGCGGCACTGGGGAGCGCCGTCGCCCACATCATGCACGAGCGGTTCGGCGTGCCGACGGGGGAGCGCATCGAGCGGACCTGGGTGGTCCTCGCCGAGTCGTCGCACGCCGTCCTCGCGCGGGCGCACCGTGACCCGGCGAACCCCGAGACCGCACTGATCGAGGAGTACCGGGCGATGAGCCGCGGGCACCTCGAAGCGGTGATCGCGGCCTCCTGACACGCCGAGCGGCAATCCGACGACGCCCGTCCTCCGAACAGGAGAGACGGGCGTCGTCGCGTCCGGACGCTGCGCATGCGCTGTCCGGGACGCGACACACGTCGTCACGGCTGAACGGGTGTCACACCCGACGGGTACTCTCACTCGGAGTCGGGCTACCTCCGAACAGAAGGGCACCCATGATCGAGTTCCGCTCGGTGCGCAAGACCTACCCGGACGGCACCAACGCGGTCGACGACTTCAGCCTCGTCATCCCCTCGAGGACCACGACGGTCTTCGTCGGGTCGAGCGGCTGCGGCAAGACCACGCTGCTCCGGATGATCAACCGCATGGTCGACCCCAGCGCAGGTGCCGTCGAGATCGACGGGGAGGACGTCGCGGGCGTCGACCCGGTCAAGCTCCGCCGCAGCATCGGCTACGTGATGCAGAACGCCGGGCTGCTGCCGCACCGCAAGGTCGTCGACAACATCGCCACGGTGCCGCTGCTGACGGGGGTCCCGAAGGCCGACGCGCGCCAGCGTGCCCTCGAGCTCATGGACACGGTCGGGCTCGACCGTGCCTTCGCGAACCGGTACCCCTCGCAGCTCTCCGGCGGACAGCAGCAGCGCGTCGGCGTCGCCCGCGGACTCGCGGTCGACCCGAACATCCTGCTCATGGACGAGCCCTTCGGTGCCGTCGACCCGCTCGTGCGGAACGACCTGCAGGACGAGCTCATCAGGCTCCAGCGCGAGCTCGGCAAGACCGTGGTCTTCGTCACGCACGACATCGACGAGGCCTTCAAGCTCGGCGACCAGGTCGTCATCCTCAAGAAGGGCGGCGAGATCGCCCAGCTCGGCACCCCCGCCGAGATCCTCGCCGAGCCCGCCGACGACTTCGTCGCGAACTTCATCGGCGCCGGTCGCGGCCGCCGTGCGCTCCGCGTCGAGCAGACGCCGACCGGGCCGATCGTCGTCGACGGCGAAGGACGCGCCGCCGGTGTGCTCACCGGTCCGGTGCAGGTCGTGGACGCGGCCGAGGCAGTGCCCCAGGAGCAGCGGGGCGACGCGTGAACTGGGTCCTCGGCAACACGGACACGATCAGCGACAACCTGATCGCGCACGTCTGGCTGGCGATCCCGCCGATCGTCATCAGCTTCCTGCTGTCCGTCCCGATCGGCCTGCTCGTGTCGCGCCTTCGGAAGCGCAACGGCGTGGCTCGGGGGACCGCCTCGACGATCGTCGTCGTCGCGAGCCTCTTCTACACGATCCCGGCGCTGCCCCTCTTCCTGGTGCTGCCCGCGATCATCGGCACGAGCACCCTCGACCCGGTGAACGTCGTGATCGCGATGACCATCTTCGGTGTGGCCCTGATGGCCCGGTCCGCCGCCGACGCCATCGACGCGGTCGACCAGGACGTCGTGGGGGCGTCCGAGGCGCTCGGGTACTCGCCCGCACAGCGGTTCTTCAAGGTGGAGCTGCCGCTCGCCGGTCCGGTCCTCCTCGCGGGCATCCGGGTGGTGTCGGTGTCCACGATCAGCCTCATCACGGTCGGCGCGCTCATCGGTGTGCCGAACCTCGGGTTCCTGCTCACCGATGGCCTCAAGCGCGGCATCAGCGCCGAGATCCTCACGGGCATCGTCCTGACCATCGTGCTCGCGCTCGTGTTCGACGCGCTGCTCGTGGCCGTGGGTCGGCTCGCGATGCCGTGGACACGGGGGAGCGGCCGCAACGCCCGTGCCGTCCGACGCCGCGCCGCTGACGACGTCCGAGCGAACGAGGTCTCCGCATGAACCTCTTCGCCCAGGGCATCGCCTGGATCTTCGACCCGGCGAACAACGTCGGGTCCGACGCCGTCGGCGTCCGGCTCTGGGAGCACGTGTGGATCACGTTGCTCACGGTCGCCATCGCCGTCGCGATCGCCGTGCCGGTCGGCCTGCTGATCGGGCACACCGGCAAGGGACGCTCGATCGCGGTGGGCGTCTCCGGCGGCATCCGTGCGCTGCCGACCCTCGGCGTCCTGACGCTGCTCGCACTCTCGAT
Source organism: Curtobacterium sp. MCBA15_016 (assembly GCF_001865105.1). Taxonomy (NCBI): domain Bacteria; kingdom Bacillati; phylum Actinomycetota; class Actinomycetes; order Micrococcales; family Microbacteriaceae; genus Curtobacterium; species Curtobacterium sp. MCBA15_016. Next base: position 22,571 of record NZ_MJGR01000010.1, read on the forward strand.
CGGCCTCGGACTCGGGGCGCCGCTCATCGCACTCGTCATCCTCGCGATCCCGTCGGTGCTCGCCGGCGCCTACTCCGGCGTCGAGGCGATCGACCGCGTCGTGATCGACGCCGCCAAGGCGCAGGGCATGACCGGGTGGCAGATCCTCGGCAAGGTCGAGATCCCGCTCGCCCTGCCGCTCATCGTCGGCGGCATCCGTGCCGCCGTGCTGCAGGTCGTCGCCACCGCGACCCTCGTCGGCTACATCAACGCCGGCGGACTCGGCGGCTACGCCTTCTCCGGCATCGCCAACTCGGACTACGCGGAGGTGCTCGGCGGTTCCCTCCTGGTGATCGCCCTCGCCATCGCGTTCGAGATCGTCTTCGCCGCGCTGCAGCGGCTCGCCGTCCCCGCGGGTGTCTCCGCCGGGTCGGCGCGTCTGTCGCGTCGGAGCACCCGCAGCTCAGCACCACGAGCATCAACCCCTGTGGAAGGAACCCACCCGTGATCACAGCAACGACCCGGCGTCTCGCCGCGACGATCGCCGTCGCGTCCGCGGCCGCCATCGCCCTCGCGGGCTGCTCGTCGAGCGACCCGCTCTCCTCCGGCTCCGGCGGTGGGGACTCCAAGACCATCGTCGTCGGCTCGCAGGCGTACCCGTCGAACGAGATCATCGCCGAGCTCTACGCGCAGGAGCTCGAGCACGAGGGCTTCACCGTCACCAAGAAGCTCAACATCGGTCAGCGCAAGGCGTACTGGCCCGAGGTCGCGAAGGGGAGCATCAACGTCTTCCCGGAGTACAACGGCAACCTGCTCAACTACCTCCTGCAGGAGGACGGCAAGTCCACCACGACCGAGACGACGACGGACGGCATCAACACCGCGCTGAAGTCGGCACTGCCGTCGGACGTCAAGGCGCTGCCGTCGGCCGACGCCTCGGACGCCGACACCTACACGGTGACCCAGGCGACGGCGGACAAGTACGGCTTGAAGTCGATCGCCGACCTCTCGAAGATCGGCGGGACGATCTCGATCGCCGCCAACCCGGAGTTCGCCACCGCCGCCTACGGTCCGAAGGGCCTCAAGGAGAAGTACGGCATCACCGGCGAGGTCAACCAGCAGAACGACTCCGGTGGCCCGCTCACGATCAAGGCGATCCAGGACGGTGACTCGCAGGTCGCGGACATCTACTCCGCCAGCGCCTCGATCAAGACCGAGAAGCTCGTCACGCTCGAGGACCCGGAGCACCTCGTGCCGGCGAACAACGTGACCCCGATCGTGTCGAAGGACCTCGACTCGAAGGCCGCGGACGCCATCGAGAAGGTGAACAAGCTCCTCACGACCGACGCGCTCATCGAGCTCAACCGTCAGAACTCGGTGGACCAGAAGTCGGCGGCCTCGGTCGCCAAGGCGTTCCTGCAGGACAACGACCTGCTGTAGCACTCAGTCAGCACAAAACGACAGGTGTCGGGCAACTGCCCGGCACCTGTCGTCGTTCCGAGATCTGGTACCCGCACCGTTGTTCCGCACGGTTGTGCCGTGCAATCCCGCTGCACATCCGTGCACTGAGGGTTCTACAACTTGTCGAACCATGTGTCCGCGAGGTAACGTGTTCGTGTCCCAACGGTTGTGACAGCAGAAGTTCCCCTCCACAGGAAGCAACTGACGTGCACCAACAGCGCGCGGCGAACCGGCTCGGAAACGCCGCATGAACGACATCCTCGATCCGCTCCTCCTGTCGCGGTGGCAGTTCGGTCTGACGACGATCTACCACTTCCTCTTCGTCCCGTTGACGATCGGCATGGCCGTCGTCGTGGCCGTGTTCCAGACGGCCTGGTACCGGACGGGGCGCGCGCACTACCTCCAGCTGACCCGGTTCTTCGGGCGCATCTTCCTCATCAACTTCGCGATGGGCGTCGTGACGGGGATCGTGCAGGAGTTCCAGTTCGGCATGAACTGGTCGAACTACTCCCGGTTCGTCGGTGACGTGTTCGGCGCCCCGCTCGCGCTCGAGGGCATCCTCGCGTTCTTCTTCGAGGCGGCGTTCATCGGCATCTGGATCTTCGGGTGGGACCGCCTGCCGAAGGGCCTGCACCTCGCGAGCATCTGGTGCGTCAGCGCCGGCACGATCATGTCGGCGTACTTCATCATCGCCGCGAACGCGTTCATGCAGCACCCGGTCGGCTTCTCCATGAACGAGGCCAAGGGGCGTGCGGAGCTCACGGACATCTGGGCCGTGCTCGGCAACAAGGTCGCGCTGGCCGCCTTCCCGCACACCCTGTTCGCGTGCTTCATGGTCGCCGCCGCGGTGATCATCTCGGTCGCCGCGTACCACCTGGCGCGCAACCAGAACCTCGAGACGATGATGCCGGCGCTGAAGTTCGGCATGTGGACGATGCTGGCCGCGGGGGCGCTCACGGTGCTCACCGGCGACCAGCTCGGCCTCACGATGGTCGACACCCAGCCGATGAAGATGGCCGCTGCCGAGGCGCTGTACAACACCGCCACCGGCAAGGACGCCTCGTTCTCGATCTTCACACTCGGCACCCCGGACGGCGTGCACGAGCTGTTCTCGATCCGTGTGCCGTACCTGCTCTCGTTCCTGTCGACGCACACCTTCAACGGCACGGTCGAGGGCATCAACGACCTGCAGGCGCAGTACTCGCAGGTCTACGGCCCCGGCGACTACAAGCCGATCATCTGGGTGACCTACTGGTCGTTCCGCTGGATGATCGCGCTCGGTGTCGGCGCGGTGCTGGTCTCGCTCGTCGGGCTCTGGCTGACCCGCAAGGGCCGGTTCCCGACCCAGCGGTGGGTCTGGCGCATCGCCACCTGGACCGTCCCGCTGCCGATGGCCGCGATGATCGTCGGCTGGATCTTCACCGAGATGGGCCGCCAGCCGTGGCTCGTGTTCGGGTTGCTCAAGACGAGCGACGGCGTCTCGCCGAACGTCACCGGGGTCGAGGTCCTCATCTCGCTCATCGTCTTCACGCTCATCTACGGCTCCCTGGCGGTGGTCGAGTTCCGGCTCATCAAGAAGGTCGCGCAAGAGGGCCCCGCCGCCCCGGCGGAGGTCGACGAGGAGACCGGTGAGGTCAAGCACGAAGTGACGGTCTACTGATGGATCTCCCCGTTCTCTGGTTCGCGATCGTCGGCGTCTTCTTCGTCGGCTACTTCGTCCTCGACGGCTTCGACTTCGGTGTCGGCATGTCCCTGCCGTTCCTCGGCAAGGACGACACCGACCGTCGGGTCCTGATCAACACGATCGGTCCGGTGTGGGACCTCAACGAGACCTGGGTCATCGTCGCGGGCGCCTGCCTGTTCGCGGCGTTCCCCGAGTGGTACGCCACGATGTTCTCCGGGTTCTACCTGGCGCTCCTGCTCATCCTCGCGGCGCTCATCGCCCGCGGCGTCTCGTTCGAGTACCGGCACCAGAACAAGCACCTCGAGTGGAAGCGCCGGTTCGACCTCATGATCATCGTCGGCAGCGCGGTGCCGTCGTTCCTCTGGGGCGTCGCGTTCGGCAACGTGGTCCGGGGCATCCCGATGGACGCCGGCCACAACTACACCGGCACGGTGTTCGACCTGCTCAACCCCTTCGCGCTGCTCACCGGCGTGGCGACGCTGCTGGTGTTCTTCACGCACGGCGTCGTCTTCGTCGCGCTGAAGACCGAGGGTGAGATCCGTGCGCGTGCGAAGCGCCTCGCGACCCGGGCGGGCGTGCTGACGATCGTCGTCGGCGCAGGGTTCCTGGTCTGGATGGCCTTCGTGCGGTCCACCCCGACGTCGATCGTCCTGTCGGTCGTCGCCGCGCTCGCCCTGGTCCTCGCGGTGCTCTGCAACGCTTGGGGCAAGGAGGGCCGGGCGTTCACGCTCATGGCGGTCACCATCGCCGCGATCGTCCTGGCGATGTTCACCGCGATCTTCCCGGACGTCATGCCCGCGACGAACGACCCGGCGAACAGCCTGAACGTCTACAACGCCTCGAGCGGCTCGTACACGCTCACGGTGATGAGCTGGGTGGCGCTGATCTTCGTGCCCCTCGTGTTCGCCTACCAGGCGTGGACGTACTGGATCTTCCGCAAGCGCGTGTCCCGGGCCCACGTGACCCAGGCCGCGCACTAGGCGGCGACGGTGAAGCCGCTCGACCCGCGCCTGCTGCGGCTGTCGCGGACGGCCCGTGGCTTCATCGTCGCGGCCGCCGGCACCGGTGTCCTCCGCACGCTCGCGACCATCGCGATCGCGTGGGGGATCGCCGCGGCGGTGACCCTCGGCGTGGACGCCGTCCGTGACGGCAGCGTCCCGGACGCGTTCACCCCGGCGCTCGCGCTCCTCGGCGCGGCGTTCGTCGTCCGGGCCGTGGCCGCCTGGGCCACCGACGACCTCGCCGCACGTGCAGCGGCGAAGGTGAAGAGCGAGCTGCGCGCGACCGTCCTGGCCCGGGCGGCCGAGCGCGGACCGTCGTGGCTCGCCGAGCGCTCGAGTGCGGCCTTCGCGACCACGCTCGGCCCCGGGCTCGACGCCCTCGATGCCTACTTCGGCCGGTACCTGCCGCAGTTGGCCCTCACCGCGATCGCCACGCCGATGCTCGTCGTCGCGATCGGGCTCGGCGACCTGACCAGCGGCCTGATCGTGCTCTGCGCCCTGCCGGTGATCCCGGTGTTCATGATCCTCATCGGCCTCGCGACGCAGGCGCTCCAGCGGAAGCAGTCGGACGCGCTCGCGAAGCTCGGCGGTGCCTTCACCGAGGCAGTCGAGGGGCTGGCGACGCTCAAGGTCTTCGGCCGTGCCCGGCGCCAGGTCGGACGCATCGGCACCGTCACCGACGAGTACCGCCGTGGCACCGTCGGGGTCCTGCGGCTGTCGTTCGTGAGCGGGTTCGCGCTCGAACTCGCCGCGAGCCTGTCCGTCGCGCTCGTCGCGGTGTCGATCGGCATCCGACTCGTCGACGGCTCGCTCGGGCTCGGCGCCGCGATGTTCGTGCTCGTCCTCGCTCCGGAGGCCTTCGCCCCGATCCGCCAGGTCGGCGCCGACTTCCACGCGGCACAGGACGGCGTCGAGGCCTCGACCGCCGTGCTCGACGTCCTCGACGACACCACGGCGCCCGCGGCACGTCCCGGAGCCGTCCCCGCCGCCGACCACCTGGTGCTGGACCGACTCACCGTGCGCCGTCCCGACGTCGTGATCGGTCCGCTCGACCTCCGCGCCGGACCGGGCACGATCGTCGTCCTGGCCGGCCCGAGCGGCTCCGGCAAGTCCAGTCTCATCGCCGCGGTCCGCGGAGCCCTGCCCCACGACGGCACGGTGACCGTGCCGGGCCCCGACGGCAGCACGGTCGCCGAGCGCACGACCTGGGCCGACCAGCGCCCACGACTCGTCCGCGGCACGATCGCCGAGAACGTCGCGCTCAGCGCGACCCCCGACGAGCCAGCGGTCCGTACCGCCCTGGGCGAGGCGGGGCTGGGACTCGACCCGCGCCTCCAGGTCGGTTCCGGCGGCAGCGGCCTGTCCGGCGGCCAGGCGCAGCGCGTCGCGGTGGCGCGCGCCCTGTACCGCGCGCGGCGGACGGGGACGGAGCTCGTGCTGCTCGACGAGCCGACCTCCGCGCTGGACGCCGACGCCGAGGCTCACGTCGTCCGCACGCTCCGCCGCCTCGCCGACGACGGGGCCGTCGTCGTGGTCGCGAGCCACCGGCCCGCGGTCGTCGCGGCGGCGGACGTCCGCGTCGACGTGCGGCCGGACGGCGCGGTCGCGGTCACCCGTGTCGACGGGCGACCGGGTGGCGCGGTCGCGGTCACCAGCACGGACGGGGTGCGGGCATGACCCGGGAGGCGCGAGGGGCCCACGGCGCCGGTTCCGGTCCGACGCGCCAGCGGCGGGGCGGCCGTGCCGGCGGGGACGCCTCCGTCCTGCGGCTCGCGATGCCGCACGGGGCCGGTTGGGCCAAGGCGGTCACGGCCGGTGCGCTCAGTGCGGTCTGCGCCGTGGCGCTCCTCGCCGCGAGCGGGTACCTCATCACGCGTGCGGCCGAGCACCCGCCGATCCTCTACCTGACGCTCGTGATGGTGGGCGTCCGCGCGTTCGCGCTCGGCCGTGCGGCGCTCCGGTACGTGGACCGCCTCGCCGGACACGACGCCTCGTTCCGGCAGCTCGCGGTCGTGCGCACCGAGATGTACCGCCGACTGTCGTCGATCGCTCCGGCGGGACTCGGCTCCACCGGTCGCGGCGACCTCCTCACGCGGCTCGTCACCGACACCGACCGGCTGCAGGACCTGCCCATCCGCGTCGTCGGTCCGCTCGTGTCCGCCGGCGTGGCCGCGCTGCTCTCCGTCGTCGCGGTCGCGTTCGTGTCGGTGCCGGCGGCGCTCGTGCTGCTCGTCGCCCTCGCCGTGGCCGCACTGCTCGGGTCGGTCGTCACCCTCTCGATCGCACGGCGCTCCGACGAGCAGACGGCCGCGGAACGCGGGCACGTCGCCGACCTCGTGCTCGACACGGTGCGGACGCTCGACGTCTTCGCCGCCTACGGCACGCTCGACGAACGGCTCGACCACATCGCCCGGCTCGACGCCCGGGTGACCGCGGCCGTGCGGCGCCGGGGGACGGTCGAGTCACTCGTCGGGGCCCTGGTCGGCCTCGTCGGCGGTGGCGCGGTCATCGGGATCCTGGCCGTAGGCGTCCCCGCGGTCGTCACCGGCGCGCTCGACGGACCGCTCTGGGCCCTCGCCGTGTTCGTGCCGCTCGCCCTGTTCGAGGTCGTCGGCGGGGTCCCGCTCGCGGTGCTGACGCTGCGCCGGGTCCGGGCCGCGGCCGACCGGGTGGAGCGGGTCGTCCCGGCGGAGGTGCCGGCCGGCATCGTCCCGGAGCCGGACGCGGACGCCGATCCCGCCTCGCTCGTGGTCGACGGGCCCGTCGCCGTCTCGCTGCGCGACGTGACGGTGCGCTGGCCCGGTGCCGCGGCGGCCGCCGTCGACCGGGTGTCGTTGGACCTCCGACCCGGCGAGGTCGTCGTGCTCGAGGGGCCGAGCGGCGCGGGCAAGTCGACGCTCGTGGACGCGCTCGTCCGGTTCGTCGACCACGAGGGCTCGTACACGCTCGACGGGGTCGAGGCGAAGGACATGCACCCCGACGCCGTCCGCGCCCGCGTCGGGCTGATCGAGCAGGACCCGTTCGTGTTCGACCAGTCCGTGCGGCAGAACCTGCTGTTCGCCCGCGACACCGCGACCGACGAGGACCTGGTCGCCGTGCTCGACCGGGTCGGGCTCGGGGCGTGGGTGCAGCGACGCGGTGGACTCGACGCGGGCGTGGGGGAGCGCGGTGCCCTCGTGTCCGGCGGGCAGGCGCACCGGCTCGCGCTCGCCCGGGCGCTCCTGCACGCGTTCCCGGTGCTCGTGCTCGACGAGCCGACGGCCGACATCGACCCCGACCTCGGCGACACCGTGCTGCGCGACCTCGTCGGGGCCGCGCGGCAGGACGGCAGGACGGTCGTCATCGTGTCGCACGTGCCGGTGGCGGCGGACCTCGTCGACCGGACGCTGCGGATGCGCGACGGGCGGCTCGCGGCGGTGTGAGCCGAGCACCTGCCGGCGGTGGGTCGACTCCGGTGCGGTGATCCGTTCCTCCAGGCTTATATCCTTGATGACCGGAGCGCGTCCGACGGACGTGATCCGTGCCTCCAGACTGAATGAGAGTTCCGTGACCACCGAGCCGTACCCCGAGGACCCGAACGCCTACGACTTCCGTCGTCTGCAGGAGAAGTGGCAGCCGCGCTGGGAGGAGCTCGGGCTCTTCACGACCGACCTCGACGACACGCGTCCGCGGAAGTACATCCTCGAGATGTTCCCGTACCCGTCCGGCGACCTGCACATGGGGCACGCCGAGAACTGGGCGCTCGGCGACTTCGTGGCGCGGTACTGGCGGCAGCAGGGCTTCAACGTGCTGCACCCGATCGGCTGGGACTCGTTCGGCCTGCCGGCCGAGAACGCGGCGATCAAGCGCGGGGTCGACCCGAAGGACTGGACCTACGCGAACATCGAGCAGCAGAAGGCGTCGTTCAAGCGCTACGCGCCGTCGTTCGACTGGACCACCGAGATCCACACCTCGGACCCCGAGTACTACAAGTGGAACCAGTGGCTGTTCCTGAAGATGTACGAGAAGGGGCTGGCCTACCGCAAGGACAGCTGGGTCAACTGGGACCCGGTGGACCAGACCGTCCTCGCGAACGAGCAGGTGCTGGCGGACGGCACCTCGGACCGCTCCGGCGCAGTCGTCGTCAAGAAGAAGCTGACGCAGTGGTACTTCAAGATCACCGAGTACGCGGACCGGCTGCTCGACGACCTCAACCAGCTCGAGGGCCGGTGGCCGGCGAAGGTCATCGCGCAGCAGCGGAACTGGATCGGGCGCTCGGTCGGCGCGGACGTCGACTTCGTGATCGAGGGCCGCGACGAGCCCGTCACGGTGTTCACCACGCGTCCGGACACGATCCACGGGGTGACGTTCCTCGTGGTGGCGCCGGATTCTGACCTGGCTGCTGCGCTGGTGGCTGACGCATCCGTGTCGGACGACGTCCGGGCTGCGTTCGACGCATACCTCGTCGCCACGCAGAAGACCTCGGAGATCGACCGGCAGAACGCCGACCGCCCGAAGACCGGTGTGCCGCTCGGTCGCTTCGCGATCCACCCGCTGACGGGGGAGCACCTGCCGATCTGGGCCGCCGACTACGTGCTGGCCGACTACGGTCACGGCGCGGTCATGGCCGTCCCGGCGCACGACCAGCGCGACCTCGACTTCGCGCGGGCGTTCGACCTGCCGGTGAAGGTCGTCGTCGACACGAACGCCGCGGTGACCGGGGCGATCCCGGTGATCCCCGAGGGTGCCTCGCTCGACGACCTGCCCGCGCTCGACCCGGTGTCGACGGGTGAGGCCCTGACCGGCACCGGTCGGATGATCAACTCCGGCCCGCTCGACGGCATGTCCAAGCAGCACGCGATCACCGCGGCGATCTCCCTGCTCGAGGAGCGCGGCACCGGCCGTGCCGCCAAGACCTACCGCCTGCGCGACTGGCTCATCTCGCGCCAGCGCTTCTGGGGCACCCCGATCCCGATCATCCACGGGGCCGACGGCACCGAGCACCCGGTGCCGATGGACCAGCTGCCCGTCCGGCTGCCCGACACCGAGGGGCTCGACCTCAAGCCGAAGGGCACCTCGCCGCTCGGTGGCGCGACCGACTGGGTGAACGTGCCGAACCCGGTGGACGGCACCCCCGCGCTCCGCGACACCGACACGATGGACACCTTCGTCGACTCGTCGTGGTACTTCCTGCGCTTCCTGGCGGCGAACGACGACACGCAGGCGTTCGACCCCGCCGTCGCACGCAAGTGGGCCCCGGTCGACCAGTACATCGGCGGCATCGAGCACGCGATCCTGCACCTGCTGTACGCGCGCTTCGTGACCAAGGTGCTGTTCGACCTCGGCTACCTCGACTTCACCGAGCCGTTCTCGGCGCTGCTCAACCAGGGCATGGTGCTGTCCGGCGGCTCGAAGATGTCGAAGTCGAAGGGTGGCGTCTCGCTCGGTGACGAGCTCGACGCGAACGGTGTCGACGCGATCCGCCTGGTGATGGGCTTCGCCGGGCCTCCAGAGGACGACATCAACTGGGAGGACGTCTCCCCGTCCGCCTCGGCCCGCTTCCTCGCCCGTGCCTACCGGCTGGCGCTCGACGTCACGTCGTCGCCGGACGTCGTGTGGGCGGACGGCGACCGCGCCCTGCGGCAGGTCACGCACCGGTTCCTGGCCGATGCGCCGGGGATGATGGAGTCGTTCAAGTTCAACGTCGTGATCGCGCGGCTCATGGACCTGGTGAACGTCACCCGCAAGGCGATCGACAACGGTCCGGGCGCGGCTGACCCCGCCGTCCGCGAGGCCGTCGAGACCATCGCGCTCGGCCTGAGCGTCTTCGCGCCGTACACCGGCGAGGAGATGTGGGAGAAGCTGGGCTACGAGGCCACCGTCGCCACGTACGGCTGGCGGAAGGCCGACCCGACGCTGCTCGTGCAGGAGTCGCTGACCGCGGTCGTGCAGGTCAACGGCAAGGTGCGGGACTCGTTCGAGGTGTCGAAGTCGATCGAGCCGTCGGAGCTGGAGGCGCTCGCTCGGGCGTCGGCGAACGTCCAGCGGTACATCGGGGACCGCGAGATCGTGAAGGTGATCGTGCGGGCGCCGAAGCTCGTGAACATCGCGATCAAGGGGTAGCGCGCCGTTCGTCCTCCACAGGTTGGGCGGGCGGACGGTCGTCCACCGATCGTCGTTGCGGGGTCCGGCCGGGTGGTCGGGCTCCGTAGCGTGCGGGCATGTCGTCTGGTGATGGTGGAGCCACGGGACCGTCCAGCGGGGCTGGGGCGGCGTCGGCGGGTGGGTCTGCGCGGTCGTGGGCCGCTGGGCTGGCGTTGTCGCCGCGGACGGCGGTCCTGCTGGCGGGGCTCGTCGTCCTGGTCGCCGGGGTCGTGGTGGCGGTCGGGTCGTGGTCGGGTTCGTCATCGTCTGCGAGCGGTGACGGCGACGGTCCGCTATCGGTGGCGGGTGCTCCGTCAGCGGTGCCGTCCCGTTCTCCGGGTGGGGGTCCTCCGTCTTCGTCGGCCGCCCCGCTCGTGGTCGTGCACGTCGTCGGGGCGGTGGCACGTCCGGGCATCGTGACGCTTCCCGGGGGCAGCCGTGTGTCCGACGCGGTCGAGCGGGCCGGGGGCGCTCGAGACGACGCGGACCTGGCTCGGCTGAACCTCGCGCGGGTGCCGGTGGACGGCGAGCGGTTGTACGTGCCGAAGGTGGGGGAGACGGACATCCCGGCAGCGCTCGACGGTTCGAGCGGGAGCGGCGGCGGCGGTGCTGGAGCCGGGTCGGATGGTGCCGGTGGTGGTGCCGGGTCTGCCGACGATGCCGTCGTCGACCTCAACACGGCCGATCAGACATTGCTCGAGACCCTGCCCGGGATCGGGCCGTCACTCGCGGGCCGGATCCTCGCGTGGCGCGACGAGCACGGACGGTTCGCCGCCGTCGAGGACCTGCTCGACGTCAGCGGCATCGGTGACGTCCGGTTCGCGGAGCTCCGCGACCGCGTGCGGGTCTGATCGGGGCCGGCGGTGGCGGTCGACCTCGCTCCCGGCGTGCGGGACCTGCGAGTGGCCGGTCCCGCGACGGCCGCGTGGGTGTGTGCGGCCGTGCTGGTCGGGGTACCGGGCAGCGCAGGGTGGTTCGGGCTCGTCGGCGCGGCCGTCGCGTGTGGCGGCATCGCGTGGCTGGTGGTGGGGTGTCAGCGGCGGGCTCTGGGCGTCGTGGGACTCGTGGTGGCGTCGGCCGCGTTCTGCACCACGGTGGCGGTCGCCGTGGTGGCCGGCGACGACCGGCGGAGCCCTGCCGTCCTCGACGGTGTCCGGACGGTCGCCGTGGAGATCGTGCTCGACCGGGACCTCGCGGCGGGTGACCGGTCGGTGCTCGGGACCCTGGTGACCGCGGAGGACGTCGACGGGCTGCGCGTGCCGGTTCGGGTCGTCCCCACGGCGCGCGGCGCGGGCGGGGCTGTCGCCGCGGGGAGTCGGGTACACGGGGTGGCGACGCTCGAAGCGGACGAGCCGGGGAGCACGACGTCGTTCGTGGTGTTCCTGCGCGGTGAGGTCCGGACCGAGCCGACGACGGGACTCCTCGCGGCCACCGATCGGGCACGCCGAGCGTTCGTGTCCGCGAGCGCGACCCTGCCGGAACCCGGAGCCTCGTTGTTGCGCGGTCTGGCGATCGGCGACCGGAGCGGACTCGACCCCGCGACCGAGGCCGCGATGGAGACCTCGGCGCTCACCCACCTGACCGCCGTGTCCGGCGCGAACTGCGCGGTGATCGTGGGACTCGTGGTCGTGCTGGGGCGGGCCGTCGGCCTCCCGCGAGCGGGTCGGGCGGTGGTGGCGATCGCGCTCCTGCTGGCGTTCGTCGTGCTGGTCCGTCCGGACCCCTCGATCGTGCGGGCGACCGTGATGGCGGTGGTCGTGCTCGTGGTGCACCTCACGGGACGTCCGGTGCGTGGGGTCCCGCTGATCGCCCTCGCCGTGGTCGGGATGCTCGTCGTCGACCCCTGGTACGCCCGGTCGTTCGCGTTCACCCTGTCGGTGCTCGCGACGAGTGGGATCGTGGTCCTCGGTCCGCCGCTGACGGCGCTGTTCGCACGACGGATGTGGACGCCGGTGGCGGCAGCGCTCGCGATCCCCGTCGCGGCGCAGCTCGCCTGCTGGCCGGTCACGATCCCGTTGTCGGCCACGTTCCCGACCTACGCGGTCCCGGCGAACCTGCTGACCGAGCCGCTCGCGCCGATCGTGACGGTGGTCGGGCTCGCCGCGTGCCTGACCGCGCCGCTGTGGCCGTGGGGCGGTTCGGTGCTCGCTGCGGTGGCGTGGGCGCCCGCCAGCGCGATCGGAGGCATCGCGCACGGAGCGGCTGCGCTCCCGTACGCCGCCGCGCCCTGGCCAGCCGGAGTGCTCGGGGTGGTCGGCGCTGCCGTCGTGAGCGCCTCGGTCGCGGTGGCGGTCCTCGCGCCCCGAGCGGTCCGCTTCCGCCTGCTCCTCGCCGCGTGCACGGTCGCAGCGGTCGGGATCGTGTCCGTCGCCGTGCCACGACTCGTCGTGCGCGCGGGGCTGCCCGGCGACTGGGCCGTCGCCGCGTGCGACGTGGGACAGGGTGACGCGGTGCTCGTCCGCGGCGGGAGCGGCACCGCACTGGTGGACGTCGGCGACGATCCGGCGCGACTCGGCGCCTGCCTGGACCTCCTCGGCGTCGACCGGGTCGACCTGCTCGTGCTGACGCACTTCGACCGGGACCACGTCGGTGCGGTCGCGTCGGTCGCGGACCGTGTGACGACCGCGCTCGTCGGGCCCACCGGACGGGCCGAGGACGAGCGCGTCCTCCGTTCGCTCGTCGACGCGGGCATCGACGTCCGCACGGCCGACGACACGACATCGGGCACGCTCGGGCCACTCCGGTGGCGGGTGGTGTGGCCGCGGTCGGGTGCGCGGGACGCCGGCAACGACGCGAGTCTGGTCCTCCGCACGGAACCCGGGCCGGGCTGCACGTCGTGTGTCGCCGGGCTGTTCCTCGGAGACCTGGGGGAGACCGCGCAGCGCCGGCTCCGCGGTGTCCTGGCGACCCAGGCCGACACCGGAACGCAGGCCCGGCCCGGGACCACGATCGAGGTCGTGAAGGTGGCGCACCACGGTTCGGCCGACCAGGACCCGGTGCTCTACCGCGAGACCGCGGCCGCGGTGGGGCTCATCGGCGTCGGTGCGGACAACACGTACGGCCACCCGACCCGCTCGGCGCTGGACGTGCTCGCGGCCGCGGGCACCCGCGCGTACCGGACCGACCAGCAGGGGACCGTGGTCGTCGGACGGGACGGACCCGACGCCCTCCGGGTGTGGACGGAGCGTTCGGCGTCAGCGGTCGCCCGTAGGATCGAGGCATGGCCGCCAAGAAGCCCGTCCGCGCCGCAGCGAAGATCGACCAGGTGCCCTGGTCGGGCATCCGCCCTGCGCCGGTGGTGCTCGTCACGGGGCCCGAGACCTTCCTCGCCGAGCGAGCGAGCAGCGTCCTGCGTGACCTGCTCCTGGGCGAGGACCCCGCCCTCGAGGTGCACGACCTCGAAGCCGACCAGTACGCTCCCGGCCTCCTCGCGACCCTCGCGAGTCCGTCCCTGTTCGGCGAGCCCCGGTTGGTCCGGGTCACCAACGTCGAGAAGTGCACCGACGCGTTCATCACCGAGACGATCTCGTACCTCGGTGCCCCGGCGGACGACGTCACGCTCGTTCTGCGCCACGGTGGGGGAGTGCGCGGCAAGAAGCTGCTCGACACGATCCGCAGCGGTGTCGGCGGGGGCGTCGAGGTGCAGTGCGACGAGCTCAAGCGCGAGACCGACCGGATCGACTTCGTCACGGCGGAGTTCCGCGCTGCCCGACGGAAGATCGCGCCCTCGGCGGTGCGCACCCTCGTCGCGGCGTTCGCGGACGACCTGGCCGAGCTCGCGGCCGCGTGCCGGCAGCTCCTCGCGGACGAGGCAGCCGAGATCACGGACAAGGTCGTCGACAAGTACTACGGCGGTCGCGTCGAGACGAACGCGTTCAAGGTCGCCGACATCGCACTCGCCGGCCGTTCGGCGCCGGCCATCGTCGAGTTGCGGCACGCGCTCTCCACGGGCGAGGCTCCGGTGCCGATCGTGGCGGCGTTCGCGTCGAAGATCCGCACGATGGCGAAGGTCAGTGCCTTCCGCGGGCCGAGCGGTCAGGCCGCCTCGGCGCTCGGCATGGCGCCGTGGCAGGTACAGCGGGCACAGCGTGACGTCGCGGGGTGGAGCGAGTCCGGGCTCGCGAACGCGATCATCAGCATCGCCGAGGCCGACACCGCGGTGAAGGGTGGCTCGCGCGACGCGCACTACGCGCTCGAGGTCATGGTCCGCACCATCGCCCGGCGCGGCGAGGCGCGCTGAGGCGAGCCGCGCCTCCCGAACTGCGCACGCGACGCGGGTCGGACGGCACCGCACGCTCGTTGCGACGTTCTGCGTGTCGATCGACGCGCAGCATGTCGAACCGCGCGTGTCACGCCGCCAGGCGCCGCGCGCCCGGCGCCGCGCGCCAGGCGCCGCGCGCCCCGCGCACGCAAACAGGCCCCGCACCGAACGGTGCGGGGCCTGCAGACCAGAAGGGTCAGTGCGTCAGAGCGACGCGACCTTCTTCGCGATGGCCGACTTGCGGTTCGCGGCCTGGTTCTTGTGGATGACGCCCTTGCTCACGGCCTTGTCGAGCTTCTTCGACGCGAGGGTCAGGGCCGCGACGGCCTTGTCCTTGTCGCCGGCGACGACGGCCTCGTTCGTGTGACGGATGACCGTCTTGAGCTCCGAACGGTAGGCCTTGTTGCGCTCCTGGGCCTTGAGGTTGGTCTTGATGCGCTTCATCTGCGACTTGATGTTCGCCATGCGTGTTGCTCCTTGATCGTCTCTACGGGTGGTCGCGACCGCTGGGTAGAGGGGCCCTTGGTCGCATCGCGTTCCACCCGTGGGCGGGGAACGCGGAAGCCAGCCACCAACATTACCAGGCCGGAGCGTCTGGACCAAAGCACCGAAACGCCGAAACCGTGCCGCAACAACCGTTCGCTACCGTGACGAGCATGCCATCGCTCGCGCCCCGCATCGAGACCGTCCCCGCCTCCGGCATCCGCCGGGTGTTCGAGCAAGCCGCCCGCATGCAGGCCGAGCAGACGGACCAGGCGACCGGCACGGACATCGCGATGCTCGTCATCGGCGAACCCGACGTGCCCGTCGCGGCGCACATCGGCGAGGCCGCCCGGCGCGCATGGACCGAGGACCGCACCGACTACACCCCGAACGGTGGCATCGCCCCGCTTCGGGAGGCCATCCGCGACAAGCTCCGCCGCGAGAACCGGATCGAGGTCGACGTCGAGCAGATCTGGATGACGATCGGCGCGACGCAGGCGCTCTTCCAGGCGATGACCCTCGTGCTGAGCCCCGGCGACGAGGTCCTCGTGCCGGACCCCGGCTACACGACCTTCACGATGAACGCCCACATCATCGGAGCGACGCCGGTGCCGTACCGGCTCGAGCCGCAGCACGGGTTCGAGCCCGACCTGCAGGCCCTCGAGGCGAGCATCACCGAGCGGACCCGCGCCCTCGTCGTGAACTCGCCGTCGAACCCGCTCGGCTCGGTGTTCGGCGAGCAGACCCTCCGCGACCTGCTCGCCCTGGCGAAGCGGCACGACCTCTGGGTGATCAGCGACGAGGTCTACGAGTACTTCACCTACGGCACGCGCCACGTCAGCCTGGCGAGCCTCGACGAGGACGACCGTGTCTTCACCGCCTTCTCGCTGAGCAAGACCTACGCGATGACGGGCGTCCGTGTCGGGTACCTCGTCACGCCGAAGGGGCTCGGCCCGACGATGCGGACGACCCAGGAGGCGATGATCAGCTGCGTCGCCGAACCCGACCAGTGGGCGGCCCTCGCGGCGATCGTGGGGGACCACTCCGCCGTGCAGGACGCCCGCGAGCACTACCGCGCCAACCTCGGCGTCGCGAAGGAGGTGCTCGACGCCGCCGGCATCCACTACCTCGACCCGCGCGGCGCCTTCTACCTGTGGATCGACATGTCCCACGCCTCGCAGGGCGACGTCGCGGAGTGGGCGCTCGGGTTCCTCCAGCGGGAGCGGGTCGCCGTGGCGCCCGGGAGCGCGTTCGGCCGGACCGGCGAGGGCTGGATCCGTGTGTGCCTCGCGGCGACGCCGGCGGACCTGCGCCGCGGACTGGGTGCGCTGCCGGCGCCGGAGCACGCCGTGGTCTGACGGGACGTGCGCGCCGCCGCCGCGCGGACGTGGGACAATCGTTCGACCGTCCGACCCACCCCGAGGAACCGTGAGCCCACAAGCATCCGCGCCGCTCGAGCCCGCCTCGACCCCGGCCGACGCGATCCGCAACTTCTGCATCATCGCGCACATCGACCACGGCAAGTCCACGCTGGCCGACCGCATGCTGCAGATCACCGGCATCGTCGAGGACCGCGCCATGCGTGCGCAGTACCTCGACCGCATGGACATCGAGCGCGAGCGCGGCATCACGATCAAGTCCCAGGCGGTGCGCATGCCGTGGGAGCTCGACGGGCAGACGTACGCCCTCAACATGATCGACACGCCCGGTCACGTGGACTTCTCGTACGAGGTGTCCCGGTCGCTCGCGGCGTGCGAGGGAGCGATCCTCCTGGTCGACGCGGCGCAGGGCATCGAGGCCCAGACGCTCGCCAACCTCTACCTGGCGCTCGAGAACGACCTCGAGATCATCCCGGTCCTGAACAAGATCGACCTGCCGGCGGCCGAGCCGGAGAAGTACGCGGCCGAGCTCGCGCAGCTCATCGGCGGCTCGCCCGACGACGTCCTGCGCGTGTCCGGCAAGACCGGCGTGGGCGTGGCCGAACTGCTCGACCGGGTCGTCGGCTCCGTGCCGGCCCCCGTGGGCGACGTGGACGCTCCGCCCCGCGCGATGATCTTCGACTCGGTCTACGACAGCTACCGCGGCGTCGTGACGTACGTGCGGATGGTGGACGGCACGATCCACCCGCGCGAGAAGGTCCAGATGATGTCGACCAAGTCGACGCACGAGATCCTCGAGATCGGCGTGTCCGCGCCCGAGCCGAAGCCGACGAAGGGTCTCTCCGTCGGCGAGGTCGGGTACCTCATCACCGGGGTGAAGGACGTCCGCCAGTCGAAGGTCGGCGACACGGTCACGACGGCGCAGAAGCCCGCGACCGAGGCGCTGGCCGGGTACACCGACCCGAAGCCGATGGTGTTCTCGGGCCTGTACCCGATCGACGGCTCGGACTACCCCGACCTCCGTGAGGCGCTCGACAAGCTCAAGCTGTCCGACGCCGCCCTCGTGTACGAGCCGGAGACGTCGGTGGCGCTCGGCTTCGGCTTCCGCTGCGGCTTCCTCGGCCTGCTCCACCTCGAGATCATCACCGAGCGCCTCAGCCGCGAGTTCGGGCTCGACCTCATCACCACGGCCCCGAGCGTGATCTACGAGGTCACGAACGAGGACAACACCGTGACCGAGGTCACGAACCCGTCCGAGTTCCCCGGCGGTCGCATCGTCGAGGTCCGCGAGCCGATGGTCCGTGCGGCCATCCTCGCGCCGAAGGACTACGTGGGCGCGATCATGGAGCTGTGCCAGTCGCGCCGCGGATCGCTGCTCGGCATGGAGTACCTCGGCGAGGACCGCGTCGAGATCCGGTACGAGATGCCCCTCGGTGAGATCGTCTTCGACTTCTTCGACCAGCTGAAGAGCAAGACCCAGGGCTACGCGTCGCTCGACTACGAGCCCACGGGTGACCAGGCGGCCGACCTCGTGAAGGTCGACATCCTGCTCCAGGGCGAGCAGGTCGACGCGTTCAGCGCGATCGTGCACCGCGACAAGGCGTACGCCTACGGCACGCTGATGACCGAGCGCCTGCGCAAGCTCATCCCGCGCCAGCAGTTCGAGGTCCCGATCCAGGCCGCCATCGGCGCCCGGATCATCGCCCGCGAGAGCATCCGGGCGATGCGCAAGGACGTCCTCGCGAAGTGCTACGGCGGTGACATCACCCGCAAGCGCAAGCTCCTCGAGAAGCAGAAGGAGGGCAAGAAGCGCATGAAGATGGTGGGTCGTGTCGAGGTCCCGCAGGAAGCCTTCATCGCGGCGCTCTCCGGCGACGTCGAAGAGAAGAAGAAGTAGCGGAGCGCGTCAGACGCGGCGGGCGCGAGCCCGCAACGCTGCGAGGCCCAGTGCCGGGAGGCTCGCCGCGGCCAGTCCTGCGAGTGCGGTCCGCAGGATGACGAGTCCGGCAGCCGTGTCGTAGTCGGCCTGCGCCGCCGCGGCGAACCCGGCCACCACCGACCCGACCACCATCGCCAGCGTGCAGAACCCGAGCACGTAGGGCAGCCGGCGTGCCGAGTGTCGGCGCACCGCGAGCACGAGCGTCACCCCGAACAGGAGCACACCCGCTCCGGCGCTGCACGCCCCGAACGCCGCGATGGCGTTCGCGGTGTCGAACACGTCGACGTCCCCCGGCGGCGTCGTGACGTACCGGGAGGGAGCGCCGAGGCCGGCCGTCGCCCACTCGACCGCGGCCCGTGCCGTCGCCGCCAGTCCGAACGCCGCGAGCGTCAGGACGGCGAACGCGGCCGTCGTGCGGTCGACGGACCGCGCGCGAGCGAGGGGGGAGCGGGGCACGCACCCACGATAGGGGCGTGTCGGACGGGTGTCGGGCCTCCAGTTCGGGGCGCGCGGAAAGCGGACCGCCGGTTGCGCACCCGAGGACGACTCGGTTCGATCCGGGGGACGAGTCCCCAGTACAGTGGGCCGCATGAGTACCCGCGGGAGCTACCGGACCGCCCTGACGTACGGAGCCGTGGGTGCGACCCAGGCGCCGGACCTCATGACGTACCCGCCGGAGGGGTTCGCCCCGTCCGAGTCGCGCTCCCGGATCGGCCACGGCGACCAGCGCTTCGAGACCGCGGTGACCCAGGCCCTGACCTGGCAGATCCAGGAGCGCAGCGGGATCCGCGTGCACGTCGAGGAACAGCCCGACGACGACGAGGTCCGCTACAACCCGGTGACCTTCGACGAGGACGGCGTGCCGATCGCCCCGGCCTCGATCGGGACGCCGCGGGTGGAGAAGTTCGCCCCGGACGGCACGCCGCTCGTGACGGCGGGGACGAGCGCGACGCTGACGATGCACGCGTTCGGCCAGACGGTGCAGGCGCCGGTCCGGGTCGTCTCGATCATCGACGAGACCGACCGCAAGGGCTTCGCGTACGGCACGCTCGAGGGGCACCCGCTCTCGGGCGAGGAGTCCTTCGTCGTCGAGCGGACCTCGGACGGCTCGGTGTGGTTGCAGATCCGGCAGTTCTCGCAGCCGTCGAGCCGGAAGTGGCAGTTCGTGGCCCCGTTGCTCCGTCGGCAGCAGCGCGTGATGGCGCAGAAGTACCTCGAAGCGCTCCGCGGCGACTAGGTCTGCTCGGCTAGGAGTCCTCGCCGACCGGGCGGAGCGGCGGCAGCGCCGCGATGGCGTCCTCGATGAGCGACGCGTCGTCGACGCAGTTCCGGGCGATCGTCACGGCACCCGTGGCGCGGAGCGCGTCGACGTCGAACACCCCGGTCGCCACCGCGAGGAACGGGATCCCGACGGCCTCGGCCGCCTCGCCGTCCCGCGGGGTGTCCCCGACGATGACGGCCCGGGTGCCCGCGAGGGCATCGGCAGCACGCGCGGTCACCCCGCTGCGCTCGACCTCGGCGTCCCCGAAGTACGAGTGCTCCCAGTCGAACGCGTCGACGTCGAATCCGGCGCCCAGCAGCTTCACGCGGGCACGGTAGGGGGAGTTGCCGGTCAGCAGTCCGTTGCGCCAGCCGAGCTCGGCGAACCGTCGGACGAGGGCGATCGCACCCGGAGCCGGGCTCCGGTGGTCGCCGGACACGTGCCGTTCCTCGGTCAGGTCGTGCAGGTGGCGGCTCACGGTGGGGATGAGCGAGTCGTCCAGGTCGTGGGCCCGGACGTGCTCGGCGATGAGCCCGGCGTCGGTGCGGCCGTGCTGGTGGCCGACGCGGAGGACGAGGTCGCGACCCACCGCCCGCTCGAGCGCGAGGTGGTAGAGGTTGCCCGGCGAGGAGGCGTTCATCACGAGGGTGCCGTCGATGTCCCACAGCACCGTGGTGGGGACGGGGTGGTGCTCCATGCCTCCATCATGACGGACAATGGAGTCCATGCCGAGTGCTCTCCCGATCGCCGATCCCGCACCAGCGGACGGGCTGCTCTCGCCCGCGGCCGGAGCCGGTGACGTCCCGTTCGGCGTGTACGTGCACGTGCCGTTCTGCCGCGTGCGGTGCGGCTACTGCGACTTCAACACCTACACGGCGTCCGAGCTCCGCGGGGTCCGGCGGGACGACTACGCCGGGCACGCCGTGCAGGAGATCCGTTTCGCGGCGGACGTCCTCGACCGCTCCGGCGTCCCGCGGCGACCGGTGTCGACGGTGTTCTTCGGCGGGGGGACGCCGACGATGCTGCCGGCGTCCGACCTCGTGATGATCCTGCGGGCGATCGACGACACCTGGGGCATCCTGCCCGGGGCCGAGGTCACGACCGAGGCGAACCCGGACTCCGTCGACGAGTCGTCCCTGGCGACGCTGCGCGCCGGCGGGTTCACCCGGGTGAGCTACGGCATGCAGTCCGCGGTGCCGCACGTGCTCGCGACGCTCGACCGGACGCACGACCCCGAGCGCGTGCCGCTCGTCGTGGACGCCGCGAAGCAGCAGGGGCTCGACGTCTCGCTCGACCTCATCTACTCGACGCCGGGCGAATCCCTCGACGACTGGCGCACCTCGCTGGACGCGGCCCTGGCGTGTGCTCCCGACCACGTCTCGGCGTACTCGCTCATCGTCGAGGACGGCACCGCGATGGGCCGGATGGTCGCACGCGGCGAGCTGCCGGCGCCGGACGACGACCTCGCGGCGGACATGTACGAGCTGGCCGACCAGGTCCTCGGTGACGCCGGGTACTCCTGGTACGAGGTCTCGAACTGGTCCCGCGGCGACCACCACGCGAGCCGGCACAACCTGTCCTACTGGAAGGGCCACGACTGGTGGGGCGTCGGCCCGGGCGCGCACTCCGCGGTCGCCGGAACCCGCTGGTGGAACGTGAAGCACCCCGCCGCGTACGCGAACCGGGTGCTGCAGGGCGAGTCGCCCGCGGCCGGCCGCGAGACCCTCGACGACGAGACCCGGTACGTCGAGCGCGTGCTGCTCGCGGCGCGGGTCCGCGGTGAGCTGGCGACGAGCGAGCTGGGCCAGGAGGCACGGGGCCGCGTCGCCGGCCTCATCGCACGTGGTCTCGTGGACGGGTCGGCCGCGGTGCGGGGACGGATCGAGTTGACCCTGCGGGGTCGCCTGCTCGCGGACGCGGTGGTCCGCGAGCTGCTCGACTGAGCTACTGCTTGATGAACTCGATCGAGAGCGGGTAGCGGTAGAACTGCCCGCGGTTGGCTGCGACGGCGGCCATGATCCCGAAGATGATCGTCAGGATCCCGATCACCGGCAGGAGCACCGCGCCGATCAGCACGATGGTCAAGAGGCCCGCGGCGACGTAGGCGATCGCCATCGTGATGTGGAAGTTCAGCGCCACGCGCGTGTGCTCGCGGATGAAGCCGCCGCGATCGCGCAGGACGAGGTAGGCCACGAGCGGCGCGACGAAGTTGAAGAAGATGCCGCCGATGTGCGTGAGCGTGGCCCAGAGGCGCTGGTCCTCGGGCGACATCGGCTGGGGCGGCTGGTACCCGCCCGGGAACTGGGGGCCACCGGGCTGCTGTCCGTAGGTCATGGCGGAAGCGTACTGGCAGGCGTGTGGAGAAGTCCCGGTCCGTCGGTGGTCGGGCGTAGGATCAGCAGTCGACACGTCCGAGTGCCAGATCGAGTGGAAGGGGTCCGGGTGGTCAGCGAGCGCAGCCTCGAGGTCCTCAAGGCCATCGTGCGGGACTACGTCGCGTCGCGCGAGCCGGTCGGTTCGAAGACGATCGTCGAGCGGCACGCCTTCGGGGTCAGCGCCGCCACGATCCGGAACGACATGGCCCAGCTCGAGGACGAGCAACTCATCGCGGCACCGCACACCTCGTCCGGTCGCGTCCCCACCGACAAGGGGTACCGCGTCTTCGTCGACCACCTCGCCGGCGCGCGGCCGCTGTCCAGCGCCCAGCGGCACGCGATCGAGACGTTCCTCGGGGCGCCGAACGACCTCGACGAGGTCCTCGGCCGCACGGTCCGGCTGCTCAGCCAGCTCACGAACCAGGTCGCCCTCGTGCAGTACCCCTCGATGGTGCGCGCGCGTGTCCAGCACATCGAGCTCGTCCGCCTCGGCGACAACCGCCTGATGGTCGTGCTCATCACCGACACCGCCCGGGTCGAGCAGCGCGTCGTGGAGACCGACGTGGCGCTCGACGAGGGCTCGCTCATCGAACTCCGCACGGTGGTGAACGGCGCCAGCGTCGGGCTGCTGCTGCAGGACGTCTCGACGGCGCTCCGCGCGGTGCCGCAGCAGATCCGCCCCGACGCCCAGCCGCTCGCCGGGGTCGTCGTCGCGACCCTCATCGAGCAGGTCGCCGCCAACCGGCAGGACCGCCTGGTGATGGCCGGTGCGGCGAACCTCGCCAAGAGCGAGCAGGACTTCTCGGGCGGGCTCTTCCCCGTGCTCGAGGCGATCGAGGAACAGGTGACCCTGCTCCGCCTGTTCGGTGAGATGCAGATCGACGACGGCGTCGCGGCGCGCATCGGCGTGGAGAACGCCGAGTACGGGCTCGACGCGACGAGCATCGTCGCCGGCGGCTACCTGGCCGGCGGCGAACTCGCCCGGCTCGGCGTGCTCGGGCCGACCCGGATGGACTACGGCACGAACATGGCCGCCGTGCGCGCCGTCGCACGGTACCTGTCCAAACTCCTGGGTGAACATTGACCAGGTGCCCACGCGCCTGAGCGAGCCGGTCCCGACGGGGCGACCCGCGCCTCCAGGCCCACCGACGACCACCAGAACCGCGGCGACCGCCGCACCCGACCGACCGAACCGAACCGACTGAGGGATACGTGGCAGACCACTACGACGTCCTCGGCGTCCAGAAGGACGCCTCCGATGCCGACATCAAGAAGGCGTACCGCCGTCTGGCGCGCGAACTGCACCCGGACGTGAACCCGAGCCCCGACGCGGCCGAGCGCTTCAAGGACGTCACGCACGCGTACGACGTGCTGAGCGACCCCGAGCAGCGCCGCCGGTACGACGCCGGGCCCCAGGCCGACAGCCCCTTCGGTGGCGGAGCCGGCGGGTTCAGCGACATCTTCGACGCGTTCTTCGGTGGCGGTGGCGGCGGCGGTCGTGGCAACGGCCCGCGCAGCCGTGCCGAGCGCGGACAGGACGCCCTGCTCCGCATCGACGTCGACCTCGACGAGGTCGTCTTCGGCACCCACAAGGACGTCGAGGTCGACACCGCGGTGCTGTGCGAGACGTGCGGCGGTTCCTGCTGTGCGCCGGGCACGAGCCCGCAGACGTGCGACATCTGCGGCGGCACCGGCCACATCCAGCGCCAGGTCCGCTCGCTCCTCGGCAACGTCGTGACGAGCGCGCCCTGCGGCACCTGCCGCGGGTACGGCACCGTCATCCCGAACCCGTGCCCGACGTGCCAGGGCCAGGGACGCGTCCGCGCACGCCGCACGGTGCCGGTCGACGTCCCCGCCGGCGTCGACTCCGGGCTCCGCCTGCAGATGCCCGGCCAGGGCGAGGTCGGCCCGGCCGGTGGCCCCTCCGGTGACCTCTACCTCGAGATCCGGGTGCGCCACCACGACGTGTTCAGCCGCGACGGGGACGACCTGCTCGCCACGCTCGAGGTCGCGATGACCGACGCCGTGCTCGGGACGACCGCGACGATCGACGGGCTCGACGGCCCGGTCGAGCTCGAGGTCCGGCCTGGTGTGCAGAGCGCCGACGTCCTCGTGATCAAGGACCGCGGCATCACGAAGCTCCGGGGCAACGGTCGCGGCGACCTCCGGGTCGGTGTGCAGGTCGTGACGCCGACGAAGCTCTCGCACAAGGAACGGCAGCTCGTCGAGCAGCTCGCGAAGTCGCACAAGGCCGCGAAGCCGCAGCTCGCCCGCTTCCAGCAGGGCATGTTCGGCAAGCTCCGCGACCGGTTCTTCAACTTCTGATGGCATCGCTCTACCTCGTCGGGTCGCTCGACGGCGTCACGGTCGGCGACACCGTCCCGCTCGACGGGGCGGAGGGACGCCACGCCGTCACGGTCGCCCGGGTCCGGGTGGGGGAGACGCTGCGCCTGTCCGACGGTCGTGGCACCGTCGTGACCGGGGCCGTGGCCGCGCTCGGGCGGGACACGCTCTCGTTGGCGGTGTCCACGGTCGCCGTCGACGACGCACCCACACCGACGCTCACGCTCGTGCAGGCGCTCGCGAAGGGCGGCCGCGACGAGATGGCGGTGCAGGCGGCGACCGAGATCGGTGTCGACCGGATCGTGCCGTGGTCGGCGGCCCGCAGCGTCTCCCGCTGGGACGGCGCGAAGGTCGAGAAGGGCCGCGCACGCTGGACGGCGATCGCGCACGAGGCGTCGAAGCAGGCGATCCGTTCCCGGGTGCCCGTCGTCGACGCGCCGGTGACGACCGGGCAGCTCGCGGCTCCGGCTCCCGGCGCGGCCGACGGTGCTCGCGCCGTCCTCGTGCTGGACCCGGTCGGCGACGTCCGGCTCTCCGAGTGGGAACCGCCGAGCGACGTCGCCGAGATCGTGCTCGTCGTCGGACCCGAGGGCGGCATCGACGGTTCCGAGTTCGACCGGCTGGTGGCCGCCGGCGCCGTCCGGGTCCGCCTCGGCGACACGGTGCTCCGGACGTCCACTGCCGGCCCGGCCGCGCTCGCGGTCCTCCAGACGCGGCTCGGTCGCTGGTAGCGCCCGGATCGGGAAGGCGTGGCGTCGGTACCGCGTTCTACGATGGAGCCATGAGCACCAGCACGCCCAGCATCTTCTCCCGGATCATCGCGCGCGAGATCCCGGCGACCGTCGTCGCCGAGGACGACCGCGTGATCGCCATCGAGGACATCGCGCCGAAGGCACCCGTCCACGTGCTCGTCATCCCCAAGACCGAGCAGTACCGGAACGTCACCGAGCTCGCAGCCGGTGACCCGGACCTCCTCGCCCACCTGGTCGCCACCGCGCAGCGCATCGCCGACGAGCGCGCCGGCGGCCAGTACCGACTCGTCTTCAACACCGGCGAAGCCGCCGGTCAGACCGTGTTCCACGTGCACGCGCACGTACTCGCAGGTGAACTGCAGGAAGGCACCCTTGCCGGCTAACGAACCAGCACCCACCCCGGCCGACCCGACGGACGTGTCGGCCTCGATCCAGGTCGACGGCATCGCCATGGTGCAGCTGCTCGGCCCCCAGGACCGACTGCTCAAGACCGTCGAACGCCAGTACCCGGGCGTCCGCGTGCTCGTGCGTGGCAACGAGGTCACGCTGACCGGGCCCGAACGCGACGTCGCGCGCGCGCACGCCCTCGTCGACGAGCTCGTCGGCATGGTGAAGCGCGGGCAGGACATCGGGCCGTCCGACATCCCCGTCTCCGCGAAGCTCCTGGACGAGGACCGCAAGCCGTCCGACACCTTCGGCACGCCGATCGTGTCGAGCCGCGGCAAGTCCGTGCGGCCGAAGACCGACGGGCAGCGGGCCTACGTCGACGCCATCGACGAGCACACGATCACGTTCGGCATCGGCCCCGCCGGTACCGGCAAGACGTACCTCGCGATGGCGAAGGCCGTCCAGGCGCTGCAGCGGCGCGAGGTCACCCGGATCATCCTGACGCGCCCCGCGGTCGAGGCCGGCGAGCGGCTCGGGTTCCTCCCGGGCACCCTCACCGACAAGATCGACCCGTACCTGCGTCCGCTCTACGACGCGCTCAACGAGATGATGGACCCCGAGCTGGTCCCGAAGCTCCTGGCCGCCGGCACGGTCGAGGTGGCCCCGCTGGCGTACATGCGCGGACGCACGCTGAACGACTCGTTCGTGGTCCTCGACGAGGCGCAGAACACGACGCCCGAGCAGATGAAGATGTTCCTGACGCGGCTCGGGTTCGGCTCGAAGATGGTCGTCACGGGTGACATCACCCAGGTCGACCTGCCGGGCAACCTGTCCGGGCTCCGGCTCGTCACGCGCATCCTCGGCGATGTCGACGACATCCACTTCGCCCGCCTCGGCAGCGAGGACGTCGTCCGCCACACGCTCGTCGGACGGATCGTGGACGCCTACACCGTCTACGACGAGGAACGCCTCGCCGAGCAGTCCGGGTACCGCCCGGGCGGCCGGGGCAGCGCCGCCACGCCGAACCCCGCCGGTGCGAACCGCGCCGAGCGACGGGGGCGTCCGCCGCAGGACCGCCAGCGCTCCCCGTACCCCCAGAACGACTCCCGAGGAGGGAACCGGTGAGCATCGAGCTCAACAACGAGTCCGGCGTCGAGGTCGACGAGGCAGCCATCCAGCGCCTCGCCGCCTTCGCGCTCGACGCGCTCCACGTCCACGCCGATGCGGAGCTCGCGATCGTGCTCGTCGACGAGGGCGCGATGGAGCAGCTGCACGTCCGGTGGATGGACGAACCCGGGCCGACCGACGTCCTGAGCTTCCCGATGGACGAACTCCGTCCGGGCACCGAGGACGACCCGACGCCCGCCGGGCTGCTCGGCGACATCGTGCTCTGCCCGCAGGTGGCCGAGGAACAGGCGAAGACCGCCGGGCACTCGAGCACCGACGAGATGCTCCTGCTGACCTGCCACGGCATCCTGCACCTGCTCGGGTTCGACCACGCCGAGCCGGACGAGAAGGCGGAGATGTTCGGGCTGCAGGGCGAGATCCTCACGGCCTTCGCCGCCCAGCGCCGCGGGCGGTGAGCTGATGCTGCTCGTCGTCGGCCTGCTGGCGGTGGCGTTCGTGCTGGTCGTCGTCGGTGGCCTCCTCGCCGCGTCCGACGCCGCGCTCTCCGTCCTGTCCCGCGCCGACCTCGACGAGATCGCGCGGGAGAGCAAGCACCGCCGCGCCATCGAGGCGGTCGGCGACGACGTCGGGGCGCACGTCAACGCGCTCAACTTCTTCCGGGTGCTCGCCGAGACCGCCGCCGCCGTGCTCGTCACGATCGCACTCGTGATGGTCTTCGACACGTGGTGGGTCGCGCTCATCGTGGCCGCCGCGATCATGACCGCGGTGTCGTTCGTCCTCGTCGGGTCCAGCCCGCGCAGCGTCGGTCGCGCGCACGCCGAACGGCTCATCGCGACCACGGGCGGGCTCGTCCGGGCCGTGCGCATCGTGCTCGGTCCGCTCGCCGGCCTGCTCGTGGCGATCGGCGACCGCGTCACGCCCGGGCGCGGGGGCAGTGCCTCGACGGTGTCGAGCGAGGAGCAGCTGCTGTCGCTCGTCGACGAGGCCACCGAGAGCAACGTCCTCGAGCAGGACGACCGCGAGCTCATCCACTCGGTCTTCGAGTTCAGCGACACCCTCGTGCGCGAGGTGATGGTGCCGCGCACCGACATGCTCACCGTCGACGGTTCGGACACCCTCGCGAGCGGCATGGAGCAGTTCCTCGCCGCGGGCGTCTCCCGCATGCCCGTCACCGGCAAGGGCAGCGACGACGTGCTCGGGGTCCTCTACCTGCGCGACGTCGCCCGGGCCCTGTACGAGCGCCCGGGGTCCGGTACCAAGCGGGTCACGACGCTCCTGCGCCC
The DNA here is from genome assembly GCF_001865105.1 of Curtobacterium sp. MCBA15_016. Lineage (NCBI taxonomy): Bacteria > Bacillati > Actinomycetota > Actinomycetes > Micrococcales > Microbacteriaceae > Curtobacterium > Curtobacterium sp. MCBA15_016. The sequence goes on from NZ_MJGR01000010.1 coordinate 50,410, forward strand.
GGCGGAGTTCGTGCCGGAGTCGAAGGCCGCCGACGACACCCTGCGCCACATGCAGGTCGCGAAGAACCACCTCGTGCTCGTCGTCGACGAGTACGGCGGCGTCGCCGGGCTCGTCACGATGGAAGACCTCATCGAGGAGCTCGTCGGCGACATCTCGGACGAGTACGACCGCGCCGTGGTCGACCGGGTCGAGGTCGAGCCGGGCGTCTGGCGGATCTCCGCCCGACTGCCGATCGACGACCTCGGCGACCTGTTCGGCATCGAGCTCGAGGACGACGACGTCGACACCGCCGGCGGGCTGCTCACCAAGGAGCTCGGCCACCTGGCGATCAGCGGCGACAGCGTCACCGTGTCCGGCGTCGTGCTCACGGCCGACCGGGTCGAGGGCAAGCGCCGCCACCTCATCACCGTGCTCGCCGAGCGCACGCCCGGACTCGCGGACGTCGAGGACGCCTTCGACGACGCAGCATCCACCACGACGGGAACCACGCACGCATGACCGACACCACGCCAGCCACCGCCGGACCGACCGAGCCGTACCGTGCCGGGTTCGTCTCGTTCGTGGGGCGCCCGAACGTCGGGAAGTCCACGCTGACGAACGCGCTCGTCGGCCAGAAGGTCGCGATCACCTCGTCGAAGCCGCAGACCACCCGCCGCGCCATCCGCGGGATCGTGCACCGACCGAACGGCCAGGTCATCATCGTCGACACCCCCGGCGTGCACCGACCGCGCACCCTGCTCGGCGAGCGGCTGAACGACCTCGTGCAGTCCACCCTCGGGGACGTCGACGTCATCGGGCTCTGCGTCCCGGCGAACGAGCCGATCGGCCCCGGCGACCGGTTCATCAACGACACGCTGGACCAGTACCCGCGTGCGAAGAAGGTCGCCATCGTCACGAAGATCGACCGGGCCGCCAAGGACAAGGTCGGGGAGCAACTGCTCGCGGTGTCGAAGCTCCGCGAGTGGGACGCCATCGTGCCGACCTCGGGCACGAGAGGACTGCAGCTCGAGGACCTGCTCGGCGTGATCACGTCGCTGCTGCCCGAGTCGCCCCAGCTCTACGACGACGCCGCGGTGACCGAGGAGACCGACGAGGAGCGGATCGGCGAACTCATCCGCGAAGCCGCGCTCGAGGGCGTGCGCGACGAGCTGCCGCACTCGCTCGCCGTCGTGATCGAGGACGTCGTCGAGCCCGACGAGGACGACGAACCGGACGGCCCGCTGCGCATCTTCGCGAACCTCTTCGTCGAGCGGGACAGCCAGAAGGCGATCGTCATCGGCCGCAAGGGGGAGCGCCTCAAGGACGTCGGGTCGCGGGCCCGTACCGAGATCGAGGCGCTGCTCGGCGGTCGCCACGTGTACCTCAACATCCGGGTGAAGGTCGCGAAGGAGTGGCAGCGCGACCCGAAGCAGCTCGGGCGACTGGGCTTCTGACCCGACCGTCTGCTGACGTCAACCTGGAGGCGGACGCGCACCGCGCCTCCTGGACGTACCGTGGTGTGGTGTTCCGTCCCATGCTGCGTGCGCAGGTGATCACCGACGTCGTGATCGCGGTCCTGCTCGGCGCGCTCGTGCTCGTCGTGACCGCGCGGGGACTGGACTCGCCGTTCGCGCTCCTGACGGTCCTCGGCATGACGGCCGCGCTGGCGCTCCGGCGCCTGTCGCCGGGGCTCGCGCTCGGTGTGGCGTGGGTGTTCGCCGTCCTCGAGATGGTCACCCTGCAGATGCCCGACCTGTCGAACGCGTTCATCGCCGGGGTGGTGTACTCGACGAGCCGCTACGGCAGCCGGCGCGTCCGGCTGGCGGGCCTGGTGTCGTCGATCGTCGGTCCGGTGACGGCGGCCGTCTACCTCGGTCTCGACGACTACCGGCAGCGGCAGGGCATCGTGACGGCGACGACGCCCGAGCAGGAGTCGCTCAAGGTCGCGATCGCCTACTTCGCGATCGTGCTGCTGCTGCTCCTCCTGCCGTGGCTCGCCGGTCTCGTGCTCCGCACCCGGCGGTCGGCGAGCATGAGCCGAGAGGCCCAGCTCCTCGCCGAGCGCGACGCCGCACGGGCCGATCGCGCCGTCGCCGTGGAGCAGGAACGCGTCCGGATCGCCCGGGACATGCACGACATCGTCGCGCACTCGCTGGCGGTCGTGATCGCCCAGGCGGACGGCGCCCGGTACGCGCTGAAGGCGGACCCGGCCATCGCCGACGAAGCGCTCGGGACCATCTCGAGCACCGCCCGCCGTGCCCTCGGTGACGTGCGCGAACTGCTCGGTGCGCTGCGGCACGAGCAGGGCACCGCACCGACCCCGGAGATCGACGACATCGACCGGCTGATCGGCGAGATGCGTGGCGTCGGCCTCGACGTGCGGGTCGAGCGCGAGGGCGATTCGTCGGGCCTGCCGACCACGACACAGCTCGCCGTCTACCGGATCGTCCAGGAGAGCCTGACGAACGCGTGGAAGCACGGCGAGCCGAACACTCCGGTGCGCGCCAGCCTCACGTACCGGCCGGACACCGTCGAGATCACGGTCGTCAACCGGCGCGCCGACGACGGCACGCGCGGGCCCGGCACCGGACACGGGCTGGTCGGCATGCGCGAACGTGCCACCATGACCGGGGGGACGATGACCGCGGGACCGCGGGGCGACGACTTCGCGGTCGCGGTCCGGATGCCGTCCGTCCCCGCGAGCGGCCAGATGCCGCGCGGGCTCGTCCCGACCACACCCTCGACCCTCCAGGAGCGCACCGGCCGATGAACGACACCCCGATCCGCGTCGCGCTCGTCGACGACCAGGCCCTGTTCCGCACCGGCATCCGGATGCTCATCGACTCGCAGGCCGACCTCCAGTTCGTCGGCGAGGCCGGGGACGGTGCGGAGGGCGTGGAGCTCGTGCGGCGCGGGCGTCCCGACGTCGTGCTCATGGACGTCCGCATGCCCGTGATGGACGGCATCACCGCCACCGCCCGCATCGTCGAGGACAGTGGGACCGACGGCGCGAAGGTGCTCGTGCTCACCACGTTCGACTTCGACGAGGCAGCGGCGAAGGCGATCCGAGCCGGCGCGAGCGGGTTCGTGCTGAAGGACGCCGACCCGGAGTTCCTGCTCGCGGCGATCCGCACGGTGCACGCCGGGACGGCCGTGTTCGCGGCGTCGGCGACCCGTGAGCTCCTCCGCCGCTACGAGGACACGAGCGAGCAGGCGGCCTCGGTGCCGGCCGCGTTCGCCGACCTGACGCCGCGCGAACGGGAGATCTTCGACCTGGCGGCGCGGGGCTTCAGCAACAGCGAGATCGCGCAGCACGAGTACGTGAGCGAGGCGACGGTGAAGACGCACATCTCGCGCGTCCTCACGAAGCTCGAGCTGCGGGACCGGGTGCGGCTCGTGGTGTTCGCGCACGAGCACGGTCTGGTCGCGAAGGCCGACTGACCGCGGGGTGTCCGGCTGCGCGCTGCGCGCTGACGGTCCGTCATCCGTCAGGATGACTTCTCCCCAGGCAGTGGAGCCGAGCGGACGATCCACAGGAGCCGCTGGGCCGACGCGGGGCGTGCCTCCTGGCCGTCATCGTGGAGTCATGACCACGAGCAGCAGACCGATCATCCGTCTCGACCGCGTTTCGAAGCACTACGGCGATGCCGTGCGGCGGGTGACGGCGTTGGACGATGTGAGCGTCGACATCGGTGCGGGGGAGTTCACGGCGGTGATGGGGCCGTCGGGTTCGGGGAAGTCGACGTTGATGCACGTCGCGGCGGGGCTCGACCAGGTGTCGTCGGGTCGGATCTGGATCGACGGGGTTGACGTCACGGGGTTGGGTGACAGGGAGTTGACGGAGTTACGGCGTCGTCGGTTGGGGTTCGTGTTCCAGTCGTTCAACCTGGTGCCGACGTTGGATGTGGCGGAGAACATCCGGTTGCCGTTCCTGTTGGGTGGGCACAAGGTGACTCGCGAGGAGTCGGCGTGGATCGATCGTCTCGTGGAGATGCTGGGGTTGGGGGATCGGTTGTCGCATCGTCCGCACCAGTTGTCGGGTGGGCAGCAGCAGCGGGTGGCGATCGCGCGGGCGTTGGCGTCGCGGCCGGCGGTGGTGGTCGCGGACGAGCCGACGGGGGCGTTGGATTCGCGGACGGGTCGTGATGTGTTGCAGATCTTGCGGGGTGCGGTGTCGGAGTGGGGGCAGAGCGTGGTGATGGTGACGCACGATCCGGTGGCTGCGGCGAATGCTGATCGGATCCTGTTCTTGGCGGATGGTCGTGTGGTGGGGGATCGTCCGGCGATGGACGCCGCGGCGATCTCGACCACGATGCTCGGGATGGAGACCGCAGCGTGAACGGCGTCCGCGCGTTCGCCCCGACCGTCCTCGTCGCGGCGCTCGGCACCACCTTCGGGTCGGCACTGGTCATCGCGCCGGGGATCGTCACCGAGGCCCTGGCGGCCTCCGGTCTCTCCGAGCTCGGCCCGGTGAAGGCGATCCTCTCGGTCGTCGGGTGGCTCTTCCTCGGCATCGCCCTCTACGTCGGTGCGATCGTCACGGCGAACACCTGCGCCACGCTCATCGCCGGGCAGACCCGCATCATCGCGCTGCAGCGGCTCGTCGGGGCGACCGGCGCCTCGTTGCGTGCACGGATCACCCGGACCGGCCTCGTCGTCGGGGTACTCGGCAGTCTGATCGGGGCGGTCGTCGGCACGGGGCTCAGTGCGCTCTTCGTCGTCGTGCTGCGGGGCAACGGGTTCCTGCCGGACACCGCGTACACGATCGTGCCGTGGGAGCTCGTGCTCCCGGTCGTGGCGGTCGTCCTCGCGACCTGGGGTGCGTTCGCGGCCGGTTCGCGGCGGGTGCTCACCGTGACCCCGCTCGAGGCGCTCTCGTCGAGCGTCGAACCGAGTCACGACGACGTCCGCTCCGGGACCGCTCGGAAGGTCTGGGCGATCGTGCTCATGGCTGCGGGCGGCCTGCTCCTGCTCGTCGGGCTGCTCGCCAGCGGGCTCTCGCCCATCGCGGTCCTGCCGGCAGCGCTCGGGGGCTTCGTCTCCTTCGCCGGGGTGGCCGTCGGTGCGACGATCGTGATGCCGCCCGTGCTGCAGCTCATCGGACGCATCGGGGCCCGTGACCCCGTCGTCCTGCTCGCCGGCCGCAACGCCATGCGTGCACCCGGCCGGTCCGCACGGGCGACCATCGGGCTCGTCATCGGCGTCACCCTGCTCGTCACGTTCGCCGTGGCGCTCGGCATCATGCAGCACGTGCTCGGTGCCCAGCTGCAGGCCATGGACCAGGGGCAGATGACGAAGGAGATGCTCGAGGGGCAGCGTGACTTCTTCGTCCAGCTGAACGCCGTGGTGAGCGTCATCGTCGGGTTCTCCGCCGTGATCGCCGCGGTGGGGGTCGTGAACGCGCTCGCCCTCGGGGTGCTGCAGCGCCGGCGGGAGCTCGGGCTGCTGCGGGTGCTCGGGCTGACCGGGGCGCAGGTCCGACGGATGATCGTCACCGAGGCCGTCCAGATGGTCGTCGCAGCCGTCGTCACCGGGCTCGTGCTCGGCACCTTCTACGGGTGGGTCGGTGGGCAGACGTTGCTCGGTTCGCTCGGCTTCGCGACGACGCCGGTGCTGCCGCCGTTGACGGTGGGGATCGTGGTCGTAGGAGCGTTGGTCCTCGCGGTGGTCGCGACGATCGCGCCGGTGCGGCGTGCGATGCGGGTGCCGCCGACGGAGGCGCTGGCGGTCGACTGAGACGCCGCTCGCGGTCGTTCGGGTCGCTCGGGTCGCACGTTCCGTCGCTCGGGCCGGCCGAGGTCGCACGTTCGCTCGTTCGGGTCGGCCGAGGTCGCACGAAGTGTCGCTCGCGGTGCCTGCGGGCGACGGTTCGTGCGACCTCGACGCCCAGGCCGCGGCATGTCGTGCGACCTCGGCACCCCGGCCGCCGGGTGCACGTCGTGCGACCTCGGCGCCCCGCGGCGGCTCGCTCTGTCACACGGACCGCCGCCGGTGCTACCGTGGACCCGATGTACTCGGCGCTCCTCCTCCTTCGCTGCCGCGACGAGGCCTGACACAACGGCCCACCTCGTCGCGGAGTCCGTCGTGGCCTGACCCACACCTGACGACGAAAGCGACGAAACGATGCAGAACACCCAGCGCCCCTCCGGGATGCCGATCCACAAGTACGTCCCCTTCCACGAGCAGATCCGTGTCGACCTCCCGGACCGCACCTGGCCGACGAAGCGCATCGACGAGGCACCGCGTTGGTGCGCGGTCGACCTGCGCGACGGCAACCAGGCCCTGATCGACCCGATGGACTCCGAGCGCAAGCGCGCCATGTTCGACCTGCTCGTCCGCATGGGCTACAAGGAGATCGAGGTCGGGTTCCCGAGCGCCTCGCAGACCGACTTCGACTTCGTCCGCTCGCTCATCGACGAGGGCGCGATCCCCGACGACGTCACGATCCAGGTGCTGACCCAGGCGCGCGAGCACCTCATCAACCGCACGTACGAGGCGATCGACGGCGCGAAGCAGGCCATCGTGCACCTGTACAACTCGACGTCGATCGTCCAGCGCGAGGTCGTGTTCCGCACCGACGTGCAGGGCGTCGTCGACATCGCGGTGTCCGGCGCGAAGCTGTGCCGTGCGGCCGAGGCGACCCTGCAGCACGACACGAAGGTCTTCTACGAGTACTCGCCCGAGTCGTACACGGGCACCGAGCTCGAGGTCGCGGTCCAGATCTGCAACGCCGTGCTCGAGGTCTTCGAGCCGACGCCCGACCGCAAGGTGATCATCAACCTGCCGGCGACCGTCGAGATGGCGACGCCGAACGTCTACGCCGACTCGATCGAGTGGATGTCCCGCAACCTGGCCCACCGCGAGGACGTCATCCTCTCCCTGCACCCCCACAACGACCGTGGCACCGCCGTCGCGGCCGCGGAGCTCGGGTACATGGCCGGCGCCGACCGCATCGAGGGCTGCCTGTTCGGCAACGGTGAGCGCACCGGCAACGTCGACCTGGTCGCACTCGGCATGAACCTGTTCACGCAGGGGATCGACCCCGAGATCGACTTCTCGGACATCGACCAGATCAAGCGCACGGTCGAGTACTGCAACCAGCTGCCGGTGCCGGAGCGCCAGCCGTGGGCGGGTGACCTCGTCTACACGGCGTTCAGCGGCTCGCACCAGGACGCCATCAACAAGGGCTTCGAGGCCATGAAGGCCAAGGCCGCGGCCGCCGGCAAGGACATCGACGAGATCGCGTGGGCGGTGCCGTACCTGCCCGTCGACCCGAAGGACATCGGCCGTTCGTACGAGGCCGTGATCCGCGTCAACTCCCAGTCCGGCAAGGGCGGCGTCGCCTACCTGCTCAAGACGGACCACTCGATCGACCTGCCCCGCAAGCTGCAGATCGAGTTCTCCGGGGTCGTGCAGCAGCGCACCGACGCCGAGGGCGGCGAGTTCTCGTCCGAGCGCATCTGGGACCTCTTCCGCGACGAGTACCTGCCCGCGGCAGACGAGTCCGACAAGTGGGGCCGCTACGAGATCACGAAGACGGCGACGTCGAGCGACTTCGACGGCACGACGAAGCTCTCGGTCGCCCTGCGCGTCGACGACGGCTCGATCACGTCCGACGCCGTCGGGACGGGCCCGATCGACGCGTTCCTCACGGTCATGCGGGAGCAGGGCGTCGACGTGACGCTCTACGACTACTCGGAGCACACGATGAGCGCGTCGGGTGACGCGCAGGCCGCGTCCTACGTCGAGCTCGACGTCGACGGCGTCCGGCTGTGGGGCGTCGGGATCGACGCCGACATCGCCACCGCGTCGCTCAAGGCGATCGTCTCGGCGGTCAACCGCGCGGTGCGCGCGGGGGCTGCGTCCGGCGCGTCGGAGCTGGTCTCGGCGTAACGCGTTCCGTCCAGGAGGCGCGGTGCGGGTCCGTCCCGCACCGCGCCTCCTGTGCGTGGTCGCGCTGGTGCGTGCGTGCGTGCGCGCGCGCCGCGAGCGGGACGTTTCTGTCCCGCTCGGCGGTGGCGAGCAGCGCCTTCCGCCCGCTCCGCGGACGTGAGCGGCGTGTCGCGCCCGCTCGCCCGCCCGCCCGCCCGATCGCACGCCGCGAACGCTCGCGCGCCGCGAGCAGCGCGGCGCGTCGCGTCGGTGGCGCGGGGGATACTGGACCAATGCCGCTGTACCGGGACGAGTGCGTCGTGTTGCGCACCCACAAGCTCGGTGAGGCCGACCGCATCGTCACGATGCTGAGCCGGCAGCACGGCAAGATCCGGGCGGTGGCGAAGGGCGTCCGGCGGACCGCGTCGAAGTTCGGGTCCCGGCTCGAGCCGTTCATGGTCGTCGACGCCCAGTTCTACGAGGGCCGCTCGCTCGACATCGTCACGCAGGCCGAGTCGCTCGGTTCGTACGGCGCGCAGATCGTCGCCGACTACGGGGCCTACACCGCCGCCAGCGCGATGGTCGAGACAGCCGACCGCCTGAGCGAGGCCGACGCCGGACTGCAGCAGTACCTGCTCCTCGTCGGGGCGCTCCGGTCGCTGGCGCGCGGCGAGCACGTGACGAGTGCGACGCTCGACTCGTACCTGTTGCGCGCGATGAGCATCGCGGGGTGGGCACCGTCGTTCCGCGACTGCGCGGTCACCGGCGAGCCCGGGCCCCACTCGGCGTTCGTGGTGCAGCTCGGCGGCGTGGTGGCGGACCACGCGGCGCCTCCGGGGACACCGCGGCTCGACCCGGACACCCTGCAGCTCCTGGGCTCACTGCTCGCCGGCGACTGGAGCACGGTGGACGCGTCGGACGAGCGCACACGCTCCCGGGCGTCCGGCGTGGTGGCGGCGTACGCCCAGTGGCACCTGGAACGATCGCTCCGGTCGCTGCCGCACGTCGACCGCACCGAGCTCCCGTCCCCGGTCCATCCGACACCGGGTGGTGTGCCCGCCGCGGTCGCCGCGACCCCGGCACCCACGCTGCCGGAGCCGCCGGACCCGTCCGACAACGCGACCGGCAACGTGCCGGGCAACGCGTCCGGCAACGCGCCCGACCACGCGCCCGACCACGCGCCCGACCACGGAGGAACCCCTGCATGAGCCCTCGCCGGTACGCCGAGTCCGAGCCGCTGAAGCCCGTCGACTGGACGGGTGAGCACCCTCCAGCGATCCCGCTGCAGTTCGTCCCCGAGCACGTCGCGATCGTGATGGACGGCAACGGCCGCTGGGCGAACCAGCGCGGCCTCACCCGGGTCGAGGGGCACCGCGCGGGTGAGGCATCGCTCCTCGACGTGGTCGCCGGCGCCGTGCAGATCGGCGTCAAGCACGTCTCGGCGTACGCGTTCTCGACCGAGAACTGGAAGCGCTCACCCGACGAGGTCCGCTTCCTGATGGGCTTCAACCGCGAGGTCCTGCACCGCCGCCGCGACCAACTGAACGCGTGGGGGGTCCGGATCCGGTGGGCGGGACGTCGGCCGCGGCTCTGGCGCAGCGTGATCGACGAGCTGCAGACCGCCGAGCGCATGACCGCCGACAACGACGTCTGCACGCTGACGATGTGCGTCAACTACGGCGGTCGGAACGAGATCGTCGACGCGGTCCGGGGCATGGCCGAGGACGTCGCCGCCGGGCGCCTCAAGCCGAGCCAGGTCACCGAGAAGGCCCTCGCGAAGCGGCTGTACGTGCCGGAGCTGCCGGACGTCGACCTCTTCCTGCGGAGCTCGGGGGAGCAGCGGACGTCCAACTTCATGCTGTGGCAGTCGGCGTACGCCGAGATGGTGTTCCTCGACCGGCTGTGGCCGGACTTCCGTCGCACCGACCTGTGGGGAGCGATCGAGCAGTACGCGCGCCGCGATCGACGGTTCGGCGGGGCGGTGGACGCACCGACGGCCTGACAGGAGGCGCGGGGCGGCGCCGACCCGCGCCTCCCGTCCGACGGTTCCCGGCTCGACCGAGCGCCCGCCTCCGGCTCAGCCGAGCAGGTGCGCCGCGCCGCGGACCGCGTCGAGCGCGGCGCGGACGCTCGGCACCCGGTCCGCGCCCCGTGCCACCACCACCTCGACGCGCCGCGCGAGCTCGTCGCTCGCCGGCGTGACCGAGACGCCGGGCGGCACCACGGTGGTCGTGAGCGCGAGGCGGGGGAGCAGGGCCACACCGAGGCCCGCCGCGACCAACCCGACGACCGCCGCGGCGTTGTCCGTCTCGAGGACGATGTCCGGGGTGAAGCCGGAGGCGGCGCACGACGCGAGCAAGTGCCCTCGGCAGCGCGGGCACCCGCCGATCCATCGCGCCTCGCGGAAGGCGGCGAGGTCCGCGACCGCGTCGGCACCGTGCGCGGACCCGCTCAGTGCCGGGGCAGGCGTCACGAGGGCGAGCGGGTCGCGACCGAGCACCCGGGTCGTGAGCGTCGGGTCGGCGCCGACGTCGTCGCCCTGCAACGCGTGGGAGAACGTCAGCGCCACGTCGACCTCGCCGCGGCGGAGGAGCTCGACGGCCTCCGGCGGTTCGGCCTCGACGTACGAGGTCACCACGCCCGGGCTCGTGACCGACATCGCGGCGAGCACCGGCGGCACGAGGGTCGACGACGCGCTCGGGAACCCGGCGATCCGCACCCGTCCGCGGGCGAGGCCGCCGACGGCGTCGAGGTCCTCCTGCGCTGCCGCGAGGGCTGCCTGCACGGCGAGGGCGTGGTCGGCGAGGACCCGTCCCGACTCGGTGAGCGTGACGCCGCGCGCTCCGCGGAGCACGAGCTCGTGGCCCGTCCGGCGTTCGGCGCGGGCGAGCAGCTGGCTCACCGCGGGCTGGCTGTACCCGAGGGCGGCGGCCGCGCGGCTGATCGAGCCGGCGTCACGGACGGCGCGCAGCACGCGGAGGAGTTGGGGATCGAGGTCGTCCACAACGTCATGTTATGGGGGATCGAAGAAGCCTGCCCTGGTGTGATGGACGACCCCGCGCCACCGTGGAGGCATGGACTCCTTCGTCGACGGCTCCGGCTACCTCGCGGCCTGCACCGCCGGACTCCCCACGCGCGGCACGCTCGCCGCCATGCGCGCCGACCTCGACGAGTGGGAGCACGCCGCGTCCACGCCGGTCGCGTACGGCGCGCTCGTCGAGGAGGGTCGCTCGCTCTTCGCGCGCATCGTCGGCGTCGACCGGGCACGGGTCGCCACGGGGTCACAGACCTCCGCCATGGTTGCGGTCGTCGCCGCTGCGCTGCCGGACGGCGCCGAGGTGGTCGTCCCCGACGGCGACTTCAGTTCGCTCGTGTTCCCGTTCCTCGCCCAGGCGCACCGCGGGGTCCGGGTCCGGAGCGTCCCGCTCGCCTCCCTCGCCGACGCGGTGCGGCCCGGGACGTCCCTCGTCGCCTGGTCCGCGGTGCAGTCGTCGAGCGGCGTCGTCACCGATCCGGAGCCGGTGCTCGAGGCGGCTCGGACCGTCGGCGCGCTCACGCTGTGCGACCTCACGCAGGCCGCCGGTGTGCTCCCGGTGGACGCGGCCCCGTTCGACGTGACGGTCACGCACGCCTACAAGTGGCTGTGCGCGCCGCGCGGGGTCGCGTTCTCGACGTTCTCGGACGCCGCGCTCGCACGGCTCCGCCCCGTGCAGGCCGGGTGGTACGCGGGCGCCGACGTGTGGGCGTCCTGCTACGGCCCCGCGATGCGGCTCGCCGACGACGCGCGTCGGTTCGACGTCTCGCCGGCGTGGCAGGCATGGCCGGGCGCGGTGGCTGCGCTCCGGCACGTCGCCGCGCTCGACGCGACGTCGTCCTGGAGGCACGCCACGCGTCTCACGGACCGGCTCGCCGACACGCTCGGGTCACCTCGGAGCGGTCAGGCGATCACGACGTTCGCGGACGCCGACGGCGCGGCCCTCCGGGCCCTCGCGGCAGCCGGGATCACCGCGAGCGGGCGGGCCGGTCGGCTCCGGCTGGCGTTCCACCTCTGGAACGACGAGGACGACGTGACGCGCGTGGCGGACGCGCTGGGCGCGGTGGACGGCTTCAGACCGGAGGGGTGAGGCCCGTTCTCCACAGGCACCGCGCCTCCCGTCCGCCGAGGCCCGTGAGGCCGGTACGCTTGCCCGGTACGTTTCCGAACCGGGCACCCAGCTCGGCGACCTCTGGAGCATCCCGTGGCACAGTCCTCCCGTCTCGACAGCGTCATCGCCCTGGCCAAGGGCCGTGGCTTCGTCTTCCAGTCGGGGGAGATCTACGGCGGATCGCGCTCCGCGTGGGACTACGGGCCCCTCGGCGTCGAGCTGAAGGAGAACATCAAGCGGCAGTGGTGGCAGCGGTTCGTCCGCGGCCGCGGTGACATGGTCGGCCTCGACTCGGCCGTGATCCTGCCGCGCAAGGTGTGGGAGGCGTCCGGGCACGTCGCGACGTTCACCGACCCGCTCGTCGAGTGCCTGCACTGCCACCACCGGTTCCGCGAAGACCACCTCATCGAGGCGTTCGTGGCGAAGAAGGACCGGCAGCCCGAGGGTGGCATGGCCGAGATCGCGTGCCCGAACTGCGGTACCCGCGGCCAGTGGACCGAGCCGCGCGAGTTCTCCGGCATGCTCAAGACCTACCTCGGCCCGGTCGAGTCGGAAGAAGGCCTGAACTTCCTCCGCCCCGAGACCGCGCAGGGCATCTTCGTGGACTTCGCGCAGGTCGTGACGACCAGCCGCATGAAGCCCCCGTTCGGCATCGGCCAGGTCGGCAAGGCCTTCCGCAACGAGATCACGCCCGGCAACTTCATCTTCCGGACGCGCGAGTTCGAGCAGATGGAGATCGAGTACTTCGTGCCGCCGGCCTCCGCGCAGGAGCACTACGAGCAGTGGATCGCCGACTCGGTCGCGTTCTTCACCGACCTCGGCATCGACCCGGAGAACCTGCGGCGCTTCGACGTCCCGGACGGGGAACGCGCGCACTACTCCGACGCCACCGCCGACATCGAGTACCGCTTCGGGTTCGCGGGCACCGAGTGGGGCGAGCTCATGGGCGTCGCGAACCGCACGGACTTCGACCTCAACAACCACATCGAGTCCTCCGGCAAGGACCTCCGGTACTTCGACCAGGCCGCGAACGAGAAGTACGTGCCGTACGTCATCGAGCCGTCGTTCGGTCTGACCCGCGCGCTCATGGCGTTCCTGCTCGACGCCTACCACGAGGACGAGGCGCCGAACGCGAAGGGCGGCGTCGACAAGCGCACGGTCCTGCGGCTCGACCCGCGGCTCGCTCCGGTCAAGGCCGCCGTCCTGCCGCTGTCCCGCAACGAGCAGCTGTCGCCGGTGGCGCGCGGCCTCGCGGACGACCTGCGCAAGTACTGGAACGTGGACTTCGACGACGCGGGAGCGATCGGCCGTCGCTACCGTCGCCACGACGAGATCGGCACGCCGTTCTGCATCACGGTGGACTTCGACACGCTCGAGGACAAGGCCGTGACGGTGCGCGAGCGCGACACGATGTCGCAGGAGCGGGTGGCGCTCGACCAGCTGCAGGGGTACCTCGCGGCGCGGTTGCTCGGCGCGTAGGCGCGGTGCGGCGTCGCGCGGCGGCGCGGCCGTTCGCACAACCAAAAGCACCCCGAACCACGCTGATGCGCGGCGCGGGGTGCTTTTGGTTGTGGGCCGCGCCCGCCGCGCCCGGCAGCGCGGGAATGCGGCTGCGGCGGCCCCGGTTGCGACCAGCATGAACGACTCTGTGAAGGTCGATGTCTGGTCGGACATCGCCTGCCCCTGGTGCTACATCGGCAAGCGGAAGTTCGAGGCCGGCGTCGCCGCCTTCGCCTCGACCCCGAACGGCGCCCCGGTCGAGGTCGAGTACCACTCCTTCGAGCTCAGCCCCGACACCCCCGTGGACTTCGAGGGCACCGAGGCCGAGTTCCTCTCCGGCCACAAGGGCATGCCCGTCGAGCAGGCGCAGCAGATGCTCGACCAGGTCTCCGGCATCGCCGCGAGCGTCGGCCTCGACTACGACTTCGAGTCGATGCACCACACCAACACGGTGAAGGCGCACCAGGTCATCCACCTGGCGAAGGAGCAGGGCAAGCAGCTCGAGATGGTCGAGCGCCTCTTCGCCGCCTACTTCGAGCGTGGTGAGCACGTCGGTCAGGACGAGTCGCTGGCGTCCCTCGCGGCCGAGGTCGGCCTCGACCCGGACGAGGTCCGCGCCACGCTCCGCGACGACTCGCAGCTCGCGGCCGTCCGCGCCGACCAGGCGCAGGCGCAGGCGTACGGCATCAACGGCGTCCCGTTCTTCGTCATCGACGGCAAGTACGGCGTCTCCGGCGCGCAGGACCCGGCTGCGTTCGAGCAGGTGCTGACGCAGGTCGTCGCCCTCCGCGGGACGACCCCGTCGGACGTCGCCGAGGCCGAGCAGCGGTCCGCCGAGGACGCGGCAGCAGACGCGGAGGCGACCCGATGACGGACGTCCGCGTCGACGGCTCGGCCGAGCCGCGCCTCCAGTCCGACGGCCAGGAGGCGCGACCCGCCCTGCTCACGCTCGTCACGCCCGGCGGTGCGCCGGTCTGCGAGGGCGACTCGTGCTTCGTGCCCGGCGCCGAGGGTGTCTGGACCGAGGTCCCCGACTGAGCGGGTGCTAGCGGACGGGCTCCTCGTCGGTGATGTCGGCGACCGTTGCGCCGTACGCCGCGATCAGGTCGTCGGCGTCGACGAAGGCGCTCGCGCCGTGCCGACCGGCGCCGAGGGCGACCCGATGTCCGAGGATCCGCTCGTCGGCGTAGACCGGCAGGTCGCCGGTCGCGCCGATGGGCGTGATGGTGCCGCGTTCGTAGCCCGAGGCCTCGAGCGCGGTGGCGGCGTCGGGCATCGAGAGCTTGTTGACGCCGACGACGGTGCGGAGCTTCTTCCAGGCGATGGCACGGCCACCGGGCACGAGGGCGAGCAGGAAGCCGCCGTCGTGCCGCTTCACGACGAGGGTCTTCACGATGTCGCCGGGCTCGATGCCGAGCAGTGCGGCTGCCCCGTGCAGGGAGTCCGCGGCGGGGCGCTCGACCACGTCGACCCGGAGCCCTCGGGCCCGTGCGTCGGCGTCGAACCTGGTGATGGCGTCGGTCGTCATGTGGAGAACGCTACCGGCGCGCACCGACGTGGGAGGATGGGAGACGTATGACGATCACTGACGCACCCGGGACGGCGACCCGTCCGGCGAAGCCCCTGCGCATCGGCCCCATCGAGGTCGACGTGCCGGTCGTGCTCGCGCCGATGGCGGGCATCACGAACATGGCCTACCGCCGGCTCTGCCGCGAGTACGGCGCCGGCTTGTACGTGTGCGAGATGATCACCTCGCGCGCGCTCGTCGAACGCACTCCCGTGTCGATGCAGCTCATCCAGCACCACGAGTCCGAGACCCCGCGGTCGATCCAGCTGTACGGCGTCGAGCCGAACACGGTGGCCGAGGCGGCGACGATCCTCGTGGGCGAGGACCGCGCCGACCACATCGACCTCAACTTCGGGTGCCCCGTGCCGAAGGTCACGCGCAAGGGCGGCGGAGCGGCCCTGCCCTGGAAGCTCGACCTCTTCAAGGAACTCGTCACGAAGACCGTCCGGGCCGCCGGGGACGTCCCCGTCACCGTGAAGATGCGCAAGGGCATCGACGGCGACCACCTCACGTACCTCGACGCCGCCCGCATCGCGCGGGACGCCGGCGTCGCGGCGGTCTCCCTGCACGCCCGCACCGCCAACGAGCACTACTCGGGCCACGCGGACTGGTCGGCGATCGCGACGCTGAAGGAGACCATCACCGACATCCCGGTGCTCGGCAACGGCGACATCTGGTCCGCTGCCGACGCACTCCGCATGGTCGACGAGACCGGGGCGGACGGCGTCGTCGTCGGGCGCGGGTGCCTCGGTCGGCCGTGGCTGTTCGGCGACCTCGCGGCGGCGTTCCGCGGCGAGGGGTTGCGGTACATGCCGTCCCTCGGCGAGGTGGCGGTGGCGTTCAAGCGGCACGCCGAACTGCTCGTCGAGTTCTTCGGCAGCGAGGAGCACGGCTGCCGCGACGTCCGGAAGCACGTCGCCTGGTACTTCAAGGGGTACCCGATCGGCGGCGACGTCCGGTCCGGGCTCGCGATGGCGTCCAGCCTGCAGGAGATCGACGACCTGCTCGGGCAGCTCGACCACGACGCTCCGTACCCCGGTGCCGACGCCGAGGGGCCCCGAGGTCGTGCGGGCCACCCGAAGCGCACGGCCCTGCCCGACCGCTGGCTCGAGTCGCGCGACGTCGACAGCGAGTTCCGCAAGGTCCTCGCCGCCGCCGAGCTGCACCACAGCGGCGGATGAGCGCCACGAGTTCGTACGGGCCGGCCGACGCCGAACGCTGGCTGCCCGAGACCCACGGCAACCGTCGGTCCGACTTCGCCCGCGATCGCGCCCGGCTCCTGCACTCGAGCGCGCTCCGACGGCTCGCCGCGAAGACCCAGGTGCTCAGTCCGACGACCGGGCTCGACTTCGCCCGGAACCGTCTGACGCACTCGCTCGAGGTCGCCCAGGTCGGCCGCGAGCTCGCCGACTCGCTCGGCCTCGACCCCGACGTCGTGGACACCGCCTGCCTCGCGCACGACATCGGGCACCCGCCGTTCGGCCACAACGGCGAGACGGCCGTGAACGCGTGGGCGGCAGGCATCGGCGGGTTCGAGGGGAACGCGCAGACGCTGCGGCTCCTCACCCGGCTCGAGCCGAAGGTGTACGGCGCCGAGCCCGAGGACCACCGCCCGTACGGGCTGAACCTCACGCGGGCATCGCTCGACGCCAGCTGCAAGTACCCGTGGCCGGCGGCCCAGGGCGTGTCCGAGGCGTCGTCCGGCCGCACCAAGTTCGGCTTCTACGACGACGACCACGACGCGTTCGAGTGGCTCCGGGCCGGGGCTCCCCGTCGGCAGCGCTGCATCGAGGCGCAGGTCATGGACCTCTCGGACGACATCGCGTACTCGGTGCACGACTTCGAGGACGCCGTCGTCGCGGGCTTCATCGACGTCGCTGCCCTGGGCGACCGCGTCGGCGAGAACGACATCGTGTCGGCGATGCACGCCTGGGTCGGCTCGGACCTCAGCCGCGACGAGCTGCTCGAGGCGTTCGACCGGCTCCGCTCGCTGCCGCTGTGGATGACCTCCTACGACGGGTCGCGACGAGACCTGGCGCGGCTGAAGAACCTCACTTCGCAGCTGATCGGTCGGTTCGCGCGGACGGCGACCGCGGCGACCCGGGAGTCCTACGCCTCGGGCTCCCTCGTGCGCTTCGCGGCGTCGGTCGTGACCCCGCCCGAGATCATCGGTGAGATCGCCGTGCTGAAGGGCATCGTCGCGGCGTTCGTCATGACGCAGGGCGATCGGCAGCCCGTGTACGAGGACCAGCGGCGGATCCTGACCGAGCTCCTCGACGCCCTCGCGGCGAGCGGCAGCGCCGACCTCGAGCCGGGCTTCGCGGCGGACTGGCGTGCCGCGTCCGACGACGCCGGGCGGTTGCGGGCCGTGGTCGACCAGGTGGCGAGCCTGACCGACCAGGGTGCGCTGGCGTGGCACAAGCGGCTCGTGGTGGGGGACCGCGAGACGGTGCACATCCCGGTCTGACGGTCCGCGCACGGCCACGTGCGCCGCGCCCTGGATGCGACCCGCGGCGGGGCGGCGCCGGCGGGGCGGGGCCGAGCCGCGCCTCCTGGCCGTTGTCCACAGGTCTCGTGACGGTCGGCCGACGTCGGTCGCACGAACTAGGATCGAGGGGTGGCTGGGAGGATCGCGCGGAACGACATCGACGAGGTCCGCTCGCGTGTCAACATCGCCGACGTCGTCGGCGACTACGTGACCCTGAAGTCCGCCGGGGTGGGGTCGTTGAAGGGCCTCTGCCCCTTCCACGACGAACGCTCCCCGTCGTTCCACGTCCGTCCGCAGGTCGGGCGGTACCACTGCTTCGGCTGCGGCGAGGACGGCGACGTCTTCGACTTCGTCATCAAGCAGGACCACACGACCTTCCAGGAAGCCGTCGAGCGGATGGCCGCGAAGATCGGCTTCACGCTCCACTACGAAGAGGGCGACGGCCCCCGCACCGACTACAACGCCCGTGCGCGGCTCATCGCCGCGAACGAGGCGGCGCAGCAGTTCTACACCGCGCAGCTCACGACGGCGGCGGCCGAGCCGGCCCGGCAGTTCCTCGGTGAGCGCGGGTTCGACCCCGCGGCGGCTCAGCACTTCGGCGTCGGCTTCGCCCCGAAGTCGTACGACGCACTGCGGGACCACCTGCGCGGTCGTGGGTTCTCGCTCGAGGAGATCGTCTCCGCCGGACTCGTCAGCCAGGGCGACCGGTCGCCGTACGACCGGTTCCGCGGGCGCCTCATGTGGCCGATCCGCGACGTCACCGGGGCGACGATCGGCTTCGGTGCGCGGCGGCTGCTCGAGGACGACAAGGGCCCCAAGTACCTCAACACGCCCGAGACCCCGATCTACCACAAGAGCCAGGTGCTCTACGGGCTCGACCTCGCCCGGCGGGACATCTCGAAGCAGAAGCAGGTCGTGATCGTCGAGGGGTACACCGACGTCATGGCGTGCCACCTCGCCGGCATCACCACCGCGGTCGCCACCTGTGGCACGTCGTTCGGCGTCGACCACATCAAGGTGCTCCGGCCGATGCTCGGCGACTCGGCCAGCCGCGACCTCTCGCAGCTCGGCAACATCGTCTTCACGTTCGACCCGGACGAGGCCGGGCAGCGCGCTGCCTCGCGGGCGTTCGCGGAAGAGAGCCGCTTCGCCTCGCAGACCTACGTCGCGGTCGCGCCGGGCGGGCTCGACCCGTGCGACCTCCGGCTGGCGCGGGGTGACGCCGCGGTCACGCGCCTCATCGAGACGAAGCGCCCGATGTTCGAGTTCATCATCCGTCGCCGGCTCGCCGCGCACGACATCGAGACGGCCGAGGGGCGCGTCGCCGGCCTCCGCGACGCCGCACCGGTCGTCGCGGGCATCCGCGACCGGACCCTCGCGACGGCGTACACGCGCGAGACCGCCAAGTGGCTCGGCCTCGACATCCCCGAGGTGCGTCGCGCGGTCGAGAACGCCCGCCAGCGCGCGGGTGCGTCGACGACCGAACACCGATCAGGAGGCGCGGCTCCAGCCACGCACCCCGGCTCCGGTGGCGAGGCGGTCGCCGTCCCGGACGAGCCCGTGGCCGGGCTCCGACTCCTGCCGAGCGACCCGATCACCCGCATGGAGCGCGACGCCGTGATGGCGATGGTGCAGCAGCCCGGGCACGTCGGAGCGCCGCTCCTCGGGTTGGCGGCGGCCGCGACCTTCTCGGCCCCGATGCTGTCCGTCGTGCGGGACGCCGTCGTGGCGAACGTCGACGCGATCGGCGCGGGGGACTGGCTCGAACGGTTGCTGCAGGACGTGCCGGGGCCGTTCCGTGGCCTCGTGCAGGAGCTCGCGCTCGCACCGATCCCGGCCCGCACCGACGAGGACCTGGCCATCTACGCGCGGAGCATCGTCGTCGCGTTGGTGGAGCGGGACCTGCTCGCGCGGAAGGCATCGCTGCTCGGGCAACTGCAGCGGGCAGACCCGAACGAGCAGGCCGATCGGCGGGCGGAGATCCAGCGGCAGCTCGTGGACATCGACGCGCAGCGGATGCGGTTGCGCGCGGACGCCGAGGCGGCGGCGAACTCGTAGGCGGGTCGCGGCGCCCACCTGGCTGCCGTGCGGTCGGGCGCCCGTGGTCGCCCGTGGTCGCCCGCGCGGGGTCGCTCGCCCCGGGTTCGTTCGCCGAGGTCGCCCGCCGAGGTCGCACGACACGCCGCGTGCGTGTCGCCGAGGTCGCACGAACGGCCGATCGGTAGCGCTCGGAGCGGCACTTCGTGCGACCTCGGGCCAGGGGCCAGCCACGCGCACGGGGTGGACCCGCGTGCGGTGGACGTGACCGGAGCGTCACCGGGGGATGCGGTGCGGACTGGTGCCGCGCCTCCAGGGTGCCGAGATCGCACGACGCGCCGCGTGCGTGTCGCCGAGGTCGCACGAACGGCCGGCGAGGCCGCCCGCGGACGGCACTTCGCGCGACCTCGGCGCTGCCGGCCGGCACGGTCGCAGGCTGGCGACGCCGAGCGGGCGGGACGCGCCGCGTGCCGGGCGGCGAGCGGGCGGAACATGCCGCATGCCGGGCGTGAGGGGTGTGCATTTCGCCCGCTCGCGACCCGGCGAACCCGGCGAGCCCGGCGAACCCGCCGGATCGCCGACGGCGACCGCGAGCGGGCGGAGCACGCTGCTCGCCGGGCGCGAGCGGTGCGGACATCGCCCGCTCGCGCGCCGGGGCGCCGGAGCGCCCGCCGGATGCCAGGCGCGAGCGGTGCGGACATCGCCCGCTCGCGCGCCGGGGCGCCGGGGCGCCGGCGGGGCCGGCAGAGCCGCGCGTTGCACCGCGCAACAATCCTGCGCGACGCGCCGGCCGGACACGCACGGATGATGCAACACGCGACGCGACCGTGCATTACAGCGGTGTAAACAAATCTCCCTCGGTTCGTGCAGTTCCGTGACAGGGTGATAGCAATGAGCGTTCCTGGCCGGGCACACAGTCGATCCACCTCCGGCCCAGGACCCTTGCATTCATCACCAAGAGAGGCATCGGACATGGCATCCGTGACCAAGTGGGGCAAGCGCGGCATCGCGCTCGGCGCCGGAGTGGCAGCGACGGCGCTGGTGCTCAGCGGCTGCGCGAGCAGCAGCGTGAGCGACACCGCCCTGAACGGCATCAGCATCGGGACGACCGACAAGATCACGTCGCTCGACCCGGCGGGCTCGTACGACAACGGCTCGTTCGCCGTGCAGAACCAGGTCTTCCCGTTCCTGATGAACACGCCGGTGGGCAGCCCCGACGTCAAGCCGGACATCGCGACCAAGGGCGAGTTCACGAACGTCACCACGTACACGGTGACGCTCAAGAAGGGCCTGAAGTTCGCGAACGGGAACGACCTCACGTCGAGTGACGTGAAGTTCTCGTTCGAGCGCGAGCTGAAGATCAACAACGAGAACGGCCCGCAGTCCCTGCTCGCCAACCTCAAGAGCATCGACACGCCGGACGACACGACGGTCGTGTTCAACCTCGACCACGCCGACCAGACCTGGCCGCAGGTGCTCTCCAGCCCCGCCGGCCCGATCGTCGACGAGCAGGTCTTCTCGGCCGACAAGCTCACGCCGGCTGCGGACATCGTCAAGGGCAAGGCGTTCGCCGGGCAGTACTCGATCAGCTCCTACAAGGAGAACGACACGATCCAGTACAAGGCGAACAAGAACTACGACGGCCTCCTGGGCAAGCCGAAGACCGACGAGGTCACGGCGAGCTACTACACCAAGGAGACCGACCTCAAGCTCGCCGTGCAGAAGGGCGACGTCGACGTCGCCTACCGTTCGCTGACGCCGACCGACATCGCCGACCTCCGCAAGGACGACAAGGTGAAGGTCACCGATGGCCCCGGCGGTGAGATCCGCTACCTGGTCTTCAACTTCAACACGCAGCCGTTCGGCGCGAAGCAGTCGGACGCCGACGAGACGAAGGCCCTGGCCGTGCGCCAGGCCGTGGCGGACGTCGTCGACCGCGAGAAGCTCGCCAAGGACGTCTACAACGACACCTACTCGCCGCTCTACTCGATGGTGCCGGACGGCCTCACCGGTGCCGCGAAGCCCTTCGAGGAGCTCTACGGCGACGGCGACGGCGGCGCGGACGTCGACAAGGCGAAGGAGACCCTGTCGAAGGCGGGCGTCACCGGCAAGGTGCAGCTCGACATCCAGTACGCACCGGACCACTACGGTTCGACGTCGGACGACGAGTACGCCGAGCTCAAGACCCAGCTCGAGAACTCCGGCCTGTTCACCGTGAACATCCAGTCGACGGTCTACACGACCTACGCACAGGAGCGCACGAAGGACGCCTACCCGGTGTACCAGCTCGGCTGGTTCCCGGACTTCTCGGACGCCGACAACTACCTGTCGCCGTTCTTCACGAAGGACAACTTCGTGCAGAACCACTACGACGACCCGACGATCCAGCAGCTCATCTCCGAGGAGCAGCAGGAGTCCGACAAGGACAAGCGCGCGGACCTCATCGAGCAGGCGCAGGAGCGTGAGGCGACGCAGATCTCGACACTGCCGCTGCTGCAGGGCAAGTCGGTCGCCGTCGCGGCCAAGGATGTCAAGGGCCTGACCCTCGACTCCTCGTACAAGTTCCGGTACGCGACCCTCTCCAAGTAAGCCCGGTTCCGGTCCACGGGGGCGCTCTCACGAGGAGCGCCCCCGTGACCGCGTCCCCCACGGCACCGAAAGGCACCCGTCCCCGTGACCCTCAGCACCCCAGAGGCGAGCTCGGAACTGGCCACCGACCCCACCAAGCCCGAGGCACAG
Organism: Curtobacterium sp. MCBA15_016; assembly: GCF_001865105.1. Taxonomy (NCBI): domain Bacteria; kingdom Bacillati; phylum Actinomycetota; class Actinomycetes; order Micrococcales; family Microbacteriaceae; genus Curtobacterium; species Curtobacterium sp. MCBA15_016. Next base: position 72,738 of record NZ_MJGR01000010.1, read on the forward strand.
CGCAGTGCCAAGAGCAGCGGCGGCGGACTCGGCCGGTACGTCCTCGTCCGGTTCCTCCTCATCTTCCCGACCGTCTTCATCCTGGTGACGCTCGTGTTCTTCCTGATGCGCGTCATCGGGAACCCGATCACCGCATCGGTCGGCGGCCGACTCACGCCGTCCCAGCTGCAGGAACGCCTGCACGCCGCGGGCTACGACCGCCCGGTCTTCGTCCAGTACATCGAGTACCTCGGCAACATCGTCCGCGGCGACTTCGGCACGACGGCCACCGACAACCGGCCGATCACCGAGATCATCGTCACGTACGGCGGCGCGACCGCCGAGCTCGTCTTCTACGCGCTCATCGTCGCGCTGCTGCTCGGCATCCCGCTCGGCATGCTCGCCGCGTACATGCGCGACAAGTGGCCGGACGTCCTGTTCCGCGCACTCGCGATCCTCACCTACGCGACGCCGGTGTTCTTCGGCGGCCTGCTGCTCAAGCTCGTCTTCTCGGTGTGGCTCGGCTGGCTCCCGCTCGGCGACCGCGCGTCCACGCGGGTGTCGCTCGTCCTCGACAACATCCAGGGCGCGACGGGCATCTACCTCATCGACGCCCTGCGCACCGGCAACGCCCAGATCATCGGGGACGTGCTGGCGCACGCCGTCCTGCCGGCACTGACCCTGGGGCTCCTCACCGCCGGCATCTTCCTGCGCCTGGTGCGCGCGAACATGATCGGGACGCTCGGTTCCGAGTACGTCGACGCGGCCCGCTCGCGCGGCGTTCGGGAGGCGCGGCTCGTCCGCACGCACGCGTTCCGTCCCGCCCTCGTGCCGATCATCACGGTGATGGGACTCCAGATCGCCATGCTCCTGGGCGGTTCCGTCCTCACCGAGACCACCTTCGGGTGGCGCGGGCTCGGCTTCGAGCTCAACCAGTACCTGTCGGCCCGCGACTTCGTCGCGGTCCAGGGCATCGTCGCGATGCTCGCGGTGATCGTCGCGGTGACGAACTTCATCGTGGACGTCGTCGCGGCCCTCATCGACCCGAGAGTGAGGTTCTAGAGATGGCTGACACCTCCCTCGTCGACCGCCACGAGCCGCTCTGGAAGCGGCTGCCCGTCGTGCTGCAGCTCCGTCGGAGCACGGGCTGGCAGCGCGCCATGCTCATCACCGGCGTGGTCATCTGCGCGCTGTACCTCATCGTCGCGATCGCCGCGCCGCTCATCGCCCCGTACGGCTTCGGCCAGCTGCAGGGCGCCGACGGGCAGAGCTTCCCGCGCACCGGTGCACCGAGCGCCACGCACATCTGGGGCACGACCGTCGGCGGCTTCGACGTCTTCAGCCGCGTCGTCTACGGCGCCCGGACCGCGGTGCTCGTGGTCATCGTCGCCGTCGTCGTGTCGATCATCATCGGCGTGCTGCTCGGCATGGTCTCCGGCTACATCGGCGGCTGGCTCGACCGGATCCTCGTCGTCGTGGCGGACGCGATCTACGCGTTCCCGTCCCTGCTCCTCGCCATCGTGGTGTCGATCGTCATCTCCGGCGGCAACTCGAGCTACTCGGGCGGCATCATCGCCGCGGCGATCTCGATCACGGTCGTGTACGTCCCGCAGTACTTCCGGGTCGTCCGCGCCGAGGCCGTGCGGCTCAAGAACGAGGCGTTCGTCGAGTCCGCGCGGGTGATGGGCACGAACCCGTGGCGCATCATGACCCGGCACGTCCTCCGGAACTCGACGCGATCCCTCCCGCTGATCCTCACGCTGAACGCGAGCGACGCTATCCTGACGCTCGCGGGCCTCGGGTTCCTGGGCTTCGGCATCGGCCCGACCAGCGGCGCGGAGTGGGGCTACGACCTCAGCCGTGCGCTGTCCGACGTCGCGAGCGGCGTCTGGTGGACCGGCGTCTTCCCGGGTGTCGCGATCGTGGTGCTCGTCCTCGGCGTGACGTTCATCGGCGAGAGCCTCAACGACATCTCCGACCCGCGTCTGCGTGCGCGACGCCGGCTCAAGCAGCTGGTGTCCCGCAAGCAGACGGCCAGCACGGAAGGGGCGACCGCATGACGGACGCGACCAACCAGTCCCGCGCGACCGACCAGTCCCGCGCCTCCACGCGCCTCCAGGCCGGCGACACCACGACGGAACCGGTCGTCGTCGTCGACGACCTGACCGTCACCTTCGCGACCGACGGCGGTGCCGTCGACGCGGTCAAGGGCGTCAGCATCGACGTCCGCCCCGGCGAGGTCCTCGCCCTCGTCGGCGAGTCCGGCTCGGGCAAGTCCGTCACGGCGCGGAGCATCCTGCGCCTCATGCCGGAGACGGCGACGCTCGGCGGTGCGGTGTTCCTCGACGGCACGGACGTCGTGACGGTCGGCGCGCAGAAGCTCCGGAGCCTGCGCGGCACCGCGGGCGCGATGGTGTTCCAGGAACCCTCCACGGCGCTGAACCCGGTCTTCACGGTCGGGTGGCAGATCGCCGAGGGGCTCCGGGCCCACGGCGGCGTCTCCGCGAAGGAGGCCCGCGCGAAGGCGATCGACTACCTCCGCCGCGTCGGCATCCCCGATCCCGAGACCCGGGTCGACCACTACCCGCACCAGTTCTCCGGCGGCCAGAAGCAGCGCGTCGTCATCGCGAGCGCGCTCGCCCTCGAACCGTCGGTGATCATCGCCGACGAGCCGACCACCGCCCTCGACGTGACGGTCCAGGCGGAGATCCTCGACCTGCTCCGCCGGTGCCGCGACGAGTTCGGCGCGGCGATCGTCATCATCACGCACAACATGGGCGTCGTCGCCGACCTGGCCGACCGCGTCGCCGTGATGTACCAGGGCGAGGTCGTCGAAGAGGCCCCGGTCGCTGAGCTGTTCGCGGCGCCGCAGGCCGACTACACGAAGCGCCTGCTCGCCGCCGTGCCCCGGCTCGAGGCCTCCACCGGGGTCGCCCGCCGTGCCGCGATCAGTGACGACGTCGAGCCGCTCGTCCGCGCACGCGGGCTCGAGATCGAGTACCCGGGCCGGCTCGGGTCGCACGCGTTCAAGGCGGTCAAGGGCGTCGACCTCGACATCCGTCCCGGCGAGGTCCTCGGCCTCGTGGGGGAGTCCGGCTCCGGCAAGACGACCATCGGCCGCGCGATCGCCGGCCTGACGAAGATCACCGGCGGCTCGCTCGAGGTGCTCGGCACCGAGATGCTCGGGTACCGCGAACGCGACTTCAAGCGGCACCGCAAGGACATCGGGTTCGTCTTCCAGGACCCGGCGACCTCGTTCAACCCGCTGCTCACGATCTCGGAGTGCGTCGCCGAACCGCTCGTCGTGCACGGCGAGGTGTCGAGCCCGCGTGCCGCCCGGAAGCGTGTCGGCGAACTGCTCGAGGCCGTGCAGCTCCCGGCGGCCTACGGCGACCGGTACCCGCACGAGCTGTCCGGCGGGCAGCGGCAGCGTGCGTCACTCGCGCGGTCGCTCGCGCTTCGACCGAAGCTCCTCATCGCCGACGAACCGACGAGTGCGCTCGACGTGTCCGTCCAGGCGCGCGTGCTCGAGCTGTTCCTCGAGCTGCAGCAGGACCTCGGGTTCGCGTCGCTGTTCATCAGCCACGACCTCGCCGTGGTCGGCGCGCTCTCCGACCGGATCGCCGTGCTCTACCGCGGCGACCTGGTCGAGACGGGCACCACGGCCGAGGTCCTCGGCTCGCCGCAGCACCCGTACACGCAGCGTCTCCTGGCGTCACTCCCGGTGCCGGATCCGGCGGAACAGGCGGAGCGACGGCGTACGCTTGTGGAACTGGAGAACGCCGGGTCCTGACCCGACGCGACCATCCCCGGAGGCGCGGCTGACGTCGACGACGCACGCCGCGCCTCCTGGGCGGTCACCTCCACCGCAACACGCACGACGGTCGGTGCAGCCCGGTCCGTCGCGAACCGCCGCCAGGGGGCGGCGTGGAAGGGGACCCATGATCGCGGTCAACGGACCGGCGGTCGTCGCGGACGACGTGTCGATCGAGTACCGGAGCGGACGGGGGACGGATGCGATCCGGGCCGTCGACGGCGTGAGCCTCACGGTCCGTCAGGGGGAGATCCTGGCCGTGCTCGGCGAGTCCGGGTCCGGCAAGTCGACGTTCGCCGCGGCGATCGCCGGCCAGCTCGGCACCACCGGCGAGGGCGACGGCGCCCACCGTCGGCACATCGTCGGGGGCGAACTCACGGTGCTCGGGCAGAAGACGCGCGGGCTCCGACCGACGTCCCGCAAGCTCGAGCGGCTCAGCGGCCGCATCGGTTACCTGCCGCAGGACGGCGCGGACCGGCTCAGCCCGGACCTCACCGTCGGCGAGGCCATCGCGGAACCGATCTACGCCCGTGACCGCCGGTTCGACCGCAAGGAGGCCGGCCTCATCGTCGCCCGCCTGGTCGACGCCGTGCACCTGCCGCTCGGGGTGATGCGGCTCAACACGTGGGAGCTCTCGAGCGGGCAGCGGCAGCGCGTCGCCCTCGCGAAGGCGCTCGTGCTCGAGCCCCAGCTGCTCGTCGCCGACGAACCCGCCCGCGGCGTCGACGTGCTCGTGCGGCAGTCGGTGCTCGAGGCGCTGGCGACCCTGCAGCGGAACCGGCAGTTCTCGGCGGTCGTGGTGTCGAGCGACCTGCGCGAGGCCCGGGCACTCGCCGACCGGGTGGCGATCATGGCCGAGAGCCGGCTCGTCGGTCTCGGCACCTTCGACGAGGTCCTCGACAACCCCGTCGACCCCTACGTCAAGACGCTCGCGTCGACGGCGGCCCGTCCGGTGAAGCGTCGGCAGCCGGCGTCGGCCGCGCCCCGTCGGTCCTCGGCGCCGCGTCGGCCGGTCGCCGCCGGCACCGGTCCGCGCGCGGAGCGGCAGGAGAACGCATGAGCGCGGGTACGTCGTCGTCGTCGTCGGGGGTGCGCGGGCACCGAGCCGTGGTGACCGACGCGGGTGCCGAACTGCCGGTCGCCCCGCCGACCGCCGGACCGATCGCGATCCTGCCCGCCGGGGACGGCACCGCCCTCCACGAGGACGCCGTCGCCGCAGCCGGTGGGACCGCGTCGCTCGGGGCGGACACCGCCGGACTCGTGTGGCTCGACCCTCGCGATCCCGCGGGACTCGCCGAGGCGCTCGACGCCGCACCGTCCATCGGCTGGGTCCAGCTGCCGTTCGCCGGTGTCGACGCCTTCGCCTCGCTGATCGCCGAGTACGGCGACCGGGTGCTGTTCACCTCGGCCAAGGGCGCGTACGCCGAACCCGTCGCCGAGCACGCCCTCGCGCTGACGCTCGGGACGCTGCGGGTGCTGCAGAAGCGCGCCCGGGCGCGGTCGTGGGCGACCGAGCCCGAGGGTGTCTCGCTCTACGGCCGGAACGTGGTCGTCATCGGCGCCGGTGGCATCGCGCTGGAGTACATCCGCCTGCTCGCGCCGTTCGAGGTCTCGGTCACCGTGGTGCGCCGGTCGTCCTCGCCGGTTCCCGGGGCGGACCGGACCGTCACGACCGACCAGCTCGACGACGTCCTGCCCGATGCCGACGTGGTCATGATCGCCGCGGCGATGACCTCGGGGACCGCGAAGCTGTTCGGGCCCACGCAGTTCGCGATCATGAAGCCGTCGGCACGGCTGGTGAACATCGCCCGTGGGGGACTGGTCGACACCTCCGCGCTCGTGGACGCGCTGCGCAGCGGTGCGATCGCGGCGGCCGGACTCGACGTCACCGACCCGGAGCCGTTGCCGGACGGACACCCGCTCTGGGACGAGTCGGGCGCGATCATCACGCCGCACCAGGCCGACACGCCGGAGATGGTGGCACCGCTGCTGGCCGAACGCGTGCGGGTGAACACCGTGGCGTTCCTCGGCGGAGCAGGCGAGGGCTTCGTCGGCGTGGTGGACCCGGTCGCGGGGTACTGAGCGCGGCACGCCCGGGATGCGTGGCGGATGCGCGGGGTCGCTCCCGGGTGCTGCTATGCTGTTACCCGTTGTTCGCACGACATTCGCCAGCGGACAGTGATCCTCGATAGCTCAATTGGCAGAGCAGCCGGCTGTTAACCGGCAGGTTGTTGGTTCGAGTCCAACTCGGGGAGCAGCACGGCCCCCACCTTCGGGTGGGGGCCTTTTGCGTGGCGTCGGAGCTCGCAGCGGACGCATGGCCGGAAGCTGTTAGCGTTCACAGGTGATCACCGTGCGCCGAGCCCTCGCCGCGGGCGTCGTCGCGGCCGCGGCGATCGGCCTCGTGGGGTGCACGACCGGCGCGGAGTCCGAGCCGGGCGACTCGCTCGACACCACCGCCACCTCGGGCGTCGCGGTGTCCGGCACGGCACCGATCGTCTTCGCGTTCGTCTGCGACGTGGGGACGTCGGACCGCTCCGAGACGTACACGACCTACTCCGCCGTGTGGGACGACGAGCGCACCGACTGCCGGGCGCAGCGGATCACCGGCACCGAGATGTCGACGCAGCAGCGCTCCGCGGTCGACGCCGCCGAGGGGGACGCCACGCTCGAGGAACTCGCGACCACCTGCGCGGTGCGGGGGACCGGGCCGTGGGCGGCCTCCGTCGACTCGTCGGCCGAGGCGCACGTCGCGGCCGGTCTGCTCGAGTACTGCCCGGGGCATCCGGAGACCGAGCACCTGCGGGACGCGATCGCTGCCTGGCGGGGGTGAGCCGCGCCTCCTGGGCCCTGCTGATCGGCGCCGGGCCGACGCGGTCGGCCGTCGACCGGACCCGGGCCGACGAGACGAGCGCCGTCAGCCCTCGGGGTGGTCGCGCCCCGGCAGCCAGGACTTGCCCGGGCCGCCCCAGCTGTTCTTCCTGATGGCCTTCGCGACCTGCTTGCCGTACGGGTGCACGAGCCGGTCCGCGTAGAGGTACCCGTCGAGGTGGTCGTACTCGTGCTGGAAGATGCGGGCGAGCCAGCCGTGGGCCTCGACCTCGAACGGCGTGCCGTGCTCGTCGACGGCACGGAGCAGCGCGCCCTCGGAGCGGCGGAGCGGGAACCGTTCGCCCGGGACCGAGAGGCAGCCCTCGGACTCCTCGTCCTCGTCGAGTTCCTCCACAGCCTCGGGAACGGCGGGGGTCGTCCACAGGACGGGGTTCACCGCGACGCCGCGGTGCAGGACCTCGTCATCATCGGTCCATGAGTACACGAACAGCCGCTTGCCGACGCCGACCTGCGGGCCGGCCAGTCCGACCCCGGGTGCGAGGTCCATCGTCTCGAACATGTCGGCGACCAGCGATCGCAGGTCGTCGTCGAAGTCGGTGACCTCGGCTGCACGCTCGTGCAGGACGGGTTCGCCGGTGATGCGGATCGGGAGAACGGCCATTCACCCAGGTTATCCGGCGGGGAACGGTAGCCTCGACGCGTGACGACGGACCTCCAGCTGCCCGACGCGGTGAACCTCACGCCGTTCCAGGCGCTCATGATCCCCGTCGCGCTCATCGGGGCGGTCTTCCTCTCACTGGGGGCGCAGTTCCAGAGCCGCGGGGTGCAGCGGGTGGAAGCGCGGCTCGGTCGGCAGTCGAAGGGACTCAGCGTCCGGCACGTCGTCGGGCTGGTCTCGAGTGGCTACTGGGTGCTCGGCACGCTCATGCTCGGCATCGCCGTGGTCCTGCAGCTGGTGAGCATCACGTACGCGCCGCTCATCGTCGTGCAGCCGCTCGGCGCCGTGGCCCTCGTGATCACGACCTGGTTCTCGTCGCGGTCCTCCGGGGTGCCGCTCGGCCGTCGGGCACGGCGAGCGGTCTGGACGTGCATCGTCGGCGTCGGCATCTTCGTCGGCATCGCGGCCTTCGTCGGGCACGAGAGCGCGATCACGAGCCGACAGCTCGTCACCGTGCTCGTGATCCTGGCCGTCGTGCTGGTGCTCGTGCTGGTGTCGTTCCGCCTCGTCGCGAAGCACAAGAACGCGCTGTACTACATCGTCGGCGCCGGCGTCCTCTACGGGTTCGTCGCGACGCTGGCCAAGGTCGTGCTCAACCGGTTCGTGAACGGCACGTTCGACTGGCTGACCGTGCTCGCGATCGTCGGGGTGGTCGTCGCCGCCTCGCTGGGCGGGTACTTCGTGCAGAACGCGTACTCGAGCGGGTCGGCCGACCTCGTCATCGCCGGTCTGACGGTCATCGACCCGATCGTCGCCGTCGGCATCGGGGTGATCGTCCTCGGCGAGGCCACCGGTGCTCCGGTCTTCGCCGTCTTCGGCTTCGTCGTCGCCGCCGCGATCGCGATCACCGGGGTGTTCCTCCTCGCCAAGCACCACCCGCAGACCCGCTCCTGAGCCGTCGTCCCGTGGGGTGACGGAGTCCACCGCGAGGCGGACGCGCTGCCCGAGCGGCGTGCGGTAGCGTCGTCGAACGACCAGCAATCGCCCACGAGAGGACGACGCCAGCCGTGTCAGACGACGCCACCACCGCCACCGCCGGACCGACGGGTGCGACGGGCGGTCGACGACCGCTGCGCGTCCTCATCGCAGCGGACACCTTCGCCCCCGACGTCAACGGAGCCGCGACCTTCGCCGAGCAGCTCGCCGTCGGCCTGGCCGAGCGCGGGCACGAGGTCCAGATCGTCGCCCCGGCGGCGAGCCGCCACTACGGCACCTTCGACGAGGAGCTCCACGGCGTGACCCTCGTCGTGCACCGCCTGAAGTCCTACAAGTGGCCGCTGCACGCGTGGCTGCGCTTCGTGTGGCCGTGGAGCGTGAAGAAGTGGACCGCCCCGATCCTCGACGCGTTCCAGCCCGACGTCCTGCACATCCAGTCGCACGTCGTCGTCGGCCGGGGCATGGTGCCCGAGGCGCACGCGCGCGGCATCCGGGTGATCGCCACGAACCACTTCATGCCCGAGAACCTCCTCGAGTACACGCCGTTCGGCAAGCGCACGGTGCCGATCGCCGTGAAGATCGCCTGGAACGACGCCGCCAAGACCTACCGGCTCGCCGACGCGATCACGACCCCGACGAACCTCGCCGCCGACTACCTGCGCCGGGCCATCGCCGGGCAGCGGGTCCTGGCGATCTCGTGTGGGATCGACGCCACCCGGTACGTCGCACGCGAGGGGCGGCCTGCGGGCAACGACATCGTCTTCGTCGGTCGGGTCGCACCCGAGAAGAACCTCGACGTCCTCGTGAAGGCCCTCGCGCTGCTGCCGTCCGAGCTCGGAGCCACGCTGACGATCGTCGGCGACGGCGAGATGATCCCCAAGCTCCGGCAGCAGGCGAAGGAGCTCGGGCTCGAGGACCGCGTCCGGTTCCTCGGCTTCGTCTCGGACGAGGTCAAGCAGCAGGCGCTCACCAACTCGACCGTGTTCGCGATGCCCTCCACCGCCGAGCTGCAGAGCATCGCCTCGCTCGAGGGCATGGCCTCCGGCCTCCCCGTCGTCGCGGCGGACTCGATGGCGCTCCCGCACCTCATCGACGGCAACGGGTACCTGTTCACCCCCGGCGACGAGCACGACCTCGCGGCGAAGCTCACGGCGGTGCTGACCGCGTCGGACGAGGACTACGTCACGATGCGCGACCGCAGCCTGGCGATGATCGAGGCGCACGACATCAACCGCACGCTCTCGACGTTCGAGTCGCTGTATCGTGGGGAACCGGTGGCCTGACGGTCCCCGGCACGGGGCGGTAGCCAAGCTGGTCAAGGCAGTCGGCTCATAACCGAACGATTCGCGGGTTCAAGTCCCGCCCGCCCTACATGTCAAAAGCCGACGCGGGTTCGAGCAACAGCAAGCGACCGCACCCGCCCCGCGTGCACCTCCCGAGGAAGCGCGACACGCAGCAGCAACAGGACGACCACAGCCCGACGCCCAACGTGACGTTCGAGGTGACCCGTGGTGGCACCGGCGTGCGCGTGAACGCCTTCCGGATCGGCTTCATGGGTGCGCTCGGCGTGCTCGTCGCCGTCGTCGCGGGGGCTATCGTCAACGAGCTCTCCACCGTGCTCGTCTACGTCGGCGTCGCGCTGTTCCTGGCGCTCGGCATCGACCCGCTGGTGTCCTTCCTCGAACGGTTCGTGCCGCGCTGGGTGGCCATCACCGTCGTGGTCGTCGGGGTCCTCGCCGCGTTCGCCGGGGTGGTGTTCGCGGTCGTGCCGATCCTCGTCCAGCAGGCGACGAACCTCATCCAGAACTTCCCCGACATCGTGCAGGACATCTCGAGGCAGGAGTGGGTGCAGAACCTCTCGGACCAACTGTCCGGGTCGTTCGACATCGACCACGCGTTGCAGTCCGTGCAGTCCTTCGTCGAGAACCCCGGCAACCTGCTGAGCCTCGGCGGCGGGATCCTCGCGGTCGGCAGCGGGATCCTGACCGGTCTCACGGGCGCCGTCATCGTCATCATCCTGATGCTCTACTTCCTCGCGTCGATGCGCGGCATGAAGTCGATGACCTACCGCTTCGTCCCGGCGTCCCGTCGCGAGAACTTCATCGACGTCAGCGAGCAGATCACCCAGGCGGTCGGCCGCTACGTCGTCGGGCAGATCTCCCAGGCGCTCATCAACGGCATCCTCAGCCTGGTGTTCCTGCTCATCATCGGTGCTCCGCTGCCCGTGCTGCTGGCCTCGTTCGCGTTCCTCGGGTCGCTCATCCCGCTCGTGGGCACGCTCGCGTCGGCCATCGTCATCTCGCTGCTGTGCCTGTTCGCTTCGCCCGCGACGGCCCTCGCCGCCGCGATCTACTACCTCGTGTACATGCAGGTCGAGGCGTACGTGATCTCGCCGCGGATCATGTCGCGTGCCGTGCAGGTCCCCGGCGCCCTCGTCGTCATCGCAGCGGTCGCTGGCGGGACCATCGGCGGGGTGCTCGGCGCACTCGTGGCCCTGCCGGTCGCCGCGTCGGTGATCATCATCGTCCAGAAGGTCATCTACCCCCGCCAAGAGCAGTCGTGACCGCCTTCGACGAGCACGTCGCCGACCGTGATCGCTGGGCGACCAGCGCTCGGGGTCCGCTCGCGCTCGTGAACGCCCAGCGTGTCGACCACGCCCAGCCCGTGTGGCCCGTCCCGGGGCAGTGGGCACCGGCACCCGGCGGCCTCACGGTCACCGCCGACGCGGGTGACGGGGTGGTCGTCGACGGCGACCCGGTGGACGGCACCGTGCTCGTCGCCGGCGACGAGGCGGTCGTCCCGTCGGTCGTCACCTTCCCGGACAGCCTCGCCGGGTCCGTCTCCCGTGGCACGCTGCGCGTGTGGGACCCGGCGTCCGATGCGATCGCCCGCTTCGCACGCATCGCCCGGTTCGACCACTCCGCCGCGTGGGTCACGTCCGGCAGGTACACGCCGGGTGTCCCAGGAGGCGCGGCGAGCGTCGTCGACGCAGCCGGCGATCCGCTCGAGGTCGCCGGACACGTCGAGACCACCCTGGGCGGATCGGCCGTCCGGTTGGTGGCGGTCCGCTCCGCGGCCTTCCGAGGCGCCGCACGGCTGCAGCTCATCGTGCAGGACGCCACGAGTGCCCTGCTCGAGGACGATCCCGGCAGCACCTACTCGATGGGCCGGTTCCTGTACCTCGACGACCCCGGTGTCGCTGCCGACGTCGAGCTGGACTGGAACTTCCTCGTCCTGCCGCCGTGCGCGTTCTCGTACCAGTTCGCCTGCCCGATCCCGCCCGGCGAAAACCGGATCCCGGTGCCGCTCACCGCGGGGGAGCGGCACCCGCTCGACGCGTCGGGGCACGTCTTCCACTGACTCTGTCGCGGTGCCTGGTGTTCCCAGCGCGCAGCCTGCATAATGGGCGTGTCCGCAAGGACATCACAATCGGATATCGATGGTTCCGAAACGAGAACCTCCAGTTCAGGTCGATGGGGAAGTCGCACCTGACGAATCGGAGGAATCGTGAACGGAACGACCACCGGGGTGCTCTACGTGCACTCCTCACCACGCGCGCTCTGCCCGCACGTCGAATGGGCGGCAGGTCGCGCCATGAGCCGTGCCGTGAACTTCTCGTGGCTCGACCAGCCCGCACAGGACGGCGCCCGTCGGACCGAGTTCACCTGGACCGGTTCCGTCGGTACGGGTGCGGCGATCGCCTCGGCCCTGCGCGGCTGGGAGCACCTCCGGTACGAGGTCACCGAAGAACCCACCTCCGAGTCGGACGGCGGCCGCTGGATGCACACGCCCGACCTCGGGGTGTTCTACGCGCAGACCGACGTCACCGGCAACATGGTCGTCCCCGAGGACCGCGTCCGCTACGCGATGGAGGTGGCGGGGAGCAACGCCCTCGAACTCCATCGCGAGCTCCGACTCGCCCTGGGTCAGGCGTGGGACGACGAACTCGAACCGTTCCGCCACGCCGCCGAGGGCAACCCGGTCGTCTGGCTGCACCGCGTCGGCTGAGTCGCGCCCGATCCTCCGTCACGGACGCCGCCCCTCGGGGCGGCGTTCGTGCGTCCGGCCGCGGGTCGCGCCCTCCGACGTGACGTAGCCGCTGCCGGGGCGGCCGGCGCCGCTTCGCGAAAGCGACGGTCTGCCGCCCCGTTGCGGCGGCAGACCGTCGCTTCGGCGGCAGCGACGTGGGGGCGAGCCGCCAGACTGTCGCTTTCGCGGCGGTGGACCGGGCCAGGGACGGACGGAGGCCCGCCCCGACGACGCGGGACGGGCCTCCAGGACCGACGGACGGACCCGACGGACACGACGGACGGACCCGACGGACGGGCCCGACGGACCGGACTCAGACGCTCCGGAACGCGACCACGGCGTTGTGCCCACCGAACCCGAACGAGTTGCTCACCGCGAGCAGGTCGCCCTGCGGGAGCTCGCGCGGCGCCGTGGCGACGTCCATCACGATCTCCGGGTCCTGCTGGGTGAGGTTGATCGTCGGCGGCGCGACGCGGTTGTGCAGCGCGAGGGCCGTGAACGCGGCCTCGATCGCACCGGCACCACCGAGGAGGTGCCCCGTCGACGCCTTCGTGGCGGACACCACGACGTTGTCGAGGTGGTCGCCGAACACGCGGCGCATGGCGTGGTACTCGGCGACGTCGCCCACCGGGGTCGAGGTGGCGTGCGCGTTGACGTGCACGACGTCCTCGCGCGCGGCACCGGCGTGCTCGAGCGCCTGCAGGACGGCGCGGGCGGCAGCACTGCCCTCGGGGTCCGGCGCGGTGATGTGGAACGCGTCCGAGGTGATGCCGGCGCCGGCGACCTCGGCGTAGATCGTCGCCCCGCGGGCCTCGGCGTGCTCCTTGGTCTCGAGGATGAGCGCCGCGGCGCCGTCCGCGAGCACGAAGCCGTCGCGCGTGACGTCGTACGGACGCGAGGCGGTCTGGGGGGAGTCGTTGCGGCGGGAGAGCGCCTGCATCGACGCGAACGCCGCGAGGGGCAGCGGGTGCAGGGCGGCCTCGGCACCGCCGGTGATGACGATGTCGGCCTCGCCGGTGGCGACGTGGCGGTAGGCCTCGGCGAGGGACTCGGTCGAGGACGCGCACGCCGAGAGGTAGGTGCGGGCGCCGCCGCGGGCGCCGAACTCCATCTCGATGGCGGCGGCCGGGCCGTTCGCCATGAGCATCGGGACCGTCATCGGCAGGACGCGACGGGGACCCTTCTCGCGCAGGGTGTCCCACGCGTCGAGCAGGGTGTTGACGCCGCCGATGCCGGTGGCCCAGTCGACGATGAGGCGCTCGGGGACGACGGTCTCGGCGTCGATGCCGGCGTCGGCCCAGGCCTCGCGCGCGGCGACGAGCGACAGCTGCGACGAGGGGTCGAGGCGCTTCGACTCGGGGCGGGTGAGCTGGTCGGTGAGGAACCGGCGCGCCTGGCCGGCGAACTCGACGGGGAGCTCGAGCTCGGCGTAGCGCGGGTCCTCGATGCGGGTGATGCCGGACGTGCCGGCGAGCAGCGCGTCCCACGTGTCCGGGGCGGTCGCGGCGAGGGGCGTGATCGCACCGATCCCGGTGACGACGACGGTCTTGTTGGTCATGGAACGACGTGTTCTTTCGTGAGGACGTCCGACCGCTCGTGGCGGTGCCGGACGGAGCCGGGGCGGGCCGACGAACGCCGGACCGGTGCGGCCCGACGAACGCCGGACCTGTGTGGACCGACGTGTGTCGGTCCGGTGGACGAGATGAGCGCCGCGGCCCGCGGTCGGTCCGCCGGGGCCGCGGCGCTCAGGAAGCTCGCGTCAGGCCTGGGCCTTGACGATGTAGTCGACGGCGTCGCCGACGGTCTTGAGGTTCTTGACCTCTTCGTCGGGGATCTTGACGTCGAACTTCTCTTCGGCGTTGACGACGATGGTCATCATCGAGATCGAGTCGATGTCGAGGTCGTCGGTGAACGACTTGTCGGCCGCGACGGTGTCGGTCGCGATGCCGGTCTCGTCGTTGATCAGCTCGGCCAGGCCGGCGAGGACTTCTTCGTTGGACAGGGCCATGGGGATTCTCCTTGAGGGGGTGTCGTTTGACCGTGGACCAGCCTAGGGCACGCAGCGGTCGCGCGCCCGGAGGCTCGTCGGAGGGTGGCCGCGCGGGTGCGTGGCCGGGATGGGCTAGGGGAGGACGACGACCTGGGCGCCGAAGACGAGGCCGGCGCCGAAGCCGATCTGCAGGGCGAGGCCGCCGGAGAGCTCGGGGTTCTCCTCGAGCAGGCGGTGCGTGGCGAGCGGGATGCTCGCCGCGGAGGTGTTGCCGGTGGTGGTGATGTCGCGCGCGATCACGACGGACTCGGGCAGGCCGAGCTGCTTGGCGAACTCGTCGATGATGCGGATGTTCGCCTGGTGCGGCACGAACGCGGCGAGGTCGGACGGCTGGATTCCGGCGGACTCGAGCGCCTCACGGGCGACCTTGACCATCTCCCAGACGGCCCAGCGGAACACGGTCTGACCGGCCTGCCGTATCGTCGGCCGCGCGGCCCCCGCTTCCCACTCGTTGTAGGTCGAGGTCATGCCGATCGCGTCCCACTTCGACCCGTCGGAGCCCCAGATCGTCGGGGCGATCCCGGGGAAGTCGCTCGGGCCGACGATCGCCGCTCCGGCACCGTCGCCGAGCAGGAACGAGATCGAGCGGTCGGTCGGGTCGACGATGTCGCTGAGCTTCTCGGCACCGACGACCAGCACGTGGTCGGCGATGCCGGACTTCACGAACGAGTCCGCCTGGGCGATGCCGTACGCGTACCCGGCGCACGCGGCGCTGATGTCGTAGGCCGCGGCGGGCGCGGCACCGATGCGCTCGGCGAGCAGCGAGGCCATCGACGGCGTGGCGACGGTGTGGGTCACGGTGCTCACGAGCACGACGCCGATCTGGTCCGGCGTCAGGCCGGCCTTGGCGATCGCGTCGAGCGCGGCGGCCTCGGCGAGGTCGACCGCTTCGACGTCCTTGCCGGCGCGCATGCGGGTGATGATCCCGGTGCGCTGGCGGATCCACTCGTCGGAGGAGTCGATCGGCCCGACGAGGTCGTCGTTCGGCACGGCGTTCTCACCGCGGGCGGCGCCGAAGGCGAGGATGCGGGTGAACTCGTGGCCGCGACGCTGCTGCAGCAGCGGACGGGAGGCGCGGGTCGGCTCCGTCCCCTCGGTCGCGGTGGTCGGGATGGGGGCGTCGGTCATGCGGTTGCGTCTGCTTCCTGGCCCGCGCTCTGCAGCAGGTCGATCGCTGCGGGCAGGTCGTCGGGGGTCTTGATCGCGACGGTCGGCGTCCCGCGCAGACCGCGCTTCGCCAGGCCGACGAGGGCACCGGCGGGTGCGAGTTCGATGATGCCCGTGACACCGGCGGCCGCGAAGGACTCCATCACGGCGTCCCAGTGCACGGGGCTCTGGATCTGCTGGACCATGAGGTCGACGAAGCGACGACCGTCGTCGACACGGGAACCGTCGGCGTTCGTCCAGATCGGCAGCGACGGGTCCTGCACGGTCGCGGCGGCGGCGACCGGGGCGACACGCTCGACGGCGGACGCCATGTACCGGGTGTGGAACGCACCGGCCACGGCGAGGGGGATCACGCGGGCCTTCGCGGGCGGGTCGGCGGCGAGGGCGGCGATCGCGTCGGCGGGTCCGGCGACGACGGTCTGACCGCCGCCGTTGTGGTTCGCGGGGACGAGGCCGTTCGCCTCGAGCGCGGCGGCGACGGCATCGGCGTCCCCACCGAGGACGGCGGCCATCGACGTGGGCTCGAGCGCGGCGGCGTCCGCCATCGCCCGGCCGCGTTCGGCGACGAGGGCGACGGCGTCGGTCGGCTCGAGGATCCCGGCGACCCCGGCGGCGGTGAACTCGCCGACCGAGTGGCCGGCGACCCCGCCCACGAGGGCACGGCGGCCGTCGGCGAGCAGGGCGTCGGCCGTGATGAGACCGGCGGCGACGATGAGCGGCTGCGCGAGCGCCGTGTCCTTGATGGTCTCGGCGTCGGACTCCGTGCCGTGGGCGGCGAGGTCGACGCCGATGGCCTCGGACCACGCCCCCACGCGGTCACGGACGGTGGCGTCCTCGAGCCAGGGGGCGAGGAAGCCGGGGGTCTGGGAGCCCTGTCCGGGCGCGACGACGACGATCACCGGACAATCCTGCCCGTCGGCCTGCGCCGCACCCGTGTGGGCTTCCCACAGCGATGACCGCTCGACATTGTGCATTTCCTAGCGACGATGCGGCATACGACGTCGCTCACCGGCGGTGCGGGATGCGACGTCGCCCGGCGGTCGACTCGGACATGGCGCCGAGGATGAGCGCCGACTGCACGATGAGGGCGTCCCGCGCGTGCGTGGCGTCCCACCCGATGATGTCCGCCACGCGGCGGAGCCGGTAGCGCACCGTGTTCGGGTGCACGAACAGCTCGCGCGCCGTGGCCTCGAGCGACCGGCCGGTGTCGAGGTAGCACCAGAGCGTCTGCAGGAGCTCCGTCGACTGGTCCTTGAGCGGCACGTAGATGCGCTGCACGAGGGCGGACCGGGCGAGCGGGTCGCCGGCGAGGGCCCGCTCCGGGAGCAGGTCGTCGGCCAGGGCCGGACGAGGAGCACCGCGCCATGCCCGCGCGACCGCGAAGCCGGCGAGGGCACCCTTGGCACTGGTGGACGCGTCGACCACGCCGGGCACTTCGTTGCCGAGGACGAGGTGTCCCTCGCCGAACGAGGGCTCGAGCGCCTGGGCGATGGCGGTGAAGGACACCGGCTCCTCGCCTTCGGGGACGTCGTCGCGCGGCGTGGCACGGCCGATCACCACGACGAGGCGGGAGCCCTGCACGCCGATGAGCACGTCGGCGTCCATGTGCCGCGCGGTGCGACGGATCTGGTCGACCTCGAGCTGCTTCGGCGCGTTGCCGACCAGGACCGCGACCTCGCCGTGACCGTGCCAGCCGAGGGCCGCGATGCGCGACGGGAGTTCGTCGTCGTACTCACCCGACAGGATGGAGTCGACCACGAGGGCCTCGAGCCGGGCGTCCCACAGCCCACGGGCCTCGGCCGCGCGGGCGTAGACGTCGGCGGCCGCGAAGGCGATGTCCCGCGAGTACTTGAGGATCGCCTCCTGCAGCATCTCGTCGTCCTTGGCGCGTTCCTCGACCACGGTGACGACCACGCGGATGAGCTGGAGCGTCTGCTGCAGGCTCACCGAGCGCAGGAGTTCCCGCGGCGCTGAGCCGAAGACGTCCGCCGCGGCGATCCACGGGGTCGACGCGGTGCCCTCGAGCCAGCTGATGAACGAGGTGATGCCCGCCTGGGCCACGAGCCCCACGGCGGAGCGTCGGCCCGGAGGCATCTCGCTGTACCAGGGGAGGGTGTCCTCGAGCCGCTTGATGGTGGCGGTGGAGAGTTCCCCGGACACCTGACGGAGCCAGGAGAGCGCCCGCTCGCGCGCGCTCTCCTGGCTCTCGGAGTCCGGTCGGACCGACGTCACCGGCAGATCAGCTCTCGCCGCCCGCGCTGCCCGTGGTGCCGGCGGTCACGTCGTGCAGGCGGTACTTGTCGATCGCCTGCTGGACGAGCGCGCCGTCGACCTTGCCCTGCTTCGCGAGCTGCTGCAGCGTCCGCACGACGACCGAGGGGCCGTCGATGTGGAAGAAGCGGCGCGCTGCCGGACGGGTGTCCGAGAAGCCGAAGCCGTCGGCGCCGAGGGTGGCGTAGTCGGTCGGGACGAACGGGCGGATCTGCTCCTGCACGGCGTGCATGAAGTCGCTCACCGCGACGACCGGGCCCTCGGTGCCGAGCAGTCGCTCGGTCACGTACGGGGTGCGCGGCGCCTCGTTCGGGTTGAGGAAGGCGTGCTGCTCCGCGTCGAGACCGTCGCGGTACAGCTCGCCCCAGCTCGTGACGCTCCAGACGTCGGCCGACACGCCCCAGTCCTCGGCGAGGAGCTGCTGCGCCTCGAGGATCCACGGGACGGCGACACCCGACGCGAGCAGCTGGGCCTTCGGGCCGTCGTGCTCGCTGCGGTTGAGCAGGTACATGCCCTTGACGATGCCGTCGACGTCGATGCCCTCGGGCTCGGCCGGCTGGACGATCGGCTCGTTGTAGACCGTCAGGTAGTACATGACGTTCGGGTCGGCGTGCTTCGCGCTGCCGTCCTCGTTCGTGCCGTACATCCGGTCGAGGCCGGCCTGGACGATGTGCCCGATCTCGTAGCCGTACGCGGGGTCGTAGGACACCACGGCCGGGTTCGTCGTCGCGAGGAGCAGCGAGTGGCCGTCGGCGTGCTGCAGGCCTTCGCCCGTGAGCGTCGTGCGACCGGCGGTGGCGCCGATCATGAACCCACGGGTCATCTGGTCGCCGGCGGCCCAGATGGCGTCGCCGGTGCGCTGGAACCCGAACATCGAGTAGAAGACGTAGACCGGGATGAGCGGCTCGCCCTGCGTCGAGTACGAGGTGCCGACCGCGGTGAACGCCGCGAGGGCGCCCGCCTCGTTGATGCCGACGTGGATGATCTGTCCCTGCGGGCTCTCCTTGTAGGCGAGGAGGAGCTCACGGTCGACCGACGTGTAGTGCTGGCCGTTCGGGTTGTAGATCTTCGCCGTCGGGAAGTACGCGTCCATGCCGAACGTGCGTGCCTCGTCGGGGATGATCGGCACCACGCGGTCGCCGAAGTCGGGGGAGCGGAGCAGGTCCTTCAGCAGTCGGGCGAACGCCATGGTGGTGGCGATCTCCTGCTTGCCGGAGCCCTTCTTGACGACCTGGTACTTCGAGTCCTCGGGGAGGGTGATCGACGTGTACTTGGTGCGACGCTCCGGCACGTACCCGCCGAGCTCACGCCGGCGCTCGTGCATGTACTGGATCGCCTCGTCGTCGTTCCCGGGGTGGTAGTACGGCGGCGTGTAGGGGTTCTCCTCGAGCTGTGCGTCCGTGATCGGGATGCGCATCTCGTCGCGGAACTGCTTGAGGTTGTCGAGCGTGAGCTTCTTCATCTGGTGCGTCGCGTTGCGCCCCTCGAAGCTCGGGCCGAGGCCGTAGCCCTTGACCGTCTTCGCGAGGATGACGGTCGGCTGGCCCTTGTGCTCGGTCGCGGCCTTGAACGCGGCGTAGACCTTGCGGTAGTCGTGCCCACCGCGCTTGAGGTTCCAGATCTGGTCGTCCGTGTAGTCCTTGACCAGCTCGAGCGCCTTCGGGTCGCGCCCGAAGAAGTTCTCGCGGACGTACGCGCCGTTCTCGGCCTTGTACGTCTGGTAGTCGCCGTCCGGCGTCTGGTTCATCAGGTTGAGGAGCGCGCCCTCGGTGTCGCGGGCGAGCAGGTCGTCCCACTCGCGGCCCCAGACGACCTTGATGACGTTCCAGCCCGCACCGCGGAAGAACGCCTCGAGCTCCTGGATGATCTTGCCGTTGCCGCGGACCGGACCGTCGAGACGCTGCAGGTTGCAGTTGATCACGAAGTTCAGGTTGTCGAGGCCGTCGTTCGCGGCGACCTGGAGCTGTCCACGCGACTCGACCTCGTCCATCTCGCCGTCGCCGAGGAACGCCCAGACCTGCTGGTCGGAGGCGTCCTTGATGCCGCGGTTGGAGAGGTACTTCGCCTGCTGCGCCTGGTAGATCGCGTTGATCGGGCCGATGCCCATCGACACGGTCGGGAACTGCCAGAAGTGCGGCATGAGGCGCGGGTGCGGGTAGGACGAGAGTCCGCCGCCGGCGTGGGACTTCTCCTGCCGGAAGCCGTCGAGCTGGTCCTCGCCGAGGCGCCCTTCCATGTAGGCGCGGGCGTACATGCCGGGGGACGCGTGCCCCTGGAAGAACACCTGGTCGCCGCCGGACGGGTGGTCCTGCGCGCGGAAGAAGTGGTTGTAGCCGACCTCGTACATGGCGGCGCTCGACGCGTAGGTCGAGATGTGGCCGCCGACCGCGATCCCGGGGCGCTGCGCGCGGTGCACGGTGATCGCGGCGTTCCACCGGATCCACCGGCGGTAGCGGCGCTCGAGCTCCTCGTCGCCCGGGAACTCGGGCTCGTTCTCCGGCGCGATGGTGTTCACGTAGTCCGTGGTCGGGACCATCGGCACACCGAGGTGCAGTTCCTTGGACCGCTTGAGCAGGCTCAGCATGATCTCGCGGCCACGCTGGTGGCCGTGGGTCTGCACCAGCCCGTCGAGGGACTCACGCCATTCGGCGGTCTCCTCCGGGTCCTGGTCGCTGCTGCCGTGGCTGTACGGGTCCTGGTCGTTCACCGTCACCCTTGACCTCGTTCGTTCTCGTGGTGGTGGACATGGCGGGCCACCGGTTGGTCGGGTCACGACCGGATGGGGCCCCGACCACTCTAGGCCCCCGCACCGACCGAGAGGCTGATGGTGACGTGTGGGTGGACAGGTGCTTGCATTCGGGTGACGTCGGCGTACGATTGCCGATCGTGCACACGCGACCCGTGCGTGCGCGAGGACACCGGGCACACCCCACGCCCGAGGAAGAAGCAACGCACTGATGGCACTGGAGATCGGCTCGCTCGCGCCGGACTTCGAACTCCCGAACCAGTTCGGGGAGCACGTCCGCCTCAGCGACTTCCGTGGCGTCCGCCCGGTCGCGCTGGTCTTCTTCCCGCTCGCGTTCTCGTCGACCTGCACGAACGAGCTCTGCGCCCTCCAGGACAACATCGCGATGTTCCAGGACCAGCGCGTCGAGCTCGTCGGCATCTCGGTCGACTCGAAGGCGACGCTCCGATCGTTCGCCGAATCGAACGGCTACGACTTCGAGCTCCTCGCGGACTTCTGGCCGCACGGCGCCGTCTCGAAGGAGTACGGCGTCTTCCTCGAGCACAAGGGCTTCGCCACCCGCGCGACCTTCGTCATCGACGTGCAGGGTCGCATCAAGGCCTCGATCATCTCCGAGCCGGGCGTCGCCCGTGACGTGACGGAGTACAAGGCCGCGCTCGACCGCCTGGCGGCCTGCGCCGCACCAGTCCCCGTCGGCTAGCGTTCCGAACACCTCCTGAGGCGACGCGCGACGCGTCGCGGATCGGAGGCACGGTGCACGCCGTCGACGACCGCCCACCCGCGCGGGTGGTCACCGCCGAGCCGTACGCGCCGTTCCCGGTCACCGCCGACGCCGACCGGTTCGGCCTGCAGCGCACCGTCGTCCCGACGGACGTCGGCCCGGTCGTCGTGCACCACCGACCCGGTCCCGCCGCGCTGCTCCTGCTGCACGGGGTCGCCGGGTCGTGGACCACGTGGACCCCGCTCCTGTCGGCGGCGCACGGCATCGACGACCGCGGTCTTGTGCTCGTCGACCTGCCGGGCTGGGGCGCGTCACCGGCACCGGTCGAGCCGCTCGGGGTCGACCAGGCGGCGTCGGTGCTGACCACGGTGCTCGACGCCCTCGCGGTCCCGGACGTCGACGTCGTCGGCCACTCGATGGGCGCCTTCGTCGGCATGCACCTGGCCGTCGTGGCACCCGGACGCGTGCGCTCCGTCGCGCTCGTCTCCGGCACGACCGTGGCGACCGCCGGAGCGTCCCGGCATCCCGTGCGCGGGCTCCTGACGCTCCCCGCGTTCACGCTGCTGCGGGCAGGCCTCGCGATCACCGGGGAGACGGCACGGCCGCTCCTGCGCGGACTCCGGGCGATCGGCCTCCTGCCCGTCCTCGCCGCTCCCGTCTTCTCGCACGTGCGCCGGCTCGACCCGAGCGTGCTCGAGGCGTTCGTCGACGAGCTCCGTCCGGCCGGCTTCACCGGAGCCGCTCGTGCCGCGGCCGCCTACGACCTGGACCGATGGCGCGGCGTGACGTGCCCGGTCACCGCGATCGCCGGGCGGGACGACGTGTTCGCCCGGGTGTCCGACCTCGCGGCGCTCCGTGGCCTCCTGCCCGACGTCCGGACGGTGCTGCTCGACGACTGCGGGCACTTCGCCCACGTCGAGCACCCGACCGCGGTGGCGCGCACGCTCGACCTCGTCCGGTCCGCACGTCCGTCGTAGGCTCCGGGGGTGCACCCGCCCATCGACCCCCACGACCACGGCTGGCTCGACCGTCCCGACGGCGCCCGGATCCACTGGGAGGAGTCCGGCAACCCGACCGGCCGCCCAGCGCTGTACCTGCACGGCGGCCCGGGATCCGGTCTCGGCGCCGGGGGCTACCGGCAGCGGTTCGACCCCGAGGTGTACCGGATCATCGGGCTCGACCAGCGCGGGTGCGGGCGGAGCACCCCGTGGGCGATCGACGACCTCGGGTCGCTCGACCGCAACACGACGGCGGCCCTGATCGAGGACGTCGAGGCGTTGCGGCGACACCTCGGCGTCGAGCGTTGGTTGCTGCACGGTGTCTCGTGGGGCAGCACCCTCGCGCTCGCCTACGCCCTGAAGCACCCCGAGCGCGTCACCGAGGTCGTGCTCGTCGCGGTGACCACCGGTTCCCGTCGCGAGGTCGACTGGATCACCGAGGGGGTCGGGACGGTGTTCCCGGAGGCCTGGTCACGGTTCACCGCCGACGTCCCGGCAGGCGTGCGGCCGGTCGAGCACCACGCCCGACTGCTGCGTTCGTCCGACCCCGCCGTCCGGGACGCCGCAGCCGACAGCTGGGACACGTGGGAGTCGACCCACGTCTCGCTCGACCCGGCGTGGCGCCCGGGGCAGCTGCACACCGATCCCCGGGACCGGCGCAACTTCGCCACGCTGGTCACCCACTACTGGGCGAACGACTGCTTCCTCGGTCCGGACGAGGTCCTCCGGCGCGCCGGCGAGCTCGCCGGGATCCCCGGCGTGCTCGTGCACGGGCGGCGTGACGTCAGCGGGCCGGTCATCACGCCGTGGCTGCTGCACCGGGCGTGGCCGGGCAGCCGCCTCGAGGTCGTCGAGGACGAGGGACACGGCGGGCCCACCGAGGTCGCGATCGCGCAGCGCGCCATCGACGGGTTCGCCGGCGGGTCAGGCGTGCACGGGGAACGTCGCCGCGACGCGTGACCGCACCTCGGTGAGCACGGCCTGCCGCATCACCGGGGAGAACAGCGAGTGGTCGCCGTCCGGCACCCGCACGAGTTCCACCCTGCCGGTCCGGCCACGGGTGCCCCACCGCCGGAGGGCACGCGGACCACCGAGCCGCTCGAACAGCTCGACGTCCACGGGCGACGCGATGAGCACGACGTCGGTGCCGTGCTCGACGAGCGGACGGACGTGTCCGACGACCCCGCCGACCCGGTCGCGACGGGCGACCCGGTCGCGCACCCACTCGGGTACGACGGCGTTCCACCAGCGCCGGAGCACCAGCCGCAGCGGCGACGGTTCGTCGATCGCGCGGAGGGCATCGGCGTACGCGCCCACCGCGGCCGGCTGGCGACGGTAGTCGTTCGGACTGATCTCGAGGACCATGCGCGGTGCGGCGTCCGCAGAGCGCCCCGCGAGCCACGCGCCGGCGCACATGCCGACGAGCACGAGCCGTCGGGAGTCCACGGCGAGGGCGTCGACCACCGCCTGCTGGTCGTCGATCCACTCCTGCGCGAACATCGCGGACCGCTCGTCCTCGTGGACCGCGGAGCTCTCACCGGTGCCGCTCCGGTCGACCCGGACCACCCGGGCACCGTCGCGGGCGAGGGTCCGCGCGAGGGCGACCTGGTAGTCGGACGCGCCGACGTGGTGCTCGGCGGCGCCGTTGTGCAGCACGACGACCGGGGCGTCCTCGTGCTGGCCGGAGGTGACGGTCTCGATGGCGAAGAGCCGTTCCGGGCCCATCCGGACGATGCGCTCCGACGTGCGGGCGTCCACGTCGAGGACCTCGTCGAGTGTCGGCGGCAGGACCGGCAGGGCCACCGTCGGCGCCCACGCGTCCGTCCACGCCACGACGGTGTCGACGGCGGAGCCCGGGATCCGGGCGACCATGCTCGTGCCGTCGAGGAGCTCGGCGCTCCCGGTGACCTCGGTCGTCGACACGTCGCCGAGCGCTGCGGGGGCGCTGCTGCCCGGGCGCACGAGGGCGATGGTCGGGCCGGTCCGCGACCGGTAGGTGAGCGCGCCGAGGGCCGCAGCTTCGGTGGGGTCGACGTCCATGCCGACGAGGCTCTCGACGCCGTCGACCACGCGGTCGGCGCCGATCGTGATCGTCGCCAGTGCTCGCTGCTTCCGGAGCCAGGCGCGGCCGGAGGCGGGCGCGTCCCAGAGGACCAGGCCGTCCGTGTCGGAGGCCGCGGCGGCGGCGATCGGCGCGGCGGAGGCCAGACCGACGTACGCGATCCGCTCGACCCCGGCACCACGCAGCACCGCTGCGGCGCGACGTGCCGACCGGACCTGCGCGTCGGGATCGCCGTCGGGTGCGGAGTCACCACGTCCGGACGGGTCGTACCGCACCGAGGCCACGCCACGCGCCTCCAGTCGGTCCGCCAGCAGGCGGAGGGTCCGGTACGCGATCACGCCCTCCTGCCCGAGCGGCGGACAGATCACGACGCCGGCGCGCGCCGCGACGGGGAGCTGCACGGCGACGCGGAGGGCCGGGCGACCCGTCCAGCCGTGGTGGGTGCTCACAGGGCCAGGGCCGCGCGGACCGGAGCCGGCCACGCGTCGAGGTCGGTGCCGTGCGCGGCGAAGAGGGCGATCGTGATGCGCTCCAGGCCGAACGCGACGCAGGCACTGTGCGCGACCTCGCCGTCGGCCGTGCAGATGCCGAACGACGTGCCGAAGTGGTCCTCGTGCAGGTTCGCCGAGCCGATCGCGGTCGCCGGGTGCTCCGGGCCGTAGACGGGCGTGACGAACTCGAACTTGAGCGCCTGCTCGACCTGGTTCCGGGCGAGCATCTGCCCGACCCGTCCGAAGAACGGGTCGTTCGCGGGGACGACGTCGATCTCGAGGCCGAACGACTCGAGCAGCGCGCGCATGACCGGGATGCGGTCGTCACGGTGGTGCTGGGCCGAGCCGGGCGTGCCGATGTGCACGAACTCGTGCATGTGGAACGCCTGCAGCCGCATCGGGTCGAGCGAGGGCTCGCGCCGGAACGAGTCGCCGACGATGTCGAAGGTGCGGCCGTCCTGCGGGACGCGGTCCCCGACGAGCCCGTAGACCGGGTGGCAGACCGCCGGGGTCAGCATCAGGTCGGCCGGCTCGAGGAAGCCCTCCCACCGCTCCCCGCGCTCGCGGGCGGCGAGCAGGGCACGGTGCGTGCGGTCGTCACCGGTGAAGCCGGAGATCGACGCGGCGAGGTCCGGGAAGGACGCGATGTAGTCGGTGCGCTCGAACGCCGCGAGCGGCTCCACGGGCGGGAAGCGCAGCACCTCGGCGTCGAGGTCCTGCTGGCTGGCCATGGCCGCGGTGTCGACCGCCGTGTACACGCGCTCGAACACGCCCGTGCGGCCGTAGAGACCCGGCGACCCGAGGTCGATGAGCACGCCGTCGGCGAGCAGCCGTGCACGCAGCGCGGCGCGGGCGGCGTCGAGGTCGGACGCGGGTGCGGACTGCGTCGTGGTCGTCGGTTCGGTGATGGTCACAGGATGGCTCCGGTCATGAGTGCCAGTGCGGCGTCGTTCTGCAGGAGACGGTCGTTGCTCACCATCACGGCGGCACCGTGCGCGTCTCGGAGGTGCCGGGCGATGCTGAGCTCCCCGGTGGCGGCGAACCCAGCGATGCCGACGATCCGCAGCGCCTGGGTGACGAGGTCGGTGACCCGCTCGGAGGAGCCGATCTTCAGCGCGTTCGCGGCCAGCGCGTACGCCGTCGACTCGAGCACCTCGGGGTCGTCGGCAACCTGGTCGAACCGGGCCGCGGCGTGCCGGACGGCGTCGGCCATGGTCTGCAGGTCGACCAGGAGCTCGGCGAGCCGAAGTGCTCCCGGAGGGGTCTGCCCGACGGCGGCGCGCGCCTGCTTGCGGACGGCCCGACGGGCACGGTCCGCCGCGTCCGCCGCGATCCCGAGCCACACCGACGCCCAGAGGACGTGCGACACGGGCAGGACCGTGCGGGCGGAGATCGTCGCGTAGTCGTCGCGCAGGACGCGGTCCTCGTGCGTCTCGGTGTCGAGCACCCAGCCGTTGCTGCACGTGCCGCGGAGCCCGAGCGTGTCCCAGGTCGAGGTCTGCGTGAGCGTGGTCTCCGCCGGCAGCGCGATGACGAGCCGCTGGTCGGACGCCGGCGCGTCGAGGTCGCGCCGGGCGGTGACGAGGATCGCGTCGGCCTCGGTCGCGTACGAGATGACCGGGGCGTCCTTGCGGAGCCGGATGCGTCCGGCCTGGTCGGGCTCGATCGCACAGGTGCTCCGACGGGCGTCGCCGCCGATGCCGCGCTCGGTGGTGGACGACGCGACGAGGGCGCCGTCCCGCACGGCCTCGATCATCGCGGTGACGCCGAGGGCCACGCCGCCGTGCCGCCAGAGCGCCATGGCCTGGCCGTGGTGCATCGCGAAGACCATGGCCGTCGCGGCGCACGCACGTCCGAGTTCGGTCGCGATGACGGAGAGCTCGGCGAGGGTCGCCCCCTCACCGCCGTGCTCCACCGGGACCGCCGCGGCGAGGAGACCGTGCTCCTTCATCGCGGCGATCGCCTCGCGCGGGGGACGGGCGTCACGGTCGACCTCGTCGGCGTACCGGGCGGCGATGTCGACCACGAGGGCGGTGCGCTCGGCGAACCGGTCGACGGCGGAGACGGTCGTGCCGGCGCTCGCCGGACGCTCCTCGGTGATCACGCCGCCGTCTCCGCTGCCGTGGCGATGGACTCGATGGTGGCGAAGGTCGACCGGTGCAGCGCGGCGTCGGGGAACTCCACGTCGAGTTCGTTCTCGACCGCGAGCATCACGTTCACGGTGGCGTGCGAGGTCAGCCCGAGGGCGTAGAGGTCGGCGATCGACGCCACGTCCATGGCGTCGACGACGAGCCGCCCGTGGTCGGCGAGGGCTCGCCGGACGGCCAGTTCGGTCGTCGGGGCGACGAGTGCGACGGCGGTCGCTGCGGAGGTCGGGTCCTGGTGCATGCTGGCAACGATAAGGAGGACGGCGGCCCGGAAAGCCGCCGTGCGGGTGCGTGAAACCGCACGCGCCGCGCCGGACCTGAGTGCCCTGACAGGGAGCGACCCAGGGGGCTGCGTCAGCGCTCGGAGAGGGCGACGGCGGTGGCGATCGCCAGTCCCCGTTCGTGGGACAACGAGACCGCGATCGACGTGCAGCCGATCGCCTCGGCGAGCTCCGCCGCACGACCGGTCAGCTCGACGACGGGGGCGCCGACGGTGTCGAGCACGACGGCGACGTCGGTCAGCGGGACGGCGTCCGACCGCTCCGGCCGGAGCAGTTTCAGCACGGCCTCCTTGCCGGCGAAGCGGGCCGCGAGGCGCTCCGGGTCGTCCCCGGCGTCGGCGCGCTCCTGCCGGGTGAAGACCCGGGCGAGGTAGCGCTCGCCGTGCGCGGTGATCCCGGCGATCACGTCCTCGACCGCGGCGAGGTCGGTGCCGGTCCGGATCGTGGCCATGGGCCGAGCGTACGCGGGCTCGGGGAGCACTGCATTCCCCGGACGGCATGGGCGTCACCGGGCGTTCGTATGATCGACGGCAGAGACCACCGAGGGGGAACCGATGGCATCACCGTGGACGGGCATCATCGAGGACGCGCGGCACTACCCGTCGCCGCACAACTCGCAACCGATCGTCGTGCGCGTCGAGGACGACCGCACCGCGACCGTGTTCTACGACCTGCGCAGGGGGTTGCCGGCCGAGTCGTTCGGCATCCCGTTCGGCCACGTCTGCGCCGGGGTGTTCCTGGCCGGGCTCGACGTGGTGGCCCGGGCGCACGGGTTCACCGTGCAGGAACGGCTGGACCACGCCGAGATGGACTTCGGGCGGCTGGACGCCGGCGTCGGTTCCGGCGCGGCCGACGACCACCTGCACCGACTGGGCACGGTCGCGTTGCGTCCGCGCGCCGCCACGGCGGACGACCGGGAGGCGCTGGCCCGTTTCCTCGAACGGCGCACCTCGCGCAGGCCCTACGACGCGACCCTGGTGGACGAGTCCGCGATCCGGGCTGCGGCCGCCATCGCGTCGGCGGCCGGTCACCGCTTCCGCACCACCGCCGACCGGGCCACCGTCGACGAGATCGTCCGGGTCAACCAGGAGACCCTGTTCGACGACCTGCAGCACGACGCCGTGCACGACGAGATCCTGCACTGGCTGCGGTTCTCGAAGCGGCAGGCGGCGGAGTCCGGTGACGGGCTGTCGGCGGAGACGATGCTCATGCCCGGACCGGTGCTGCGGTTCGCGATGGAGCACCGCGGGCTCTGGGAGGCACCCGGCGTCGGCGGGGTCTTCAAGCGCGTGTACCTGTCGACGATGCGCGGCGTCCGGCAGCTCGGGTGGCTCGAGGGACCGTTCTCGTCGCCGGCGGACTACGTCGAGGCGGGACGCACCTTCATGCGGATCTGGCTCGAGCTCACGGCACGGGGCGTCGCCCTGCACCCGTTCGGCACCGTGATCACGAACCCGCGGTCGCACGCGGCGTTCGTCGAGCGCGCCGGCGTCGACGAGTCCGACGGTCGGATGGCGTGGATGCTCTTCCGCTTCGGCCACAGCGCACCGCCACCGCTGGCGCACCGCCGACCCGCGGCGGCGATGACGATCGGGGGTGCCCGGTGAAGCGCGCGGCGGTGTTCTCGGTGGTCTGGGTCGTCGAGACGGTCGTGGCGCTGTTCATGCCGCGCGTCGGCACGCACAAGCTCCTGCTCACGCCGGGCATCGAGCCGCTCCGCTGGACCCTCGGACGCTGGCGTGCGTGGCGGACGGCCGAACGCGCTGCGAAGCGGGTGCCCGCGTACGGGGCGTTCCTGGCGGAGGCGGGGCGTGCCTCCCGTCTGGACACCCGCGGCGGGATCGCCGCAGCGATCTCGGGGCTGCCCGAGATGGACAAGGAGTCGTACGTCAAGCGGTGGAGCATCCCGGAGCGCTGCGTCGACGGTCGGCTGCCCCGGCGCGGGGTCGTCGTCGACGAGTCGAGCGGGTCGAGCGGCACGCCGACCAGCTGGGTGCGCGGGCCCGACGAACGGCAGGCCACACGGCAGCTGCTGCAGCTCGGGTTCTCGCGCACCGCGAAGGACCTGCCGAAGCAGCCGTTCGTGCTCAACGCGTTCTCGCTCGGCGCCTGGGCCACCGGTATGAACGTGACGGCGTCGCTCACCGAGTCGTCGATGATCAAGTCGATCGGGCCGGACCGCGACAAGATCGTGCAGACGATGCGCGAGTTCGGCACCGACTTCACGTACATCATCTGCAGCTACCCGCCGTTCCTGAAGGCACTGTTCGAGGACGACCGGCTCGACTGGAGCGAGTACACGATCGTCGCGGCGTTCGGCGGCGAGGGCATCAGCGAGAACATGCGCGCGCACATCGAGCAGTACGCGCAGGCCGTGCTCGGGTCGTACGGGGCGAGCGACCTCGAGATCAACCTCGGGATCGAGACGCCGTTCAGCGTGCAGCTGCGTCGGGCGATCGCGGCGTCGCCGGAGCTCTCCGCCGCGCTGACGAAGCAGGGTGAGTACGGCGTGCTGCCGATGGTGTTCCAGTTCAACCCGTTCGGCTACCTCATCGAGACGAACGAGCTCGGGGAGCTCGTCGTGACGATCACCCGGTCCGAGAACATCAGCCCCCGCATCCGGTACAACATCCACGACCGCGGGCACGTGGTGCGGATGCGCTCGCTGCGCCGGACCCTGCGCGATCACGGCTTCGACGACCTCGCCGACGCCGCCGAGCTCGACCTGCCGCTGCTGTTCCACTACGGGCGGTCCGACCTGTCCGTCGACTACAACGGGGCGGTCGTCGCGCCGGACGTCGTGCGCGACGTGGTCTACGGCGACCCGGCACTGCTCGAGGCCGTCGAGAACCACCGGCTGATCAGCTACGAGGACGACCGAGGTGACCGGCAGCTGCACATCGCGTTCCAGCTCGCGTCCGGCGCATCGGGGTTCGACGCCGACGGTGCTCGAGGCGCGGTGGTCGCCGAACTGCGGCGGTTGAACAAGGACTTCTCGAACGCGATCCGGACGGCGCCGCCGGGCACGCTGCCGACCGTGGCGTTCTACCCGTACCGCACCGGACCCTTCCGCGAGGACGGTCGCAAGCTCAAGAACGAGTACGTGTGGCAGCTGCCGGCCGGCTCGGTGGACGAGTGGGACCTCGACCTGGCGTGGACCGCCCCGAAGGAGGCCTGACGTGCCGCGGGACCGTCGGGCGTGGCTGGAGCGGCTGCGGGACGGCCGCTTCGTCGACCCGGTGCCGCTCCGTGTGGCGAGCCTCGTCGCGGTGGCGGTCGGGACCGCAGCGTGCGTGGCGTTCCACACCGAACCGACGATCAGCGCGATCGCGGCCTCCGTCATCATCACGGGCGTGGTGGTGGTCGTGCCGAACCTGTGGTTCCCGTACGCCGACCGCGCGACGGCGCGACGGGTGCACGAGGTCGGTGGGCTGCCGATCCGGCTCTGGCTGCCGGTGCGGCGTTGGGCATCCGGACAGCGCGCCGTCGGGGTGCCGACGTCGCTGCCGGTGGTGTGGACGGTCGACGACGCGGGCCTGCACGGGTGGGCGCCCGAGGAACCGGAGCCGGTGTCGACCGTGCTGTGGTCGGACGTGACGTCGATCGACGTGGGCGAGTACCGGCCTCCGTGGTACCCGACGTTCACGATGTCGTGCCTCCGCCTCGAGACCGTCCACGGGCCGGTCCGACTGCGTGCTCGGTACGGCCTCGGGAGCGTCGGCGGCGGCTCGGACCGGCACGACCGCGAGCTGGTTCGCGCGCTCCGGGCCGTGCACCCTCCGGAGCCGCGACCGGTCCCGCGGGGGAGCGCGCTCGGGCTCCCGGGCGACTGAGGGCGCGGCATTGCCGGGCGTGTCGCGGTGCGGGTCAGCGGTACTGCGGCGGCCAGTCGAAGGGCGGCGGCAGGTGCGGGACCTCGCCGATCGTCGTGACGTCGAGCACGACCTCGCGGCGGTTCGTCAGCGCGATGGAGCGCGGGTCGCCGATGAACCTGCGGCCGTCGACCCACACCGTCAGCTCGCCACGGAGCCCGCCGACGTGCGCGGGGCCGAGCGAGACGCCCCACTCGTCGAAGAACTGCCCGAGCGTGAAGGTCTGCCGGGTGGGGGACTCGACGTGCAGGATGCCCGAGGTGTCGTGCGTGTGCAGCTGCGCGGCGAACCGTCGGGTGTCCGAGTGCCCGACGTTCGCCGGCACCGTCACGGGGACGTCGCCGTCGAGGATCGTCAGGTGGGTGTGGACGTGCTCGGCGAGTCGCTCGCCCCAGACGTTGCGCAGTCCGGCGTCGTCCGCGTGCTCGGCGAGGGCCGTCGGCGCGGGCCACGGGGGAGCGGACCGCGCAGTGCCGTCCGCCGGTGCCGTCCCGCCCGCGATGAGCGCCAGGACCGTGAGGGCCGCGAGCGCTGCGCCGACGGCCGCCGGCTTCACCACCGGTCGTGCACGGCGGCGCGGAACCACTCGTCGTACAGCTCGCGGACGGTCTCGTCGAGGCCCGGGACCTCGGGCAGCGAGCCCGCGCCGGCGTTCGACCGGGCCTGCTCCGGGTTGCGTGCGCCGGGGATCGCCGCGGTCACGCCGTCCTGGGCGATGATCCACGCGAGCGCCGCCTGCGGGACCGAGACACCATCGGGCAGCGATGCCGCGAAGGCCTGGGCAGCGCGCACCCCGTCCTCGAAGTCGACGCCGCTGAAGGTCTCGCCCTGGTCGAACGCCTCGCCGTGGCGGTTGTAGTTGCGGTGGTCGCCCTCGGCGAAGGACGTGTCCGCCGTGTACTTGCCGGACAGCAACCCCGATGCCAGCGGGACGCGCGCGAGGATGCCGACCCGCGCCTCCTGGGCCGCCGGCAGCACGCGGTCGAGCGGCTTGAGGCGGAACGCGTTGAGGATGATCTGGACGGTGGCGACGCCGGGGCGGGCGATCGCGGTGAGGGCCTGGTCGGCGGTCTCGACGCTGACGCCGTAGGCGGCGACCGAGCCGTCGGCGACGAGCGCGTCGAGGGCGTCGTACACGGCGTCGTCGGCGACGACCTCGGTCGGCGGGCAGTGCAGCTGGACGAGGTCGA
Organism: Curtobacterium sp. MCBA15_016; assembly: GCF_001865105.1. NCBI lineage: Bacteria > Bacillati > Actinomycetota > Actinomycetes > Micrococcales > Microbacteriaceae > Curtobacterium > Curtobacterium sp. MCBA15_016. Next base: position 105,042 of record NZ_MJGR01000010.1, read on the forward strand.
GGGTGTCCTGCTGCAGGTTCCGGCGCGAGCGGTCGACCCACTCGCGGAAGTTCGCGGCGACGTAGTTGGACGGGACCTGGTCGGCGCGACGGCCCATCTTCGTCGTGATCGTCAGCGGGACGTCGGGGTTGGCCGCCCGCCACGCGCCGATCAGCTGTTCGCTCCGGCCGTCGCCGTAGACGTCGGCGGTGTCGAACAGCGTGACGCCGGACTCGACGGACGCGTCCATCACGGCGTTCGCGTCGGCGTCGGAGACCGGGCCCCAGTCACCGCCGAACTGCCAGGTGCCGAGGCCGACGACGGACACGGGGCGGCCGGTACGGCCGAGGGTGCGACTCTGCATGACGGCGAGCGTACCCAGGACGGTGCCGGGCGGGATCAGGTGGGGGTGGCGACGCCGCGGCCGAGCAGCCGTTTGGCGGCCCGGGCGCGGGGGATCACCCAGAGAGCGCTCCACAGGCCGAGGCCGATCCAGAGCAGGATCAGCATCGTCGTGATGACCGGTCCGTGCTGGTCCCGCATCGACCAGGTCATCAGGATCCAGATCGTCGAGAGGACGATCTTGCCCCAGCCGGCGACCTCGCGCTCGGCCTGGGCCTGCACGAGGGGGATCCACTCGGCGGCCGGCACGGTCGGGGGCACCTCGCCGTCGAGCACCCAGTTGCGGACGACGACGCTCCGGTCGTACCCGCCCTCGGCGCGCCAGGAGCGGAGCTGCAGGACGACGGCGATCGCGATGCCCACCGCTGCCGCCGGGACGCCGAGGCCGACGAGGAGCGCCGGGGTCGGTTCCGTCCACGACGACGCCACGAGGACGACGAGCACGACGGCGAAGGCGGCACCGGTCGCACCGGCACCCAGCAGCCGCATGCGGCCGGCCTCGTCGAGGACTCCGACTCCGTTCACGGGGATGACGCTACCCGGCGACGACCGGGATCTCCCGGGGCGGCCGCTGTGCATCGACCCGTGGCGTCGGCGGGGCGCTGGCGGCGGTGCGCTGGCGGCGTCGAACCACGGATCCGACATCGAACCGGGACCCGGCGGTTGTTCGATGTCGGATTCGTGGTTCGACGGGGGAGCGCGGTGCCCGGGGACGCGGGTCACGGGTCGCGCGGGACGCGGCGCGAGCCTCAGCCCTGTGCGAGCAACCAGCACATGCCGGCCGCGGCGAACGCCATCGCCCAGCTCACCAGGCTGCCGATGAGGAAGTACTCGGCCTGGTACCCGGTCGTCTCGCGGCGGATCTCCGGGAAGCGGACGATGCCCTTGGCCGCGATCAGCGCCGCGACGACGGGGAACGCCCCGACCAGCGAGAACCCGGCGAGCAGCAGGCGCTCGATCGGGCCGATCATGCGGCCGCCCTGCAGCAGGACCGTGCCCGCGCCGGTGTCGTCGTCGCCTGCAGGCTCGGCGTCGCGGGCATCCCGTCGGGGTCGTCGTGCGAACAGCCGTCGCCCCCGGCCGTCCTCGACCGTACGCCCGACGGTGTCGGGGGAGAGCCCCGGCGGGAGGGCCTGGGCGACGACGACGTTGGCCGAGTCGACCAGGAACAGCGCTGCTCCGACGCCGCCGACGATCGCGGCGAGCGGGACGGCGGCGACGAACGCCGGCGCGGAACCGCGCTGCCACTCGACGACGAACCCCGAGGGATCGACGGACGGGACCGTCAGCAGCAGCACGGCGAGCGCGACCGCGAGCAGGACCGACGGCCACGAGCCCGAACGGCGCCACCAGACCCGTGGCGGCGTGGTCGACGGCCGGGCGTCGGTCGGCCGCACCGGCGTCGTCGTGGCGATCCACAGGGCGGCGAGCACGATCGCGGTGGCCACCGCCCCGACGGGGAGGCCGAGGCCCGGCACGGCGACGACGGCCATCCCGATCCACAGCAGCAGGACCACGATCACGGTCAGGACGCGGCGTGGTGCGGCGTCGGTGCCGGTCCGGGTGCGCACGACGTCGGCCGTCCCGATCAGGGCGAGGAGGACCCCGGCGAGCATCAGCGGCCCCCGTCCCCGAGGACCCGCAGGCCCTCGACCAGTGCGGCGACGCCCGACTTCTGCACGGACTGGGAGACCGCCGACGGGGTGATGCCCTCCTCAGCAGCGATCTGCGCCTGGGTCCGGCCCTGGACCAGCCCGAGGGCGATCCGCCGTGCACGCGGGGTCAGGCGCGCGACGACGTGGTCGCGGCTCAGGAAGTAGGCGTTCACGAGTCGCTCCGTCGGTCCGTGGCGGTCCTCGGCGTCGTGGTACCAGGCCCGGAGGAACGCGGTCCGGCCGTCCTCGCGCCGGTGGGTCTCGTTGATGGCGTCGCGTGCGGACCACCACCCGGGGCCGTCCTGCAGGGGACCGACCGCACCCGCGCCGATCGTCTGCACCGTGCCGCGCCCGATCCCGAACCGGATCTGCACGGTCGGCGGCAGTGCGAGGATCGCGGCCGTGGTCGCGACGAGTGCGTCGGTCAGCGTGGCGTAGATCACCTGGAACTCATCGCCGACGGTGGCGCGCAGCGGATCGACCGCCTCGACCGCTGGGGTACCGTCGAAGGCGCGCTCGACGTCGCGCTGGGCCGCTGCGCGGTCGTCGAGGGTGCGGGAGTCGACGAGGTCGACGATCACCGCGATCACGGGGTCGGAGTGCACGTGTTAAGGATACGACTTCACATCGCCGAAAGTAAGCCTGTGGCTGAACATCGGGCGGGTGTCCGACGCCGTAGACTCGACGTGAGGGCCTTTAGCTCAGCTGGTAGAGCGCCACGTTTACACCGTGGATGTCGTCGGTTCGATCCCGGCAGGGCCCACCGTTCCCGGCGTGGTGCGCGTCGCGCGCGGACCCGCGATCTTCGCCGTCTGCTCGGCGACGAGTCCGCGCATCCGAGTGGCCTGGTCGTCGTCGAGGTCGTTCCAAGCGGTGTCGATCCGGTCGGCGACGTCGTCGTACACCCGTTGCACCTCGACGCGGGCGCGGTCGACGTCCAGGCCGGACTGATCGGCGAGCTTCGACCAGTGGTCGAGTGTCAGCTCCTGCGTGTACTGCGCGCCACCGATGCGCATCGCGAGCTGCTCGTCGTACCCGGGCCAGAGGCGCGTGGGCAGGGCGTCGTAGAGCGGCGCGAGTTCCACCCCCGCCGGTCGGAGCAGGACCGAGTAGTTCTTCGCGTGCGCGTCAGCGTTGCCGATCGCTGCGTTGAACGCGGCCTGCCGGAGGAAGTCGTGCGCGGCCGTGCCCGACGCATCGTGCTGCAGCAGGAGCTGGAGGATCGGCTTCGCTCCGATGCGGTACTTGTCGGCACCGGACCTGCCGAGTGCCTGTGCGAGGTCCTCCATGTGGAGTCGCGCGGCGAAGCCGGACGGTTGCGGTGCCCGGTCGAAGCGCTCAACGAGGTACGCCTGCTCGCCGACCACGTCGAGCACGTCGGCTCGCGGGGCGACGATGCCGATGTCCGCTGCCAGGCGCTCGGCCGCGACCTCTGCATGCTCGGCTCCCCGGTTGGCGGAGAACGCCGGCTTGATGATGTGCGTCGACGGGACCGACGCGTTCGGCCAGAACCAGGTACCGGCGACGTTCGCGAGCGCGAACTTCGGCTGCGTACCGGCGAGAGAGAACCGGGCCGGGTCGCTCCGCTCCCACCAGCGATCCGGATCGTCGTGCAGGCTGCTGATCCGGAACGCGATCGCGTCGTCGTCGGCCAGCAGCAGCGCGGTGGCCGCCGGCTGCGGCAACTCCGGTGCGGGGAGGAGCACCAGCCCGCCGGCGACGTCGCCGCCGACCTCTTCGAGGAGGTCGAACGTGCTCGTCGAGCGGGCTCCGGTGACGCGACGCATCCAGTCGCGGGCTTCGGGCCGATCGGGCAGGAGGTTGTCGAGGAACCGGCCCGGTGCCCGGTCGGAGATCTTGCCGTCCCGGGGCAGGGACAGCGACACGGGTGTGTCCGGGGCGGCATCGTCGTAGCGGAGCGTGATCCGGCCGCTCCCGTCGACGGCGAACTCGCCGACGTACTGCCCTTCGAGCCAGGCGTGGAGCACCCGGTTCACGCGGAGTCCCGGACAGCTCCGGTGGGCAACGCCAGGGGGTGCACGTCGAGCGCGTTCACGACCCGGAGGACGGTGAGCATGGTGTCGACCTGCCGCCCGGTCTCGACGGCGGCGACGTCACCGGGTGTCGTGCCGGCACGGTCGGCCAGTTGTGCGCGGCTGAGGCCGTGGATCGCCCGTTCGTCGGCGACGACCCGCGCCAGGCGCTCGGGCGAGTTGAGGTACCGCCGCTGTGGTCGGGCGAGACGGTCGGCGACGACGTCGTCCTGGTGTTCCAGTGCCGCCCGGACCAGGAGTTCTCCGAGCGTGAAGCCCGTCGGGACTTCCGCTTCGCGGAACCACGCCCGGATGAGCGCTGCCGGTCGGTCGGAGGCGCGGAGCCGGCCGAGGTACGCGGCGATGCGTCGGCGGTCGGACCCGGTCACCTCACGGACGGTCTGGTCGCTCAGTGCACGGAGGAACAGGCGCCGCGTGCGCTCGCTCATCGGTCGGGTGCCGACGGCCGGCGTCGTGGCGACGCCATCGTCGAGGATCCAGGCACGTCCGACCCGTCGTGCCGGGAGACGGCCCTGCTGCGCGAGCGCGCGAGCGCGGCGCGGCGAGATGCCGTGCTGCGCCGCGTACTCGGAGATGGTGGTCACGGGTGCGAATCTACGCCGTGCGGAACAGGAAGTGCAATCGATGACGCATGCCGATCCCGGCAGGGCCCACCGCAGTGCGGACGCGACCGCCTGCGGGACGGGAGGCGCGGCGCGGCCCCGCACCGCGCCTCCCGTCCGCCACCTGGTGACGGTTCCCGCTCAGGAGACCTGACCGGCGCGCGCGCGGGCCCACAGGTCGACGTCCGCGATCCCGACGGAGTGCTCGTCGATGGTGCGGAGCTCCTCGTCGGTGAAGGACGTGTTCGCCAGGGCGGCGACGTTGTCCTCGACCTGGGACACGCGCGAGGCGCCGATGACGAGCGACGTGACCCGCTCGTCGCGGAGCGCCCAGGCCAGCGCGAGCTGCGCGAGGGACTGGCCACGTGCGGCGGCGACGTCGTTCAGGGCACGGAGGTGGGCGACCACCTCCGGTGTGATGCTCGACGCGTCGAGGGACTTGCCGGCGGCGGCGCGGGAGTCCTCCGGGACGCCGTCGAGGTACTTGCCGGTCAGGAGCCCCTGCGCGAGCGCGGTGAAGCCGATGACGCCGAAGCCGAGTTCGCTCGCGGCGTCGAGCAGCCCCTCGGTCTCGATCCAGCGGTTCAGCATCGAGTACGAGGGCTGGTGGATGAGCAGGGGCGTGCCGAGGTCGCGCAGGATCGCGGCGGCCTGGCGGCTGCGCTCCGCGTCGTACGACGAGATGCCGACGTAGAGCGCCTTGCCCTGCTGGACCGCGGTGTGCAGGGCGCCCATCGTCTCCTCGAGCGGGGTGGACGCGTCGAGGCGGTGCGAGTAGAAGACGTCCACGTAGTCGAGACCCGTGCGCTGCAGCGACTGGTCGAGGGAGGCGAGGACGTACTTGCGGGAGCCGCCGCCCTGGCCGTAGGGACCGGGCCACATGTCCCAGCCGGCCTTCGTCGACACGATCATCTCGTCGCGGTACGGCCGGAAGTCCTCACGCATGAGGCGCCCGAAGTTGACCTCTGCGGCACCGTAGGGCGGCCCGTAGTTGTTCGCGAGGTCGTGGTGGGTGATGCCGAGGTCGAAGGCGCGGCGACTCACGGCACGTTGCGTCTCGAAGGCGACGTCGTCGCCGAAGTTGTGCCAGTAGCCGAGCGAGAGCAGCGGCAGGTCGAGGCCGGAGTTCCCGGTACGGCGGTAGGGCATCGTGTCGTAGCGGTCGCTGCTGGCGGTGTAGGTCATGCCGTCCATCGTGGCAGGACGCGCGGCCCCGTCGTTCAGGACGCGGTGATCACGTTCGGCGCGAAGCGGCACCAGTAGTCGGTGATGGGGCCGTCGGACTCGCGGATGCCGACGCCGAACGACTCGCCGTCCACCACCCACGAGCCGAGCACCGGGTGGTTGTGGCCGCGTGATCCGGGGAAGTCCGGCAGCTCGTGGTACTGCTGCCACACCCGTTCGCCGCCGGTGCCGGCGCGGCGGTACTCCGAGCCGTTCGTCGTCACCGAGCCGTCCGCGCGGTGCACGGCGATGCCGTCGCCCTCGCGCCCGAACACCGGCTTCACGACGAAGTCCGTCATGCCGTTCGGGCCGTCGGCGAACGCCGGCAGCAGGTTCTCGTGGCCCGGGAACAGCCGCCAGAGCGCGACCAGCAGCAGCTTGTTCGACAGGAACATCTTCCACGCGGGCTCGTACCACCGGCCGAGGCGGCCGCGGTCGCTGACGAGGAACGCGCCGAACTCCTGGTCGCCCTCGGCGCGGTCGTCCCCGGAGACGAGGTCCTCCCACGGGTAGAGCTTGAACAGGTTCCGGATGACCGGGTACTGCGTGCCGTCCTCGTCGCCGGGCAGCGTGAAGACGCTCCGGGACGAGCCGGCGGGCTCGGCGTTGCCCACGAACTGCCGGGCGACCGCGTGCCACCCGATGTCCTTCATCTCGATGCCGGTGTGCTCCCACCCGGCCTCGCCGGCGAGGTCCCGCATGTACGCGACGGTGTTCCAGTCCTCGCCGGCGGTGTCGAGGTCGGAGTGGGCGACGAAGAGCCGACCGCCCTCCTCGGCGCGGAGCGATGCGTGGAGCAGGGTGCGCCAGCGGGCGACCATCGCCTCGTGGATGCCGTTCCACTGGTCGGTGTCGGCGGGCAGCGTCCCGTCCGCGATGCGGTCCTGCAGCCAGTGCCACTGCGTCACCGAGGCCTCGATGAGCCCGGTGGGGGTGTCGCCGTTGTACTCGAGCATCTTCGCGGGGGAGCCGTCGCCCGCGTACGCGAGGTCGAAGCGGGCGTACACGTCCGCTTCGCCCTGCTCGAGCGACCACGCGGCGAGGTCGAAGCCCTCGCGGGTGAGCCCGAGGGTGCCGAGTTCGCCGGAGGCGAGGTACCGGGCGGCCTCGAGGCACATGCGGTGCAGCTCCTCGGTCTGCCGTTCGAGCGCCTCGACCTCGGGCAGCGTGAACACGTACGCCGCGCCGTCGTTCCAGTACTCGACCGCGGTGCCGTCCTCGCGCACCGACCGTGAGTAGATGAGGCCGGTCTGCTGGATCCGTCGCTGCCAGTCCGGGCGCTCGGTGAACTCGACGCGCTCCATCAGCCGCCGAACCCGCCGTGCTCGCCGGACCCGCCGAAGCCGCCCTTCGTCACCGAGCTGCCGCGGGACGAGATCCCCGACTCCGCGGTCTTGCCCGACGGGAGGCTGGCGGTGCCGCCCGACACGGCGTCGCCGACGGCGGGGACCTTCGTCGCACGGCTGCCGCTGAGCGGGAGGTAGTACCAGCCGGCGTGCCCGCCGTGGTTGTTGCAGTCGTCGTCCGGCAGGCGCTTCTGCGTCGAGTTGTCGCGGCAGATCTTCGCGTAGTCGCTGTCGACCCCGGACCCCTCCCCGCAGCCGGTCAACGACGCGGCGAGGGCTGCGACGACCCCGATCGAGACGACACGGGACGCGCGACGACGAACACTCACGAACGGGAACAGTACCGGGGCGGGCGGCACCGTTCCGGCTCGACACCGCCTTCGCAGCGCGACCTGTCCGTTCGCTCAGCTCCCGCGACACCGCGTCCGCCATGCTCGGGGCATGGAGTGGTGGTCGGTCGTCGTCGCGATCGTGGGCGGGTTCGTGATCGTGTGGGGCGTCGTGGTGATCGCCCTGGTGGTCGCCGCGCGTCGATCGGGCGACGGCCTCCGGCTGGTCGAGGCGCTCCGGCTCGTCCCCGACGTCGTGCGGCTGGTCCGGCGGCTCGTCGCCGACCCGACGGTGCCGCGGGGTGTGCGCATCGCCCTGGTCGCACTCCTCGGGTACCTGCTGCTGCCGATCGACCTCGTGCCGGACTTCGTGCCGGTGATCGGGTACCTCGACGACGCGGTCGTCGTCGCGCTCGTGCTCCGGTTCGTCACGCGGCGGGCGGGCGCGGCGGCGGTGGACCGGCACTGGCCGGGTACGCCCGAGGGGTTGCGTGCCGTGCGCGCCGCGGTGGGGCTGTCGGGGTCGTGACCGTCCCCGCGACGGAGAGCGGTCGGCCAGTCCGGCCGGCCATCGCGAGCCGCGGATCAGACGGTCCGGCGCGTCGCGACCGCGGCCCCCACGACCGCGGTCGCGGACGACCGGACTCCCCACACACCGCTCAGCATGCTCCGGTCGCCCCGCGGGTGCATCCTCCGGAGGGATGAAAAGCTGATGGCCACTCAGCGAGCGCTGCGGCCCTCGACCCGCACCGGGTCGGACTGGAGGCACGGTTCGGGCCCGCACCGTGCCTCCAGGCCGTCACCCGCTCGCGTTCACCGCCCCAGTTGCGCGCGCAGGTAGGGCGCGGTCCGACTCGTGGCGGACGCCGCGACCGCGGCCGGCGTACCGGCGGCGACCACCTGCCCGCCCGCGTCCCCGCCGGCGGGACCCATGTCGATGACGTGGTCGGCCGCCGCGACGACGTCCATGCTGTGCTCGACGACCACGACGGTGTTGCCGGCGTCCGTGAGCCGCGACAGCTGCTCGGACAGCAGCTCGACGTCGGCCGGGTGGAGGCCGGTGGTCGGCTCGTCGAGCAGGTAGAGCGTGTGGCCGGACCGGGCGCGCTGCAGTTCGGTGGCGAGCTTGATGCGCTGCGCTTCGCCGCCCGAGAGCTCCGGGGCGGGCTGGCCGAGTCGGAGGTAGCCGAGACCGACCTGGCGCAGCGTCTCGAGCCCGCGCGCCGCGGCCGGGAGGCCGGCGAGGAACGGCGCCGCCTCGTCGACGGTCATGCCGAGCACGTCGGCGATGCTCGCGCCGTCCCACCGGACCTCGAGCGTCTCGGCGTTGTACCGGGCACCGTGGCACTCCGGGCACGGCGCCCAGCTGCCGGGCAGGAACAGCAGCTCGACCGAGACGGAGCCCTCGCCCTGGCACACCTCGCACCGGCCGCCCGCGACGTTGAACGAGAACCGTCCGGCGCCCCAGCCGCGCTCCCGTGCGGCATCGGTGGCGGCGAAGGCCTGGCGGACGGCGTCGAACAGGCCCGTGTAGGTGGCGAGGTTCGACCGGGGCGTGCGGCCGATCGGCTTCTGGTCGACCTGGACGACCCGGGTGACGAGCGGGTGCGAGGCGCCCTCGGTGGCCAGGACGCCACCGACGAGCGAGGACTTCCCCGAGCCGCTCACCCCGGTGACCGCGGTGAGGACCCCGAGCGGGACGTCGACGTCGAGACCGTGCAGGTTGTGCAGCGTCACGTCGTGGAGCGCCAGGGTGGCGACCGGCTCCCGCGGTGTGCGCACGGCGGGTGGGCCGGCCGGGTGGAGGAACCGCCGCGTCACCGACCCCTCGACGTGCTGGAGGCCGTCGACGGGACCGCTGTACAGGACGGTGCCGCCACCGGAGCCCGCGCCCGGCCCGACGTCGACGATCCAGTCGGCACGGCGGACGATGCTCATGTCGTGCTCGACCACGAAGACGCTGTTGCCGCCGGCGCGCAGGTCGTCGAGCACCTGCACGAGGGACTCGGCATCGGCGGGGTGCAGTCCGGCGCTCGGCTCGTCGAGGACGTACACGACACCGAACAACCCGGAGCGGAGCTGCGTCGCGATCCGGAGACGCTGCGTCTCACCGGGGGAGAGCGTCGGCGTCGACCGGTCGAGCGCGAGGTACCCGAGCCCGAGGCCGAGCAGGACGTCGAGGCGTGTGACGAGGTCACCCGCGATCGCGACGGCCACCTCGGTGTGCTCGCCCGAGGACGCACGGGACGTCGCCGCCGAGGCGTCCGTGATCGCGGCGATCGGCCGGAGCACGTCGGCGAGCGCCGTGATCGGCAGCGCGTTGAGGTCGGCGATGCTGTGCCCGCCGACCGTGACGGCGAGGGCCGCCCGGGTGAGCCCGGTGCCGCCGCACAGGCCGCACGGTCCGGACTCGACGTACTGCAGGGCCTTGGTGCGCTGGGTCTCGCTCTGGGAGTCCGCGAGGGTGTGCAGCACGAACTGCCGGGCGCTCCAGAACCGACCACGGTAGGGCTTGGCGACCCGGTCGCGCTTCGGGTGCACCTCGACCACCGGCTGCTCCTCGGTGAAGAGCAGCCAGTCGCGGTCGGCGCGGGGGAGGTCCCGCCACGGCCGGTCGATGTCGTAGCCGAGCACCGCCGTCACGTCGCGGAGGTTCTTGCCCTGCCAGGCACCGGGCCACGCGGTGATCGCGCCGTCGCGGATGCTGAGCGAGTCGTCGTGGACCGCGGACGCCTCGGTGACCTCGTGCGCGGTGCCGAGTCCGTGGCAGCGGGGACAGGCCCCGGCGGCGGTGTTCGGCGAGAACGAGTCGGACTCGAGCCGGTCGGCTCCCGGGGGGTAGGTGCCGGCGCGGGAGAAGAGCATGCGCATCGAGTTCGACAGGGTCGTCAGCGTGCCCACGGTGGAGCGGGCACTCGGGGCACCGCGGCGCTGCTGCAGGGCGACGGCCGGGGGGAGTCCCGTGATCGACTCCACGTGCGGGGTGGACCCCTGCGCGATGAGTCGCCGGGCGTACGGGGCGACGGACTCGAGGAACCGGCGCTGCGCCTCGGCGAACACGGTGCCGAACGCGAGGCTCGACTTGCCGGAGCCGGAGACGCCGGTGAAGGCGACGATGCGGTCGCGAGGGATGTCGACGTCCACGTCCTGCAGGTTGTGCTCGCGGGCGCCGCGGACGCGGATGAACTCGTCGGGGCGGGGGTCGGGCATCCTCACGATGCTAGGCCGAGGCGGCTGGGTGCTCGGGTGCCCCGGCGCGCGGGGACCGTCCGGTGCTGGTGGCGGGCGGGGACCGTCCGGTGCTGGTGGCGGGCGGGGAGCGTCCGGACGTCATCCCGACCGGCGTCGGTCCGCCGCCGCCAGTGCCCGGCGCATCCGCTCCGCATCGCCGACCGCCCACCCGCCGGAACTCGCCAGCGGCAACTCCGTCATGTGCCGACGCAGGTGCTCCGGGTAGTCCCGCACGACCCGGTCGGGGTCGTCCCGCACCGTGGCGTACAGCGCGGGGCCGTCCGCGTAGAACAGGTCGGCGACGACCAGCCGGCCGTCCGAGCCGCGCATCACGTTCGCCGGGTTGTCGTCGAGCGGACCCCACCACGGCTGCTCCCGGGCACCACGCGCGTGCACGGCGTCGATGTGCTCGGCGAGCGCCGCCACGTCCGGCTCGCGGGCACGGATCGACCGGTGGAAGGCCGCCCCCTCGGCCGCGGACACCGGCGCGAGGTACTCCATCACCGTGAGGTCGGACCCACCCTCGAGCACGCGGTGGTCGACCAGCACGGGGACCTGACGGGTGTGCGCCGCCACACGGTAGAGCATCGCCGAGTACGGCCCGGCGGGGTCGAACGGGCTGACCCGAGCCGCGAGTCGACCGGAGGGGGAACGGAACGCGCACGCCCAGTCCCCGGTGCCGCACGGCGTCCACCCGAGGCCCTCGAGTGTCCGGACCACCTCGGTCCACGGCATCTCGGCGGTGAGGTGCTCGTCGTACGCGTCGTCGCTGTCCACCGCCCCATCCTGCACGACCCGCCCACGGGCTTCCGCGCGCGCCGACGGTCTGGGACGATCGACGCGACACGGACGACGGCGCCCGTGCACCATCCGCGAGGAGTCCACCATGACCGTCCGACTCAACCCGTACATCGGCCTCCGCGACCAGGCCCGTGACGCGCTCGACTTCTACCACGGCGTCTTCGGCGGCGAACTCACCGTCAACACCTTCGGCGAGGCCGGGATGGCACAGGACCCCGCCGACGCCGACAAGGTCATGCACGGCCAGCTCGAGGGCGAGAACGGTCTGCTGCTGATGGCCTCCGACGCACCGACCGGCATGGAGGGCCCCGACGTCAGCAACATCTCGGTGTCCCTGAGCGGTGACGACGAAGCAGCCCTCACGCGCTACTGGAACGGGCTCGCCGACGGGGCGAAGACGATCATCGAACCCCTCACGAAGGCCCCGTGGGGCGACACGTTCGGCATGGTCACCGACCGCTTCGGCGTGACCTGGCTCGTCAACATCAGCGGCGCGGCGGGCTGATCGCGTCCGCCGGGGCGCTCGCCGGGATCGGCCACCGGGGGACCCAGCACCGGACGCGTGCGGCGTAGCGCCGGAAGTCGTCGCCGAACCGGTGGTCGAGGTCGGCCTCCTCGAGTGGGCGGACGACGCAGTTCCAGACGATCGACCCGGCGAGCGCGTACACGACGACCATCCACGAGGTGAGCAGGAGCCCGACGGCGACGCCCTGGGCGATGCCGGCGAGCGCCATCGGGTTGCGCACCGAGCGGTACGGACCGGCGATCACGAGCCGGTTCGGCATCGCGGACGGCAGCGGGGTCCCGGCGCCCTGCGTCGACATCGCCGCTGCGGACGCGATGCCGAGCGCACTCGCGGCGACGAGTGCGACGGCTCCGGTGACGACAGCGGTGGCCACGACGCCGTCGGGCAGCGTCGGGTGGAGCCGCCAGCGGTGCTCGGCGGCGGCGATGACGAGCGGCAGGACCCCGAGGAAGAGCCCCCAGAAGACGGTGATCTGCAGGACGGTGCCGAGGACGTGGCGGCGGCGACCCGCGTCGGGGTCGGCGGTCCGGAACCGCAGCGGGCCGGTCGTCAGCCACTCGGTCGGGACCCGGCCGAGCACGACGAGCGCCAGGGCGAGGGCGGACCCGACGGTCGCGCCGATCATCACGAGCACTCCGGCACCGGCCTCGGTCGTCGCGGTGGCCCAGACGGCCAGGGCGGCCATGACCAGCGCGGTCCACCCGGTCGTGACCACCGCGGCGGCGCGACTGCCGGCCGCCGCGAGCGCCGATGCCACGACGAAGAGCGGGACGTCGAACACCGCGACGACGACGGGGTCGAGCGAGCCGAGGGTCGCCGACCGGACCCCGGGGAGGGTGCACACCGCGATCCACCAGAGGGCCCCCGCGACCGACTGGACCGCGAAGTACCGTCGGCCCCAGGACATGCGAGCACGGTAGCAGTGCGGGATCCCGGCAGCGGACACCGCAAGAATCGCGCAACGCCCCGGTCCCCGCGTTGTCGACCGTGCTCGAGCCGACCTACCGTTCCGGCTGTGTGCGAGGACGCACACGTCCCCCTGCGAGACCTGGAGGCGGCATGTCCGCACGCACCGCATCTCCGTCCACGTTCGGCTCACGGCTGCGCGACGACGTCGTCCACGCCCGCGAGTACACGCTGTTCACGCTGCTGCTCGGTTCGCCGTTCCTGCCACGTGCGGTGCGCCGGTTGATCGCGTCCGCCGCGGGCGCCGACCTCGCGTCGAGCCCCGGTCCGCTGTTCTCACTGACGGGGGATCCGAAGAACCTCGTGGTCGGCCGGGGCGTGTACTTCAACCGGAACGTCACGGTCGAGGCCGTCGCGCCGGTCCGGATCGGCGACCACACCGCGATCGGGATGCAGGTGCTCGTGATGACGAGCCACCACGAGATCGGCGACGACGGGGCGTGGAGCGAGACCGCCTCGGGCCGATCGGTCGACATCGGCGAGCGGGTCTGGATCGGTGGGCGTGCCGTCGTGCTGCCCGGGACGGTCATCGAGGACGACGTGGTGGTCGCGGCCGGGGCGGTCGTCCGGGGGCGGCTCACCTCCCACGGGGTCTACGCCGGGGTGCCGGCGCGGCGGATCCGCGAACTCGGCGTCCCGGGCGCAGCCCCCGCACCTGCGGCCGCCGCGGCGGCGACGCCCGCGGTCCCGGCCGCTGCCGCGACGGCGGTCAGTCCTGCCGGTTGATCTGGCCCAGCCAGCGTCCGAACGACGGCTTCCGCTCGTCGTGCAGGACGGAGACCGTCGTCGCCGGCGTGCAGCTCCGCTGGACGTCGACGGCCGTGCTCTCGTGGAGGTCGTGGCTCATGGTGTGCTCCTTCGCGTTCGGTGGTGGATGAGACACCCGGGACGCTCGTTCCATTCCCGGGTGCGTGCAGCCCGTGGGCCGTGCCGGGTCAGGGCGTCACCATGCCGCCGTTCACGTTGAGGGTCTCCCCGGCGACGTAGCTCGACTCGTGCGAGGCGAGGAACACGTAGGCGGGCGCGAGTTCGGCCGGCTGCGCGGCGCGGCCCATCGGCGACTCGCTCGACCCGAACTCGGGCAGCGACTCCGGGTCGACGCCGCCGCTCGGCTGCAGGACGGTCCAGGTGGGTCCGGGAGCCACGATGTTCACCCGGATCCCACGCTCGACGAGTGCCTGCGACAGCCCCTTCGAGAGGTTGTTGATCGCGCCCTTCGACGCCGCGTAGTCGAGCCGGTCCGGAGCGGGCTTGTACGCCTCCATCGACGCCGTCGTGGTGATCGTCGACCCCGGCTGCAGGTGGGGGAGCGCAGCGCGGACCAGGCGGAACAGCCCGAACACGTTGACGTCGAACGTCGCCTCGAACTGCTCGTCGGTGAGGTCCTCGACCTCGGGCTGCCAACGCTGCTTACCGGCCACGCTCGCGAGCGCGTCGAGGCCGCCGAGTCCCGCGACGGCCTGCTCCACCAGCGTGGTCGCGTACGACCGGTCGCGCAGGTCACCCGGCACCGCGACGGCCGTCCGGCCCGCAGCGCGGATCTGCTCGATGACGTGGTCCGCGTCGGACTGCTCCTCCGGGAGGTACGCGAGCGCGACGTCCGCACCCTCGCGCGCGAAGGCGATGGCGACGGCACCACCGATACCGGAGTCCGCGCCGGTGATCAGCGCCTTCCGACCGGCGAGCCGGCCGGTTCCCCGGTAGGTCTCCTCACCGAGGTCCGGTACCGGCCGCATGCGGCTCTGGAGGCCCGGCTCGGCTTGCGTCTGCGGCTCCGGCTGGACGTCGGGGTAGCGGGTACGCGGGTCGGCTGGCTCGTACTGGTCGCGGGGCATGGTGCGGGTCCTCTCATCGGTTCCCTCCCACAGAACCGGACGGCGTCTGGACCGCCGCCCAGGAGTGCGGTGTCCGGTCAGTGCCGCGCGCGACGGCGGGGTGCGACGCCGTCGCTCTTGTCGGTCGCGTGGAACGCCTCGACGAGCTGCGCGACGAGGTCCGGCTGCTCGACGACGAGGCCGTGCGTCGCCCTCGGGACCACTGCGAGTTCGCCGTCCGGCAGTGCCTCGAGCATCTGGGCGAGGTGGTCGAGCCGCACCTCGTCGTCGTCCCCGCACAGGATGAGGACCGGGACGGCGAGGCCGCCCAGCTGCGCCACCGTCACCGCGGGTTCCGCCGTGTGCAGCACCCGCGACTTGGCGGTGACGACCTCCCAGTGCTCCGGAGGATCGGGGGACACCTCGGCGTAGGCGTCCGCCATGAACCGGGGCGGGTCGCCGTCGAGCACGCCCTCGTGCCAGCCGTCGACGGAGAAGGGTGCACCGCCGAACACGAGCGACCGCACCAGGTCCGGGTGGGCGAGCGCGAGGTGCAGCCCGACGATCGCGCCGTCGCTCCACCCGACGAGGTGCACGGGACCGGTGCCGAGGGACCGCACGGTGCCGGCGAGTTCCTCGGCCATGTCCGCGAAGTGCCACGGGCCGTCGACGTCGGGAGTGCGACCGTGCCCGGCTCGGTCGACGAGCACGACACGGGCGCCACCGAACGCCTCGGCCAGCGCCGACATCGACCGGGAATCGGTGCCACCGGGGTGGAGCAGCACGACCGGGGTGCCCGGACCACCCGGGTCGGAGGTCCAGGGTTCGGTCATGCCGGAGTCTCCCACGTCGAGGACCCGGGCGTACGGTGTGCGCCATGCCGAACCAACTCAAGAAGCCGGACATGTACGAGGAGCTCCGCAAGGAGGGCAACTCGAAGGAGAAGGCCGCCCGCATCAGCAACGCCGCGGCGGCGCGGGGCGAGCACGCCGTGGCGAAGAAGGGCGGCGAGTCCGGGTCGTACGACGACTGGACCGTGGCGGACCTCAAGCGACGCGCGAAGGAGCTCGGCATCACCGGGTACTCGTCGAAGCGGAAGGCCGAGCTCGTCGAGGCGCTCCGGGAGCACTGACGGCATCTGGCACCATGGAGTCGTGAACGAGACGGGCATGCCGCGCTTCCGACGGATCTGGTCGACGGTGCAGGTGGGCGTGCTCGCCGTGGCCGTCGTGTTCTGCGTCGTGATGCTCGTGATCGGACAGGGCAAGCTCGACCGCGTGTACGCCGTGGCCGCGGTGTTCTTCGGCCTCGCCCTCATCGGGCACAGCACGTACCTGTGGCTGGTCGCGCGGAACGGCCGCGGCCGCCCCTGAGCCTCAGGCGTTCGCGAAGACGCGCACCCAGTCCACCGTCATCTGCTGCGGGAAGCGCGTCGACGCGTCGGGTGACCCGGGCCACGAGCCGCCGACGGCCACGTTGAGGACGACGAAGAACGGCTTGTCGAACACCCACGGATTCGCCCCGACGTCGGCTCGGGTCAGCGTCCGGTACGCCGTGCCGTCGACCGACCACGTGATCGAGTCCGGACGCCAGTCGACGCCGAACACGTGGAAGTCGTCGGCGAACGGAGCCCCCGTGGGGTTCGTGGACGCCGCCGAGATGCCCTGCGCGCCGGAGTACCCCGGGCCGTGCACCGTGCCGTGGACCACGGTCGGTTCGTACCCGACGTTCTCCATCACGTCGATCTCGCCGCAGGCCGGCCACCCGACCGACCCGATGTCCGCGCCGAGCATCCAGAACGCGGGCCAGATCCCCTGCCCCCGGGGGATCCGGATGCGCGCCTCGATCCGGCCGTACTGCGCCGTCGACGTGCCCTCGGTCTTCAGCCGCGCCGAGGTGAACGAACCGTCGGCCTCACGCCGGGCGGTGATCACGAGGTTGCCGGCACCGTCGAGCGCCGCGTTCCGCCGGGAGTCCGTGTAGGTCTGCAGTTCCCCGTTGCCCCACCCGCCCGCGCCGAGGTCGTACCGCCAGACCGCGCTGTTCGGCGCACTGCCTGCTGGCCCGTCGAACTCGTCCGCGGCGAGCAGGGTGCCCGCTGCCGCCACGGCCGGTGTGGAGCGGCTCGCGATGCTCGTGCCGACGATCGCGGCGGTGGTCCCGGCGATGCCGGCGGTCATGAACCGGCGACGGTCGATGCGGTCGTCCACGTCGTCCTCCTCGGGTGTGCGCGTGGGTGGTCAGGGTCGGTAGGCGATGCAGAGCACCGTGACGTCGTCGGGGTGCTCGCCGCGGTGGGCGAGCTCGGTGATCCCGTCGACGAGCTGCTGGGGGTGCGAGCGTTCGGCGACCCAGGCCTCGAAGCGGTCGAGCGCGTCGAGGTCCCCGCCGAAGAGGTCGAGCACCCCGTCGCTGACGCTCACGACGACGTCGCCGGGCTCGAGGTCGGTCGTCTCGCTCGACCACGAGGTCCCGACGCCGATCGGCAGGTGCCCGGACCGCAGCGACCGGACCGCGCCGTCGGCACGCCGGAGGAGGCTCAACCCGTGGCCGGCGTCGACCCAGCGGGCGTGGCCGTCGCGGTCGATCCGCACGTGGAAGCACGTCGTGAACTGTGCACTCTCGACGTCGGACGTCCCGGTCGCCAGGCCGGCGGCCGCTCGACGGACCGCCGTGGCCGCGTCCGGTTCGTCGACGGTGCTGCGCACGAGGGACCGGACCGCGGCGGCGATCATGCCGGCGCCGACGCCCTTGCCCATCACGTCGCCGAGCGTGAAGGCCGCGCCGTCCGGTGTCGGGAACCAGTCGTAGAAGTCGCCGCCGACGGTCCGTGCCGGGATGCACACCCCGAGTGCGTGGAGTTCCGGTGGGAGTCCCTCCGTGGACGCGGGCAGCAGGGACTGCTGGACGAGGGCGGCCCGGTCGATCTCACCCTCGGCCACGCGACGACGACGCTGTGCGGTGCTGAGCCGGACGTCCGCCTGCCGGGCGAGCTCGTTGGTCACGGCCGCCGTCGCGCCGTACACGACGACCGCGAAGGCGAGCCGGACGAGTTCGCTCGGACGCGGTTCGGTGGGTTCCAGCACGTACGGCAACAGCAGCGTGGCGCAGGTCCCGAGCAGCGGGTACAGCACGTGGCGCCGACCCGGGCTCGCCGCCATCCAGATCACCGGCAGGACGACGACGGCGAGGAACACCGAACGGGTGTCGCCCGTGCCGTACCGGAGCAGCCCGATCGCGATGAAGTCGATCGCCGGGACGACCAGCTCGGCGCGGGCGGCGCCCGGCCAGCGCGCCATGACAGCCGCCACCAGCAGTCCGCCGAGGGCGAGTGCCACGCCGGTCCACATCCGCGGCGCGTCGGTGACCGGGAGAAAGGGCGTGAGTGTGCTGGTCACCGCGGCGGCCACCACGAGGGCGGCGACGACGGACTGCTTCGCCAGGGGCGCCCACGAGGCGCGGAGCCCGACGAGCGCGATGGGCCCGGTGTCCTCCCGTGCGGTCACGGTCCAGGTCCTGGGGGTCGCGGTCGAGCCGGCCGTGCTGGTCATCGGGTCGAGTCAAGCCCCTCCGGCCCGGCGGGGCAAGCCCGTGCCCGGGTCACCCGAAGTGGAAGGCGAACGGCGCGAGCAACCCCACGACCCAGACGAGCACCATCACGAGGGCGCCGATCGCGATGAACCGCCGGCGGCGTCGGAGCCGCGGACTCGGTTCGTCGCCCCACATCTGTGCGCGGACGAGGACCCGGTTCGCCTGCTCGACGACCTTGCGCACCTCGGGATCGTCGAGTTCCAGCACGCCGTCGCGGGCGTGCTGGGCGATGACGGTCGCCTCGTCGACGGTGAGGTCGTCCTTGCGCATGGGCCCATCGTGGCAGGCGGCCCGCGTCAGCGCACCCCGTCGCGCGTCACGGCCACCCGGAGCGGCAGGCCCGCGGCGAGCGCCTCGACACGCGGATCGCGCAGGGCACGCCCTCCGACCGTCGGCAGGTCGAGGTACCCACGGCTGACCGTGTGCCGGAGCGCACCGGTCGGCACGGGTCCGTCGCCGGTGCGCATGCGCCACGCCTGCGGTCGGCGGCGCAGGAGCTCGGCGTCGGTTGCGGTGTCGGGGTCGGCGACGAGGCGCGCCCAGACCTCGTCCTCGGTGCTCCGGGCGAGGTCGGCCGGCGACAGCGCACCGCGGTCGAGCAGCCGCCCGACGAGGTCGCGGAGCACGGTCACGGGCACGAGGTTCGCCGCGGAGCGCTGCGCGAATGCCTCGCGGATGGCCAGGTCGGCCAGCTCGAGGGCGTCGTCCGGATCCGCGTCGACCGTCCCGCCGACGAGCCGCAGGCGACCGAGCAGCACGTGCGGCGGCGTCTGCGTCCGTCCGTGCGCCTGGCCGCTCCGGAGGAACGAGTCCAGGTGGTCGAGCTTCAGTCCGCCCGGGACCGACGTCAGCACCGACGGCACGCGGCCCTCGTCGACCGCGATGACCTGGTCGGCGTCGATACCAGGGACCTCGTCCGCGAGGCGCCGGATCGCGGTTCGTCCGAGGGAGTGGTGCTCGAGGCCGCCCAGACCCTCCAAGGTGTGGCTGAACGGCAGGTGTCCGACGTCGTGCAGGAGTGCGGTCGTGCGGGCGAGGTGGTCGTCCGGAGCGAAGGCGGTGACGAGCGCGAGCACCCCGAGGGAGTGTTCGAGCCGCGAGTACGACTGGGTCGTCGTGAGCGCGGCACCGCCGGCGTGGGCGACGTACGCGAGCCGTCGCACCGTCCACGTCTCGAGCAGTCGTCGTTCGAGCGGGGTGAGCCGCACCTCCACCCGCCAGAGCGGATCGAACCAGACCCCGTCGATCCCGAGCGTGTCCACCGCGTCCCCGTGCACCGTTCCCCCTCGTCGCCTGCCCCTCGACGCTACCGGACCCGCCGTGCAGCACGTGCCCTGTGCGGGGACGGAGCCGCGACCGCGTACCAAGGACCCATGGCACATCGGTTCCGCGGGAAGATCGTCGTCGTCACCGGAGCATCGAGCGGGATCGGCAGGGCCGCCGCGCACGAGTTCGCACGGCAGGGCGCGACGCTCGTGCTGGCCGCCCGCAGCCACGACTCGCTCGAAGCCGCCGCCGCCGAGTGCCGGGCGCTCGGGGCCGAGGCAGTCGCGATCCCCACGGACGTCGCCGACGAGCACGCCGTCCGCGACCTCGTCGCGACCACCACGACCCGCTTCGGACGGATCGACGTCTTCGTGGGGAACGCCGCACTGTTCGTCTACGGCCTCTTCGAGCAGACCCCGACCGAGGCCTTCAAGCGCGTCGTCGACACGAACCTGTACGGCCACCTGCACGCGATCACCGCCCTGCTCCCGCACTGGAAGCAGCGGGGCGAGGGCACCTACGTCCTCGTCGGCTCGATCCAGTCGCTGCTGTCCGCGCCGTACCAGTCCGCCTACGTGACGAGCAAGCACGCGGCCCTCGGCCTGGTCGACGTCCTCGGCGACGAGTTCGCCGGCACGGGCATCCGCTTCGCCGCGCTCCTGCCGTCGACCATCGACACGCCGATCTACCAGAACGGCGCCAACTACACCGGCAAGACCTCGCACCCGCTGCCGCCGACGGTGTCCGTCGAGCGTGCCGGCCGCGCGGTCGTCCGGACGGCACTGCACCCCAAGCGCTACCGGTTCGTCGGCCGGATCCAGGCGTCGCTCGTGCCGCTGCAGTACGTCTTCCCCGGGCTGTTCCACAAGATCACCAAGCCGATGGTGCAGACGTTCGCGCTCCGCGGCACGGGAGCACCGACCGACGGCAACCTCTGGACCCCGGCCGACGCCGGCAACGCGACGAACGGCGGCTGGGTCGCGAAGCGCCGCCGCGTGACCCGGCCGCTGGCCTGGGCGGGCGCGGCTGCGGTCGTGGGCGCCGCGCTGCTCGGGCGCGCCCGCCGGTGACCGGAGCGGCCGCGTCCGACCGCTAACCTGCTGCTCGCGAGCACGTCGGGTGCTCGTGGATCGGGGGACCGCATGGCCGACGCAGGACCGGCGACACGGGTCGACGTCGACACCGAGGACGCTGCCCGGGCACGTGCACGGTCGCACCGCGCGGGCTCGAAGACGGGCAGCGGACCCTGGACCACCGTGCTCGTCACCGCGTGGATCGTGCTCGTCGTCGCCTTCGTCGCGATCTCGGTGTTCGAGAACGCCTTCCGGTACCGGGCGGTCGGCGCCTCGTTCCTCATCGCATCGGCGTGGACGCTCCCGCCGCTGCTCGTCCTGCACGGCATCCACGCCGCCGTCGTCCGTCCCGGCGGTCGGCGCGCCCGCCGTCGTGACGCCCCCTTCGACCGTGCCGCGGCCCGGGTGGTCGCCGAGTCGCGTGCGGCGGGGTTCCCGGACCTCGACGTCGCCGCCCTGGTCCGGATGCTCCGATCGGCGGACAACGGCCCTGACCCGGGCACCGGTGAGCGTGGGATGCCCGACTGGCCGCTCCTCCGCTGGGAACTGCCGCTCGCGCCGCCACAGCCCGGTCGGTTCGTCGTCGCCGAGCGCAGGAGCGGACCCGAGCGCGGGAGCGGACCCGAGCGCGGGAGCGGACCGGAACGCACCGTGCTGACACTGGTCGAGCATCCGACCGAGCCCCCCGTTCCCCGGACCGCCCCGTCGGTGGCGGAGCACCTCGGCACGATCGTGCTCGGGGCGTACCGTCCGGACACGTCGGCGCCCATCACCGCCTCGCGCATCGGCGGTGCCCCCGCGGTGCCCGAGGGATGGGAGTGGCCGCTGTGCGCCCACCACGACGAACCGATGCAGTTCACCACCCAGATCGAGCACCGGGGCACGCTCGTCAGCGTGTTCGTGTGTCAGTTCGACCCGGGGACGTGTGCATCGTGGGAGCCCGACAGCGGCGCGAACGCGGCGTTCGTGTTCTCCCTCCGAGGGCTGCACCTCGCGGCCGGACCCGTCTCACCGCACGGCGATCCCGACGACCCGGAGCCGGCGTCCCCACCGCTCCTCGCCGACGCGATGCTCCTCCGGCACGTGCCGGTGCCGATGGTCCACGACGACGAGGACCCCGACCGAGTGCTCGCGGCCGCGGCAGCCGAGGGGGTCCTCGTCGCGGGCCAGTACGGCGGCCTGCCGGAGTGGATCCAGGACGACGAGACCCCCGCGGGCACCGAGTTCGTCGCGTCGATCGAGCCGGGTCCGCTCCGGTTCGACCTCGGCGACGCCGGGCGGGCGTACGTCTTCAGCGACGGCGCGCGGGCGTCGGTGCTCTGGCAGACCTCCTGAGCTCCGACGTCCCTCTCGGGGAGACGCGACCGCCTGCGGGCCCGGAGGCGCGGGTCGGGCCCGCACCGCGCCTCCAGACCGTCCCGTGCGAGCGTCCGCACACCGTGACAGGCCGTGCGGGCCGCACCGAGCGCGGAACCTCGCACGCTGCGACGGCTAGAAGAGCGTCGCGCTCGCCCGGCGCGCGCCCTCGCCGAGGGACTCGAGCTTCGCGGCGGCGATCTGCGGGTGGATGCGGCCGCCGAGGCCGCAGTCGGTGCCGGCGATGACGCGCTCCCGGCCGACGACCGAGGCGAACCGCTCGATGCGCTGCGCGACGAGGTCCGGGTGCTCGACGACGTTCGTGGCGTGGCCGACCACGCCGGGCACGATGACCTTGCCGTCCGGCAGCGCGACGTCCTGCCAGACCGTCCACTCGTGCTCGTGGCGGGCGTTCGCCGCCTCGAACGAGTAGGCGCCGGCGTCGATGTCGAGCATGAGGTCCACGATGTGGCGGAGCTCGATGTCGGTGGTGTGCGGGCCGTGCCACGAGCCCCAGCAGAGGTGGAAGCGCACCCGCGAGGTGTCGAGGCCGCGCAGCGCGTGGTTGAGCGCCTCGACGCGGATGCGGGTGAAGGCGCGGTAGTCCTCGACGGTCGGCTCCGGGTTGATCTGGTCCCAGTTCTCGGCGATCGAGGGGTCGTCGATCTGCAGGACGAGACCGGCGTCGAGGATGATCCGGTACTCCTCGCGCAGGGCGTCGGCCCAGGCCCAGATGTGCTCCTCGTCGGTGGCGTAGTACTCGTTCGCGACCCGGGCGGCGGACCCGGGGGAGAGCGCCGTGATGAAGCCGTTCGCGGCGCCGGCGGCCTCGACGGCGTGCCGGAGGTTGGCGGCGTCCGTCCGGGCTGCCTCGTGCCCGGTGTACGTGATCGGGCCGGTCGTCGTCGGGAACGCGGTGGCGTTCTTGCCCGTGCCGATGCCCGAGCCCGGGTCGGTGTAGGCCTCGCGGAAGATCGTCCAGTCGCGGCGGTCCGGGAAGCTCGTGAGCCGGACGTGTCCGGGCTCGGAGCGGACCGGCTCCTGCGTGAAGATGTCCTCCTCGGTCAGGCTGAGGCCGCTGACGCGCTGGAACGAGTACCCCCACCAGGCGCCGTAGTCGACGCTGTTCGACATCGCCTTGCCGAACTCGCCGTCGCCGGGCTGCGTGATGCCGAGGGCGGTCTGGCGGGCGACGACGTCGTCGACCGCGGCGCTCGTGAGCGCACGGACCTCGTCGGTGGTCTCCAGCGTGAAGCCGTCGGCGGCGAGGGGCCGGGCGGCGTTCGCGGCGATGAGCTCCGGCGTGCGGGGCAACGAGCCGGCGGTGGTGGCCTGGACGTGGTCGGTGTTCTCGAAGGACATGCTGCCCAATCTGGCACGGGACCCCCGGGAGCGGTCCGACTCGGGAGAATGGGACACCGTGCCCCGTCCCACCACCCGCATCCCGCTCAACACCCTCGCCGTCCCGTTCGGCCTCGCCGGCTTCGCCGAGACCTGGTCGTACGCCGCCCCCGTCCTCGACCTGCCGGCCGTCCTCCCGCAGGTCTTCTGGGGCATCGCCGCCGTCGCCTGGGTCTGGCTGCTCGCCGCGCACGCCGTCCGCGGGGTCCGGGTGCGCGCGCACGACCGGCTCGTCGACCAGCTGCGGCACCCCGCGCAGGGCCCGCTCGCGGCACTGGTCCCGGCGACCGCGATGCTGCTCGGGGTCGACCTCGCGCACGGCTGGCCGGTCGGCGGGAGGGTGCTCGTGCTCGTCGCCGTGGCGGTCGCCGCCTGGTTCGCCGCCTGGCTCCTCGCGTCGTGGTTCGAGGGTCGGCTCGCCCTCGAGTCGGTGCACGGCGGCTACCTCCTGCCGACCGTCGCAGCGGCGCTCGTCGGCTCGGTCGCCA
>NZ_MJGR01000010.1:129820-130083 GCF_001865105.1 Curtobacterium sp. MCBA15_016
CTCGTCGGCTCGGTCGCCACGCACGAGGTCGGGCTCACCTGGCTCTCCTGGGCCTGCTTCGGTGTCGGCGTGTTCTTCTGGGTCGTGATGACCGGCCTGCTCCTCATCCGGCTGTCATTCCGCCCCGCGTTGCCCGCACCGCTCGTGCCGACGATGGCGATCCTCGTGGCACCGCCGTCGGTCGCCACGGTCGCGGTGTTCGCGCTGACGGACGACGTGCTCACGGTCCCGGTGCAGGCGATCACCGGGCTCGGCGTGCTGCT
>NZ_MJGR01000010.1:130777-131145 GCF_001865105.1 Curtobacterium sp. MCBA15_016
CCGGGCTCGGCGTGCTGCTCGTCGCGGTGCAGGTCGCCCTGCTGCCGCGGTACGTGCGGCTGCCCTTCTCGCTCGGGTTCTGGTCGTTCGTGTTCCCGGCGGCGGCGGTCGCGACGGCCGCGATCGAGTGGTTGCGGGTGCTCGACGTGCGGTGGGCGTGGATCCCCACCGCGGGGGTGCTCGCCCTGCTCTCGGTGCTCGTGGCGGTCGTCGGGTCGCGGTCGATCGCGCTGGCCGTGCGGCACCTGCTGCCCCAGGCGGAGGGGGTCCTGCAGGCCGCCGACGACGAGGACGCCGAGCCGGGCCCCGTGACGGGCGCGACCCGGACGGTCTGAACGCGACCACGGCTCGGGAGGCGCGGTGCGCGT
>NZ_MJGR01000011.1:0-704 GCF_001865105.1 Curtobacterium sp. MCBA15_016
CCGGCACCGCGTCGTCGACGACCGGGATCGGCAGCGTCATCGACGAGGTCGGCGGGTTGATCAGCAGCCGCTCGTCGCGACGGTGCCGGAGCACGTCGTTGATGTAGGCGGTCGTCGCCTCGGGGAGCGACACCGAACGCTCTTCTTCCTGCGACATGAACCAGCGGTGCTCGAGCAGCTCGTGGAACACCTCGGCCGGCTCGAGCCGCCCGCGCAGGTCCCGCGGGATCGAGCGGATCACCGGCTCGAACACCCGCGACACCCACTCGTGCGCCACCATCTCCTCGTCGAGCAGGTCGCGGCCGTTGCGCGCCCGGTACGAGTCGAGGTCGTTGAGGAGCCGCCGCGCCTGGTTCTCGCCGGCGTCGATCCCGGTGAGGCGCAGGAGCCGTCGCTGGTGGTGTCCGGCGTCGACGACCTTCGGCTGGATGCGCACCTGCGACCCGCCCTCGGTCGTGTGGATCGAGAGCTCCTCGATGTCGAAGCCGAGCGCGTTGAGCCGTTCGACGCGGTCGTTGATGCGCCAGCGTTCCTTGACGTCGAACTGCTCGGTGCCGGTGAGTTCCTTCCAGAGCGTCCGGTACTGCGCGACGATCCGGTTCGAGACGTCCACGGCGTCGGCGTTCTCGTCGAGTCGACCGCCCGCCTCGAGGTCGAGGAGCTCGCCGGCGATGTTCACGCGCGCGACCTCGAGGTCGTTCTCC
>NZ_MJGR01000011.1:1386-1694 GCF_001865105.1 Curtobacterium sp. MCBA15_016
CGACCTCGAGGTCGTTCTCCCGCTGACCGTTCGACAGGCCGCCGGGGTAGAGCTTGCCGGTCTCGGCGTCCACCAGGTACGCCGCGAAGGCACCGGCGTCACGTCGGAACAGCGTGTTCGAGAGCGAGACGTCGCCCCAGTAGAAGCCGATGACGTGCAGCCGCACGAGCAGGAGCGCGAGGGCGTCGACCAGGCGGGTGGCCGTCTCGGGCCGCAGTGTCTGCGAGTACAGGGCGCGGTACGGCAGCGAGAAGCGCAGGTGCCGGGTGACGAGCACGGGGTGCAGGGCCTCGCCGTCGGCGCTCACC
>NZ_MJGR01000011.1:2350-2685 GCF_001865105.1 Curtobacterium sp. MCBA15_016
CCTCGCCGTCGGCGCTCACCCGGTTCGTGATCACGGCGACGGGGTCGACGCACGGCACGTCCATGCGCTGCAGGGTGCGGAGCATCTCGTACTCCGAGCGGGCGACCTCTTCGCCGGTCTCCTTCACGGCGACGACGTACCCGCCGAGCTGCACGAACCGCACGAGGTGCCGCGAGATGCCCTTCGGGAGCGCGACGATCGTCTCGTCCGGCCAATCCGCCAGTGGGAGGTCCCACGGCAGGTCGAGGAGTCCGGGGTCGACGGTGGCGGCGGTGATGGACATCGAGTCGGGCACGGTTGGTTCCTCTGGTACGTGTGCGACGGACGGGAGGCGC
>NZ_MJGR01000011.1:3281-38171 GCF_001865105.1 Curtobacterium sp. MCBA15_016
GGCGCGGTGCCAGCTGGCACCGCGCCTCCTGTGGGGACCTTCCAGCGTTACGCGCTGACGACGGCCTTGTCGTCGAGCCGCTCGCCCGACTCGGTGTCGAAGGCGTGCACGTGGCCCTGCTTCGGCGTGACGACGATCGTGTCACCGATCGACGGGTGCGAACGCCCGTCGACGCGGGCGACGATGTCGACGCGCGAACCCTTGACGTCGGCGTGACCGTACAGGTAGCCGTCGGCGCCGAGCTCCTCGACCACGTCGACCGTGACCGGCAGGCCCTCGCCCGACTGCGCCACGATGACGTCCTCGGGGCGGATGCCGACCGTGATGTTCCCGGAACGCGCGTTGGAGAGCGTGTCGCGGTCGATGGGGTGGTTGAGCGAACCGAACTTGATGCCGCCCTCGACCACGTCGGCCGGGAGGAGGTTCATCGCCGGCGAGCCGATGAAGCCCGCGACGAAGACGTTGTTCGGCTTCTCGTAGAGGTCGCGCGGCGAGCCGACCTGCTGCAGGATGCCGTCCTTGAGCACCGCGATGCGGTCACCCATGGTGAGCGCCTCGGTCTGGTCGTGCGTGACGTAGACCGTGGTGACGCCGAGACGACGCTGCAGCGAGGCGATCTGGGTGCGGGTCTGGACGCGGAGCTTGGCGTCGAGGTTCGACAGCGGCTCGTCCATGAGGAACACCTGCGGCTGACGGACGATCGCGCGGCCCATCGCGACGCGCTGACGCTGACCACCGGAGAGCGCCTTCGGCTTGCGGCCGAGGTACTGCTCGAGGTCGAGGAGCTTCGCGGCTTCCTGCACGCGGGTGGCGCGCTCGTCCTTGCCGACGCCGGCGATCTTGAGCGCGAAGCCCATGTTCTCGGCGACGGTCATGTGCGGGTACAGCGCGTAGTTCTGGAACACCATCGCGATGTCGCGGTCCTTCGGCGGGACGTCCGTGACGTCGCGGTCGCCGATGCGGATCGAACCGGAGTTGACCTCTTCGAGGCCGGCCAGCATGCGCAGGGACGTGGACTTGCCACAGCCCGAGGGGCCGACGAGGACGAGGAACTCGCCGTCGGCGACGTCCAGGTCGAGGGAGTCGACCGCGGGACGGTTGCCTCCGGGGTAGAGACGGGTTGCCTTGTCATAGGTGACGGACGCCATGAGCGTTCGGTCCTTCCTTCACCGGCAGGTACGTGCCGGACGATCCGAGTGAAGCGGTTGCCCGTGGGGGCCCCGGATGGTCGCCGTCGACCATCGAGGTTCATACAACACGATCTGCCTCGGGAGCGCCAGTGCTCACACCGGGTTGGGTGGTTCCCATCGGGTCCCGGTACGATCGGCGGGTCCGTCCGGCCTGCCGGGGGAAGCCGTACGGACGACGACCAACGTGAGGACACTCGACGCATGACCAACCGCCCCGAGGGTGACGCCCGCGCCGCGCGGAACGAACGACGCGAAGCCGCACGACAGCGCGCCCAGCGTGCCCGCACCCAGCAGAAGCGCCGCCAGCGCGGACTCCGACTCGGCCTGCAGATCGGCATCGGCGTCGTCTTGCTCGCCGCAGCGACCGTCGTGACACTCGTCCTCGTCGACTCCGTGCAGCCCGCGGGCCCCGGCCCGGCGAACACCTCGCAGGGCGGCATCACGATCGGGCAGGACCTCAAGGCGGTCACGGCGTCCTCGCAGTCGCCCGCGCCGACCTCGACGGACGCCGCCGGTTCGGTGCGCATCACGATGTACGTCGACTACCTCTGCCCGATCTGCGGCCAGTTCGAGGACGCGAACGGCGAGTACATCCAGAACCTCGTCGACTCCGGTGCGGCGACGGTGGACATCCACCCGATCGCGATCCTCTCGAACCGGTCGCAGGGCACGAAGTACTCGCTCCGTGCCGCGAACGCCGCCGCCTGCGTCGCGGACAGCTCGCCGGACCAGTTCTTCGCCGTCAACCAGGCGCTGTTCGCGAAGCAGCCGGAAGAGGGCACCGCCGGGTTGACCGATGCGCAGCTGACCAAGGTCGTCACGGGCGTGGACGGGCTGCAGAAGCGGTCGACGATCACGAAGTGCATCGAGGACCAGACCTACAGCAAGTGGATCGACGAGCGGACCACCGCGGTGACCGGCGGCGACATCCCCGGGTCGACGCTCAAGGAGTTCCCCGGAACGCCCCTCGTGCTCGTGAACGGGCAGCGCTACGAGCTCACCTCGCCGATCACGAACGACGACTTCCGGACCTTCGTGGTGACGGCTGCCGGTGCGAGCGACGCCACCCCGACGCCGACGCCCACGCCGAGTGCCACCCCGACCTGGTCCGCGACGCCGAGCGCCTCGCCGTCGAACTGACCCGGGCTGCTGACCCGGACTACAGGGACGAACCCGGCACGCTGAACGTGTCGCACGCCGTCGCGCCGCGCTGGTAGCCCCGCAGGAACCAGTTCTGGCGCTGCTCGCTCGACCCGTGGGTGAACGAGTCCGGGTCGACCCGACCGCTCGAGCGCTCCTGGATGCTGTCGTCGCCGACGGCGCTCGCGGCGGACAGTGCGTCCTCGATCTCGGCACGCGTGATCGGCTCGAAGAAGGTCTCGCCGTTCGCGTCCTTCGTGGTCGCGGCGTCGCCGACCCAGGCGCCCGCGTAGCAGTCCGCCTGCAGCTCGACGCGGACGCTGCCGGACGACGCACCGGTCCCGGAGCGGTCGGTGTTCGCGAAGGCACCCTGGAGCTGCTGGATGTGGTGGCCCCACTCGTGCGCGACGACGTACATCTGCGCGAGCGGCCCGCCGGAGGAGCCGTACTTCGACTGCAGGTCGTCGTAGAACGCGGTGTCGAGGTAGATCGCCCGGTCCGGCGGGCAGTAGAACGGGCCGGTCGCCGCCGATGCCTGGCCGCACGAGGTGCTCGTCGAGCCGTCGAACAGGATGAACCCCGGGGTCGTGTAGGCGATCCCGAGCTTCCGTGACTCGGACGTCCAGTACCCGTCGAGCGACTCAGCGGCGCCCTCCATCCGGCACTCGATCTTGAGGTTCGCGTCACGGCCCGTTCGGCACTCGGCTGCTGCGTCGACGGTCTCACCGCGCTGCTGGATCTCGGTCGTGCCGTTGCCGCCGTCGATGATGCCGGAGAGGTCGACGCCGGTGAACTGTGCGATGAGGAACACGACGATGGCGCCGACGCCCACCGCGCCGCCGCCGATCGCAGCGCCGCGCCCCCGCCGGGTGACCTTCCCGCCCTTGAGCTGCGAGTCGTCGTTGAACGTCATGCCCCGAATGTACGGGTGGGCGGTGCTCGGTGCCCGCATCGGTGGGAGGAGTAGACCGGACGGCATGCCCGTCCTCGACGAATCCCACCCCCTGTTCCTCTTCGCGATGGACCAGCGGTCCTCGCTCCTCGAGCACACCTACGACGAGTCCGGCGGGGAGCCCCTCGACGAGGCCGAGGCCGAGCGCGTGCGCGCCGGCAAGCAGCTCGTCTACCGCGGCGTCCTCACGGCGCTCGCGGCCGGTGCGTCCCGCGAGCGGACCGGCGTCCTCGTCGACGAGCGCTACGGCTCCGACGTCGCCCGGCTCGTCAAGGAGGCCGGGCTCCAGCTCGCGATGCCGATCGAGCGGTCGGGCCGGGAGTGGTTCGAGCTCGAGTACGGCGAGGACTGGATGGCGCACGTGGACGCCTTCGACCCGGACTGGGTGAAGGTGCTCGTGCGCGACAACCCCGACTTCGACGCGGAGCGCCGCGAGCGGCAGGCATCGGAGCTCGCCGAGGTCGCGGGCGTGCTGCACGGTGCCGGTCGGCCGTTCCTGGTCGAACTGCTCGTGCCGGCGACCGACGAGCAGCGGGCATCGGTCGAGGACTACGACCGCGACCTCCGACCGGACCTCGTCGTGCAGGTCATCGAGTACCTGCAGGACCACGGGGTCGAGGCGGATGTGTGGAAGCTCGAGGGCCTCGACGAGCGCGCGGACGCGGAACGGGTCGTCCGGGCTGTGCGTCGCGGTGGCCGGGACGCGGTGCAGTGCATCGTCCTCGGCCGGGACGCCCCCGAGGAGCAGCTCGACCACTGGCTGCGCACCGCCGCCGGGGTGGACGGGTTCGTCGGGTTCGCCATCGGTCGCAGCAACTGGGAGGAACCGCTCGAGGACGTCGTCCGCGAACACCTCGACACCGAGGCCGCCGAGGGGCTCATCGCGGCGAACTACCGCCACTTCGTCGACACCTGGCTCGAGGCCCGCCCGGGCATCGAGCACGGCGTGGACGCCGGCGCGGTCTGACCCCGGGTCCGAGCCCGGGTCTCAGGTGCGGACCAGCGGCTCCACGCCCGCCAGGTCCGCACCGATCCCGACGTCGACGAGCTCGATCCGCCCGGCGAGGCTCGCGCCCGGTCCGCGGAGCAGCCCGGCCTTCACCCCGCCGAACGTCACCGTGACGTCCGCCTGCAGCACGTGGTCGTCCGCGATCGCGCCGGTGTCGACGTCGATGCCGCTCGGCACGTCGACCGCCACGACGAACGGTGCGCGCTGGTCGCGTGCGAGCTGACGGATCGCCGCGACGACCTCGCGCGCCGGAGAGCGGAGCGCGGACGCGCCGTGCACGCCGATGCCGAGGATCCCGTCGAGCACCAGGTCCGCCTCGAGCGCCGCGTCGGTCGCGACGGCGGCCAGTCGCGCGGCGTCATCCCGGGAGGCCGCTGCGAGGAGGTCCGCGGCCGGACGGACCGACCCGGTGTCGGACGGGCGGTCCAGGAGGCGCGCCCCGGCGTCCAGCGCCGCTGCCAGGCCCGCCCCGTGGACGCGTGAGCCGACGCGCAGCACCGTCACGCGCCTCCCGTCCGCCGCCAGGCGTGCCCCCGCGAACAGCGCGTCACCACCGTTGTCGCCGCTGCCCACCAGCAGCAGGACCGATCCCGGTCCGTCAGCCGGACGCACGGCCGGGTCGTCGAGCAGTCCGCCGACGATCCGCGCCAGCCCGTCCGCCGCACGCTGCATGAGCGGTTCGCCCGCGTCGAGGTGCGGCCGCTCCGCCGCCCGGATCTGGTCGCCGCCGTAGCCGTCCATGGTGACCACAGTGCCCCGGTAGCCTGGAGGGGACATGTCACTCGTCCCCGAAGCACCCCGTCCCCGCGTCGTGATGTCCCCGGACGGGCTGAAGATCGCCACCTACGACTTCGGCGACCCCGAGGCGCCGGCGGTCGTCGCCGTGCACGGGTTCGCCTCCGGCGCGCTGCTGAACTGGCACGCCTCCGGGTGGACGCGCGACCTCGTCCGCGCCGGGTACCGCGTCGTCGCGCTCGACCAGCGCGGGCACGGTGCCTCGTCGAAGCCGCACGACCCGTCCGCGTACTCGATGGAGCTCCTCGTCGCGGACGTCGTCAGCGTGATCGACACCTACCTGCTCGACGACGTCGCGTACCTCGGGTACTCGCTCGGCGCCCGCGTCGGCTGGCACACCGCCGAGCAGCTCCCCGACCGGATCACCCGTGCGGTGTTCGGCGGCATCCCCGACGCCGACCCGATGCGGCGCGTGCGGGTCGACCAGGCGAAGGCGTACTTGGCGGACGGCACGCCGATCGAGGACCGCGTGACGAACGGCTACCTGACGATGGCCGCCGGCGTCGAGGGGAACGACCTCGGCGCGCTCGTGGCGATGGTCGAGGGGATGCGGGGCAGCATCGAGCCGACGCCGTCGAACGCGCCCGCGCAGCCCGTACTGATGGCCGCGGGCAGCGAGGACGGCATCAAGGACAGCGCCGTGCGGCTCGCGGCGGCGGCCCCGGACGCCTCGTTCTTCGAGATCCCGGGCCGGAACCACTTCAACGCACCGACGTCGCGCGACTTCCGCCAGGCCGCGATCACGTTCCTGACCGAGACCGCCGTGTCCGACCAGCGCTGACGGGTACTGCCAGGTCCTCGTTGTCCCCGGTGGTCGCGCGTACCGTCCCGGCCATGGACTACAGACTCCTCGGCAACAGCGGGACATCGGTGTCGACGCTGACCCTCGGCACCATGACCTTCGGCAGCGAAGCCGACGAACCCACCTCGCACACCATCATCGACACGTTCGTCGCCGCCGGCGGCACGCTCATCGACACGGCGGACGTCTACTCCGGCAACGAGTCCGAGCGCATCATCGGCCGCTGGCTCGCCGCGCACCCGACCGAGGCGCAGCAGGTCGTCCTCGCCACCAAGGGGCGCTTCCCGCAGGGCGACGGGCCGAACGACCTCGGGCTGTCCCGTCGGCACCTCCGGGTCGCCCTCGACGCCTCGCTCGAGCGGCTCGGCGTCGAGCACATCGACCTGTACCAGATGCACGCGTGGGACGCCCTCACCCCGATCGAGGAGACACTGCGCTTCCTCGACGACGCCGTGTCCGCGGGCAAGATCGGCTCCTACGGGTTCTCGAACTACCTCGGGTACCAGATCACGAAGGCCGTGTACGAGGCGAAGGGCCACGGGTGGGCGCCGCCCGTGACGCTGCAGCCGCAGTACAACCTGCTCGTCCGCGACATCGAGCACGAGATCGTCCCCGCCTGCCTCGACGCCGGCATCGGCCTGCTGCCCTGGTCGCCCCTCGCCGGCGGCTGGCTCTCCGGCAAGTACCAGCGCGACGAGGCCCCCAGCGGCGCGACCCGGCTCGGCGAGAACCCGGCGCGCGGGATGGAGGCGTGGGAGGCGCGGAACGGCGACGAGCGGACATGGGCCGTCCTCGACGCGGTGTCGGACATCGCCGACGCGCACGGTGCCTCGCGGTCGCAGGTCTCCCTGGCGTGGCTGCTCGCCCGACCGGCCGTGACGAGCGTCATCCTCGGTGCCCGAACGGTCTCGCAGCTCGAGGACAACCTCGGTGCCGCCGACCTCGTCCTCGACGACGCCGAGCTCGCACGGCTCACCGAGGTCAGCGCGCCGCGCATCGACGACTACCCCTACGGCACCGCGGGTGTCGCGCAGCGCGAGCGGAAGATCACCGGGGGCCGCTGAGCGTTCGCTGTCCGACGGGTGCGGCTTTCCGCGAGCTTGACCAGGGATGTGGACACCGTGTTCGGTGCGGTGTCACCATCACTGCACGACCGGCTGGTTACCGCGTCGAGCGCTCGGAACGCCCCCTGATCCGTGTTCCACGCGCCGAAGGCCCCGGGTGCTTCCACCCGGGGCCTTCGCACGTGGGGCCGGCAGCGGGACTCGAACCCGCAACCCCCGTATTACAAGTACGGTGCGCTACCAATTGCGCCATGCCGGCTGACGCGCCCATCCTAGCGGCGGACGCGCCGGGGCCTCACTCGCTCTTCTCGGAGAAGTTCAGCGAGATCGAGTTCATGCAGTAGCGGTCACCCGTCGGGGTGCCGAACCCGTCGGGGAACACGTGGCCGAGGTGCGAGCCGCAGTTCGCGCAGCGGACCTCGGTGCGTGCCATGCCGAGGGAGTTGTCCTCGAGCAGCTGCACCGCGTCGGG
The DNA here is from genome assembly GCF_001865105.1 of Curtobacterium sp. MCBA15_016. NCBI lineage: Bacteria > Bacillati > Actinomycetota > Actinomycetes > Micrococcales > Microbacteriaceae > Curtobacterium > Curtobacterium sp. MCBA15_016. The sequence continues at coordinate 10,706 of NZ_MJGR01000011.1, forward strand.
GTCGACCGACTCGTAGAACGACGGCCAACCGCAGCCGGAGTCGAACTTCGTGCCGCTCTTGAACAGCTCCGCGCCGCACGCCGCACAGGTGTAGACACCGGCGCGCTCCTCGTCGAGGAGGTCACCCGTCCACGGGCGCTCCGTACCGGCCTGCCGGAGGACGGCGTACTGGTCCGGGGAGAGCTCCTCGCGCCACTGGGCGTCGGACTTGTCGACGTTGTATGCCATTGTTTCCTCCTGCTCCTGTCGCCGTTGCTGGACGACCACTTCGGTAAACTCGCGACGATGTCCGAACATTCCGTGCACCACGCCCGTTGGGACCGTCTGACGACGGACGAACTGTACGGCATCGTGGTGCTCCGGAACCGCGTGTTCGCACTGGAACAACGCGTCACGGCCGAGGACTTCGACGGCCGTGACCGTGAAGCGGACACCGAGCACTGGTGGTTCGGCACCGACGACCGAGCGGTTGGGTACCTGCGGCTCATCCGACCGGCACCGGACGAGGTCCACCCAGACGGTTCGGCAGCACCCGCCTGGGTGATCGGCCGGGTCGCCACCGACCCGGGACACCGCGGGAGCGGGATCGCCGGTCGCCTCGTGGCCGCGGTGCTGGGTGCGCACGGGCACGAGCCGTTCGTCCTGCACGCCCAGGAGTACGTCGCCGGACTCTACGAGCGCCACGGCTTCGTCCGCTTCGGAGCGCCCTACGACGAGGCCGGCATCCGTCACGTCGGTATGCACCGTCCCGGTCGCTGATGGACACGCGGGAGCGGTACGCCGCCTACGCGGAGCGCATCGCGGGGGTCTCGCCGTCCTACGCCGCGTGGGCGCGGTCGCTGGACGACGGCACGGTGTCCGTGCTCGACGAGGTCCCGGAGTCGAAGCGGCAGCCGGAGCTCCTCTTCGCGGTCGCCCGTCGCCTGGGCGCCGATCCGGCGGACCCCGGTGCGCTGCGCGCGCTGGTCCAGGAGGCGCGACCCGCCCTGGTCGCCGCCCTCGCCTCCGCCACGGTGCAGGCCAACGACCCCAGACGCCTGGCCCCGGTGGTCCCGCTGTTCGCGGCGCTCGCCGCTCGGGTCGGGCGGCCGCTCGGCCTCGTCGACGCGGGGGCGGCGGCGGGGCTCTGCTCGATCCCGGACCGGGTGACGCTCGACTACGTCGTCGGGGCGCGTTCCGAGGTCGTCCGGATGCACACGGCCTCCGTCGAGCCCGGCCTGCACCTCGTCGCGGAGGCCAGCGGCGCGGTGCCGGCACCGGCAGCGTGCCCGATCGACGTCCGGGCGCGGGTGGCCCTCGACCCGAACCCGATCGACCTCGCCGGGCCCGGGGCGTTCGACCGGCTCGTCGAGGCCGTCCCGCCCGAGGCGACGGACCGCACCGCCCTGATGCGTGAGGCTGCGCGTGCGACGCTCGCCGCGCCTCCCGTCCGCATCCGGGGCACCCTGCCGGGCGACCTCGACCGCGCACTGGAAGCCCTGCCGGACGACGTCGTGCCGGTCGTCCTGACGACCGGGACCCTCGTGTACGTCCCCGGCGCGGACCGCCAGCGGTTCGTCGACCGGGTGCGCGAGCTGGGCGTGCACTGGATCGCGCTGGAACGCACGGGGATCCTCAGCGGGGTCGCCGCGACCCTGCCGGACGACGTCGACCCGGCGGATCCGGACGCGTTCGCGACCGCGTCGCTCGACGGTGTGGCCCTGGCTGTCTCGGACCCGTTCGGGGTCCGCGTCCGGTGGGTGGCCGATCCGAACCTGTGACCGGTCTTCGCGACAGTCCAGCGGCGTGCCAGGGTGCGGATGACCTCCACCTCTACGATGTGCGAGACCCGTTCCCCCACCGTGATCGGAACCGCAGTGACCGCCACACCCGTCGAGCTCGACGAGCTCGCCAAGCACGTGCTCGCGTTCGAGCACGACCGGGCACGGCACGACCGCACGAAGGAAGCGGAGATCCGGGTCGAGTTCGACATGTCGCCCGCTCGGTACTACCAGGTGCTGAACCGTGTGATCGACTCGCCCGCGGCGCTCGCGTACGACCCGCAGCTGGTCTCCCGGCTGCAGCGGCTCCGGTACGCGCGCACCAGTGCCCGGGCAGCGCGCAGCTTCGTCGCGCCCGGTGCAGCTCCCGAAGGACGTGAAGAGGAACGATGACGACGAGATACCCCCGAGACCGGTTCGACGACGTCGCCGACGGCCCCCGGGTCGGGGCGCACCGCGGTGCGCAGCGGCGTGGGCGCGGGTGGATCGCGTTCGCGTGGGCGGCGCTCGCCACTGGTGTCATCGTGGGGGTCTGCGTCGTCGCGCTCGCGCTCCTGAACGGCAGCTACTCGTTCACCGGCTCGGCATCGCCGTCGGCTTCGGCCTCGGCGTCGGCGTCCGCATCAGCGGCGCCGTCGTCGTCCGCGTCCTCGTCGGCGTCGCAGGCACCGGCCACGGGGACCCCGGCCGACCAGGGTGCGACGACGCTCGTCGTCCTGAACGGCACGTCGACGACCGGCCTCGCGGCGAAGGGCAGCGCGGCGCTGACCTCGGCCGGGTGGAAGGTGACGTCGACGGGGGACGCCGGCACGACCGGGGCGACCTCGACGATCGTGTACTACCAGCAGGCCGCACAGGCCGCCGTCGCGCAGGGCATCGCGAAGTCGCTCGGCACGACCGCGGTGCAGCAGTCGGCGGCGTTCCCGAACGCCGACATCAGCGTCGTGCTCGGCGCGGACTACGCCGGCTGATCGTTCCCGGCGCATTCCTGGTCGCGTTCTCCGGTTCGTGGTGCGCGCATTTGTGACGGCCGTGTTTCGAGCACGTTGATTCTTGTCGGAATCGACGTGAAACAACGTCACACCTCTTGCCCTGTCGGCATTGTTCGGTAAGAGTCTCCCCAAGACGGCGACTACGCCGTCCGCACCAGCACCACCGCAGGGAGCAAGAGATCATGGCCAACGGAACCGTGAAGTGGTTCAACGCCGAGAAGGGCTTCGGCTTCATCACCGTCGATGGAGGGGGCCAGGACGTGTTCGTGCACTACTCGGCAATCGACATGTCGGGGTACAAGGTCCTCGAGGAGGGCCAGGCAGTGACGTTCGACGTCGGCACCGGGTCGAAGGGGCCGCAGGCCGAATCGGTCCGTCCCGCCTGACCCGGCAACCACCTCGCGAACGCGCCGTCCCGTCCGGGGCGGCGCGTTCGTCCGTGTGCGGCGACCGGCGTTCGTCGCTTCCGTCCCTCGTGTCGGTGCGTTCGTCGCTCGTGTCGGTGCGTGTCCTGGGAACTCGAGCCGCGCCTCCTGGCGGTGTTGCACTCGACCCCTGCGAGTGCCAGAATCGGCGTTGGCACTCGCTCACGCTGAGTGCCAGCACGACCCCCATGACGACGTCCGGGAGGGACGAGAAACTCACATGGCTAAGATCATTGCTTTCGACGAGGAGGCCCGCCGTGGCCTCGAGCGCGGCCTGAACATCCTGGCTGACGCCGTGAAGGTGACGCTCGGCCCGCGCGGCCGCAACGTCGTCCTCGAGAAGAAGTGGGGCGCCCCCACGATCACGAACGACGGTGTCTCCATCGCCAAGGAGATCGAGCTCGACGACCCGTACGAGAAGATCGGTGCGGAGCTCGTCAAGGAGGTCGCCAAGAAGACCGACGACGTCGCCGGTGACGGCACGACCACCGCGACCGTCCTCGCCCAGGCCCTCGTCCGCGAAGGCCTCCGCAACGTCGCCGCCGGTGCCGACCCCGTGTCGCTCAAGCGCGGCATCGAGAAGGCCGTCGCCGCCGTCTCCGACCAGCTCCTCGCCAACGCGAAGGACATCGAGACCAAGGACCAGATCGCCGCGACCGCGTCGATCTCGGCCGCTGACCCGACCATCGGCGCGCTCATCGCCGAGGCCATCGACAAGGTCGGCAAGGAAGGTGTCGTCACCGTCGAGGAGTCGAACACCTTCGGCACCGAGCTCGAGCTCACCGAGGGCATGCGCTTCGACAAGGGCTACCTGTCGCAGTACTTCGTGACCGACCCCGAGCGTCAGGAAGCCGTCTTCGAGGACGCCTACATCCTGATCGTCAACTCGAAGATCTCGAACATCAAGGACCTCCTGCCGGTCGTCGACAAGGTGATCCAGGCGGGCAAGCAGCTCCTGATCATCGCCGAGGACGTCGACGGCGAGGCCCTGGCCACGCTCGTCGTGAACAAGATCCGCGGCATCTTCAAGTCCGTCGCCGTCAAGGCCCCGGGCTTCGGCGACCGTCGCAAGGCCATGCTGCAGGACATCGCGATCCTCACCGGCGGCCAGGTCATCTCGGAAGAGGTCGGCCTCAAGCTCGAGAACGCGACGCTCGACCTGCTCGGCAAGGCCCGCAAGGTCATCATCACCAAGGACGAGACGACCATCGTCGAGGGTGCCGGCGACGAGGAGCAGATCGCGGGCCGCGTCCGTCAGATCCGCTCCGAGATCGAGGCGACCGACTCCGACTACGACCGCGAGAAGCTCCAGGAGCGCCTCGCGAAGCTCGCCGGTGGCGTGGCCGTCATCAAGGCCGGTGCCGCGACCGAGGTCGAGCTCAAGGAGCGCAAGCACCGCATCGAGGACGCCGTCCGCAACGCGAAGGCCGCTGTCGAAGAGGGCATCGTCGCCGGTGGTGGCGTCGCCCTCATCCAGGCGTCCGTCGTGCTCGACACCCTCGAGCTCGAGGGCGACGAGGCGACCGGTGCGAACATCGTCCGCGTCGCGATCGACGCGCCGCTCAAGCAGATCGCGCTGAACGCCGGTCTCGAGCCGGGTGTCGTCGCCGCCAAGGTCCGCGAGCTCGAGTCGGGTCACGGCCTCAACGCCGCGACCGGTGAGTACGTCGACCTCGTCGCCGCGGGCATCATCGACCCGGCCAAGGTCACGCGCTCGGCGCTGCAGAACGCTGCGTCGATCGCCGGTCTGTTCCTCACGACCGAGGCCGTCGTCGCCGACAAGCCCGAGCGCACCCCTGCTGCTCCGGCCGGCGACCCGACGGGTGGCATGGACTTCTAAGCAGTCCTGACGGAAGGGCCTCGCACGCTGCGCGTGCGGGGCCCTTCCGCGTGCGGGGGGGGGGAGGCCGGCGGGCGGGCGGCGGCGGGCGGGCGCCGAGGTCGCACGAACTGCCGCTCGAGAGCGCGACGGGCGGCAGTTCGTGCGACCTCACCGTCCCGCCCACGGCGTGTTGTGCGACCAGCGCACACCGCACAGGAGGCGCGGGTCGTCACGTTCTCCACAGTTCGGCTCGAAGGATGGTCGCGGCTCGCACCGCACCGCCACACTCTCGCCATGGCCCGGCCGTCTCCGCTCCCCGACGAACTCGATCCGAACGGCTTCCGGGTCTGCGACGCACTCGCGGCCGGGGTTGATCCGGGTCGACTCCGCCGGCGGGACCTCGCCCGCCCGGTGCACGGCGTCCGGTCGGCAGATGCATTGATGTCGCCCGTCGCCGCGCTCGCACTCGTGATGCGCCCAGATCAACACTTCAGTCACACGACCGCTGTCGAGCTCTGGGGTGCTCCGCTCCCGCGCCAGTTCGAGGGCAGCCTGCACGTCACGACGATCGGCGCCGGCCCGCTCATGCGTCGGCCCGGTGTCGTCGGACACCGACGTCGATCCGCGGCGGCCGTGGTGCTGCGGGCCGGCGTACGAGTCAGCGGGCCGGAACATGCGTGGCGCGAGTGCGCTGGGCTGCTGAGCGTCCGACAGCTCGTGGCGGTCGGAGACTTCCTCGTCGGACGGCCAGACCGGACGACGGTCGACGCCCTGGCCGCCACGATCCTTCCCGGGCAGCGCTCCGTCGCCGTTGCACGTGCGGCCGTCAAGCTCATCCGCGTCGGGGCTGAGTCAGCGATGGAGACGTGGCTGCGTCTTGCGGTCGTGGACGCGGGGTTCCCTGAACCGGAACTCCAGATCGAGGTGTTCGACCGTGCAGGGCGGTTCCTGGCGCGAGTGGACATGGGCTGGCCGGAGCTCCGGATCGCACTGGAGTACGACGGGGACCACCACCGCGAGCGTGCGACGTTCGAGCACGATCAGCGCCGGGACAACTCCATGACCGTGGAGGGATGGCTCGTCCTCCACGCGAATCGAGGAGACGTCGACCGTCCTGCGGTCCTCTTCGAGCGGCTTCGTCAGGCGTTCGTCGCGCGATCGTCGGCTCGACCACGGGCATGACCTGGTCGAGGTCGCGCGACATGCCGCAGGTGAGGTGCCCGGGTCGCACGAACTGCCGCCCGGCCCGTGGGTGGGCGGCAGGTATTGCGACCTCGGCGTGTGCTGGCGGGTTCGTCGCGAGGTCGCGCGACCTGCCGCGCGTGGGGCGTCCGGGTCGCACGAATTGCCGCCGAGCGCGTGGGTGGGCGGCAGGTATTGCGACCTCGGGCCAGCGGGCGGGCGTGCGGGGGCCCGGGGGCGGGCGGGCTAGCGGGCCGGCGGGCGGGCGGGCGGCACGCCCGCGGGCGTCACGCGCCGGCGGGCGCGGGGGCGGCGTAGTCGCGGGGGAGCAGGGGGAGCCACACGCGGAAGGTCGCGCCGCCGCCCTCGGTGTCGAACACCTCGACCGAACCGTGGTGCGCCGCGACGATGCCCGAGACGATCGCGAGCCCGAGGCCCGAGCCGCCGGTGTCCCGTGCGCGCGAGGTGTCGGCGCGCCAGAAGCGCTGGAAGATCTTGTCGCGCAGCTGCGGCGGGATGCCCTCGCCGTGGTCGATCACGTCGATGTGCGCCATCCCGCGCTCGTCGTCCACGCCGATGCCGATCTCGATCGGGTCGTCGTGCTCCGTGAAGCGCATGGCGTTGCCCATGAGGTTCGTCACGATCTGGCGGATCTTGTTCTCCTCCGCCAGGACGATCGGCGGCCGCTTCGGCAGCACGACGGTGGGCAGCGGGGTGGTCTCGTCGGTGGGGGCGGCCGTGCCGTCGACACCCATCGCGCGGGTGCGGCGGGCGCGGAGTCGCGCGATCGTCTGGCGCGAGAACGCGATGGGGCCGGTCGTGTTCGCGGACGTCGGCGATGCCGGGGGCCCGTCGCCGGAACCGGGGGCCGAGGCGGGTGCTGACGCCGGACGGACCGCGTGCGGCACGCTCTCGCCGGTCACCGAGTCCTCGACGAGCACCTGGATCTCGCGGTCGGGGTTCGACGCCATCGTGTCGAGCGCGGAGTCACGGGCGATGGCGACGAGGTCGACCGGGCCGAGCTCGAGCGGCTTCGACTCGTCGATGCGGGCGAGCTGCAGCAGGTCCTGCACGAGGAGGCCCATGCGCTGGGCTTCCTTCTCGATGCGCTCCATCGCCTGGGCGACGTCCTCTTCCTTGCGGAGCGCGCCCATCCGGTAGAGCTCGGCGTACCCGCGGAGCGACACGAGGGGCGTGCGGAGCTCGTGGGAGGCGTCCCCGACGAACCGACGCATCTGGTCGATGGTGCGCTGCCGGTCCTCGAACGCGGAGTCGATGCGCTCGAGCATGGAGTTGAGGGACCGGTTCAGTCGACCGACCTCGGTGTTGGGGGTGTCGGCTTCGAGGCGCTGGTTGAAGTCACCGGCGGCGAACCGGGCAGCGGTGTCCTCGACGTCGCGCAGGGGGTCGAACGTCGCCGTCACGAGGAGCCGCGTGAGCATGGCGCCGAGCAGGATCACCGAGGCACCGAAGCTCAGGAAGATGGCGGTGAATCGCAGGACGGTCTGGTCGGTGTCGGCGCTCGACACCGCGACCAGGACGTACCCGGCCTGCGTGGTGCCGGTCGACTGGTCCTGCAGCGATGCCGGGATGACCTGCGCACGCCACTCGTGGTTGTGCTGGCTGTCGTACAGCGAGAAGCGCGAACTGGTCTGCGCCGCGGAGGAGAAGTCGAGCTCGTGGATGTCGGGGCGGCTCGACGCCGGGGTCTGGCAGATCTGCTTGCCGGCGGAGTCGTACGCGGCGACGTACGCGCTCTGCGAGAGGACGACGGAGAGCTTGCAGTACTGCTCGCCGTCGCTGATGTTCTGACCCTCGAGCTGTTCCGTCGTCTGACGGACGTTGTTGTCCAGCTGGGCCATGAGGTACGTCGACAGCACCGTCATCGTGCCGAGCCCCGCGACGAGCAGTCCGAGCGCCACCAGGAGCACCGTGATCCCGGTGATCTTGGTGCGCAGGGAGATCCCGTCCCACCAGCGGCTCATTCGCGTGTGCATGCTGCCCCAACGATAGACAGCGGTCGCCCGGTGAAACCGGACGACCGCCGTGAAGACGAACCCCGAGGGATCCGGGAGACCTACGAGGCCTTGGACGCCTTGAGCATGTAGCCGAACCCGCGCTTGGTCTGGATGATCGGCTCGGCCGAGTACTGGTCGAGCTTGCGGCGCAGGTAGGAGATGTAGGACTCGACGATGCCGGCGTCGCCGTTGAAGTCGTACTCCCACACGTGGTCGAGGATCTGCGCCTTCGACAGCACGCGGTTCGGGTTGAGCATGAGGTAGCGGAGCAGCTTGAACTCGGTCGGGGAGAGCTCGATCTGCGCGTCGCCGATCGTGACCTCGTGCGTGTCCTGGTCCATCGTGAGCTCGCCGGCGCGGATGATCGCGTCTTCCTCGTCGTTCATCGTGCGACGGAGGATCGCCTTGATGCGGGCGACGATCTCGTCGAGGGAGAACGGCTTCGTGACGTAGTCGTCGCCGCCGACGGTGAGACCGGTGATCTTGTCCTCGGTGTCGTCCTTGGCGGTGAGGAACAGGATCGGGGAGGTGTAGCCCGACGACCGCAGGCGCTTGGTGACGCCGAAGCCGTTCATGTCGGGCAGCATGACGTCGAGGATGATCAGGTCCGGCTCTTCCTCGAGCACGGCGGAGATCGCCTGTGCTCCGTTGCCCACCGCGCGCACGGCGAAGCCGGCGAAACGCAGCGAGGTCGTCAGGAGGTCGCGGATGTTCGGCTCGTCGTCGACGATCAGGATCTTGGGGCCATCGCTCATGGTCCTATCTTCTGACCGTTCCCTAGTGGTTTCCTGAGAGCGGTTGGTGCGTCAGCCCACGACCGCCTGGACCTGGTCGGCGTCGAGGATCGTGTAGGAGTACCCCTGCTCCGCGAGGAACCGCTGCCGGTTCTGCGCGAAGTCCTGGTCGACGGTGTCCCGCGTGACGAGCGTGTAGAACGACGCGGGCAGCCCGTCCTTGTTCGGGCGGAGGAGTCGGCCGAGTCGCTGGGCCTCTTCCTGGCGGGATCCGAACGAGCCGGACACCTGGATCGCCACCGTCGCGTCGGGCAGGTCGACCGAGAAGTTCGCGACCTTCGAGACGACGAGCACGTCGATCGACCCCTCGCGGAAGGCCTGGTAGAGCCGCTCCCGCTCGTCGACGGGGGTCGAGCCGGTGATCTCGGCGGCGTCCAGGGACTCGGCGAGCGAGTCGAGCTGGTCGATGTACTGCCCGATCACGAGGATCTGCTCGCCGCGGTGCTTCTCGATGAGCTCGCGCACCACCGGGGTCTTCGCCGGCGAGGTCGCCGCGAGCCGGTACCGCTCGTCGTCGCTGGATGCCGCGTACTCGAGGCGGTCCTGGTGCGGCAGGTCGATGCGCACCTCGTAGCAGGCGGCGGGGGAGATGTACCCCTGCGCCTCGATCTCCTTCCACGGGGCGTCGTAGCGCTTCGGCCCGATGAGCGAGAAGACGTCGCCCTCGCGCCCGTCCTCGCGCACGAGGGTCGCCGTGAGCCCGAGTCGCCGCCGGGCCTGGAGGTCGGCGGTGAGCTTGAACACCGGCGCCGGCAGCAGGTGCACCTCGTCGTAGACGATGAGTCCCCAGTCGAGGGCGTCGAGGAGCGACAGGTGCGTGTACTCGCCCTTCCGGCGGGCGGTGAGGATCTGGTACGTCGCGATCGTGACCGGACGGATCTCCTTCACGCTGCCCGAGTACTCGCCGATCTCGTCCTCGGTGAGGGTGGTCCGGCGCAGCAGCTCGGATCGCCACTGCCGGGCCGAGACGGTGTTCGTCACGAGGATGAGCGTCGTCGCCTTGACCGTCGCCATCGCTCCGGCGCCCACGAGCGTCTTGCCGGCACCACAGGGCAGCACGACGACGCCGGAGCCCTGCGCGAAGAACGTGTCGACCGCCTGTTCCTGGTAGGGACGCAGTTGCCAGTCGTCGGTGTCGAGGTCGATCGGGTGCGGCTGCCCGGGCGTGTACCCGGCGAGGTCCTCGGCCGGCCAGCCGAGCTTCACGAGCTCCTGCTTGATCTGCCCGCGTGCCCACGGGAGCAGCTCGACCTCTTCCGGGGAGCGCATGTCGCCCAGCAGCGGCTTGATCCGCTTCGAGCGGATGACCTCGGCGAGGACCGTGGGCTCGGACGCGGTGAGGAGCAGGACCGGCTGGCGCTCGAGCTCTTCGGCCGGGGAGTTCGCGATCGCCGGCGCGTCCGGACGCTCTTCGCGCCGGATGACGAGTCGGCCGTACCGTGCCACGGTGTCGCGGATGTCCACCGTGACGCTCTGCGGGACGGGGAACTTCGCGAAGTGCTCGAGCGTGTGGATCATGCTCTCGGCGTCGTGCCCGGCCGCCCGCGCGTTCCACAGGCCGAGTCGGGTGATGCGGTACGTGTGCACGTGTTCCGGCGCGCGTTCGAGCTCGGCGAACACAGCGAGGTCGTGCCGTGCGTCCTCGGCGTCGGGGTGCGCGACCTCGAGGAGCACGGTGCGGTCGCTCTGCACGATCAGCGGTCCGTTCATGACGGATCAGCCTAGGCCGCTCGGCTGCGAACCAGCGCGGATCGGCTCACCTGTGGATCAGGCGTCGCTCTCCACAGCCACCACGAGGGAGAGCGGGAGCGTCCGCTCGACGTCGACGGCCGTGTCGCGTCCCCGCACGCGTCCGGCGGCGACCGAGGTCGGCACGATCGAGAACGGCCGCTCGGAACCGTCCGGCATGCGCACCGTCAGGCGGATCGGCGTGCGTCCTCGGACGGCGAGGTCGATCTGCCGCCCCAGCCACTCCTGCTCGGGCTCGGCCTCGCCGCGCTCGGTGGTGACACGGAGCCGTTCCACGAGCGCGTGCGCCGCCTGCTCCGGGTTGCGTCCGGTGGTGCGTCGACGGCCTGGAGGAACGGACCCCGTCGCCGGGCGGGCTGCGGCCGTCAGGACGGCCGGGTAGCGCTGGTCCTCGAGCGCCGTGTGGACGACGTGCGGCGGGTAGCGGGTCAGCAGGGTGGTCAGGTCGCTGCGCTCCCACGCCAGCTGCCGGAGCTCGGCGTCCACCCCGATGAGGTCGAGCTGGTCCGGCGTGCCGTGCACGCGGGCCCCGACCCCGTCGGCGCCGACGTCGACCACGATGCTGCCGTCCCGCGAGGACACCTGGTCGACGAGGTAGGAGAGCGGTTGTGGCAGGCCCGACGCGGACAGCCGTTCCAGCAGCGCGACGACGTCCTGCCGGGTGTGGCCGGCCCGGAACGCGCGGCGGAGCGAGTCCTCGGAGATGCGGTACCGGGCGGCGAGGCCCGGTGCCTCGAGCACGGCGACGGTCCGGAGGGCGGCGTCGTCGACCGGCGCGAGCGGCCCCGGCGCGATGACCGTGAGGTCGTGCTGCAGGTACACGGCGTCGACCGTGCGGGGGAGGTCCTCCGCAGCGGGGGCCGGGTCCCCGTCCAGCAGTGCACGGCCGGTGCTCGTCACGCGGCCGTCGACCGTGAGCCCGAGTGCGGCCGCGGTGCCCGCGACGTCGAGCAGCACCGCGTCGAGCCAGCGCGAGCCCGCCGGGTACGCCCACCGGCCGGCCGACACGAGGTCGCGCAGGTCGTCGCCGGCCACGTCGAGCACGCTCCGGACGGCGGGGTCGAGTGCGTCCCGCCATGCCGACACCAGCGTCGACCAGCGGTCCGGCCAGCTCGCGACGAGCCAGGCGTCGCCCGCTGCCGTGGTCGTCCACGTCCCGTTGCCCGTGTCCGCGAACCCGATCCGTTCGAGCAGTGCCAGGCGGCCGGGGACCACGACGGGGTCCGCGCCGGCGCGCTCGCCGAGCGTCTTCGCGAGCGGGGTGCCGATGCCGCCCTTCACGAGCTCGCGCACCGCGCCCTCGGACACCGCCCGGAGGAGTTCGGCGAGCACGGTCATCGTCGCGAAGGCGTGCTCCGCGCCGGTCGTCCGGGCGCGCTCGTCGTCGCCCGTCTCGTCCACCGGAGCGGCGGGGCGGGAGTGATCCGCGCCTCCTGGGAGACCGGCGATCTCGTCGTGGGCGGCCAGCCGGGTCGACACCGCGTCGTCGACGCCGCCGTCCTCGTCCGCCAGGCCGAGCGCGACCGCCGGGGCGAGGTCGTCGGCGGAGCCCGCGCCGTCGCGCAGCGCGAGCAGCGTCCGACGGGGCAGGTGCTCGATCGCGGCGTCGACCGCGTCGTCGGTGCGGAGCGCCTCGGCGAGGTCGAAGAAGTCCGAGATGCGCAGCGGGCCGGTCTCGGCGAGGACCGCCGCGGGGAGCCGGCGCGCCACGACGAGCCGTTCGAGGGCGTCGTCCGGCATCGCCCGGAGCCGGGCGGCGAGGTCTGCGGTGGTCGTCATCGTCCGCCGCGCTCGTCCGACGCGGTCCTCAGCGCGCCGTCCGGTTCGCTCGGGCCCGACGGGTCCAGGTGATGCCGAGGAGGGTGAACACGAGCACCATGCCGATCGGGAAGCCGACCAGCGGGATCGCCATGATCACGGGCCACGGCATCGATCCCTGGGCGCTGGGGACGGTCAGCCACATCACGATCATGGCGGCCATGCAGAGGAAGGCGGCGATGAAGATCCCGCCGACCATGAACGCGAGGGCGCGTTCGGTACGATTGAACGTCACCGGGGGTTCCGCGGAGTCCTGCGTGTTCCCGGTGGACCGGGTCGGGTTGGCCATCGACCCAGGATATCCGACGCACCACGGCCGTTCCACGATCACGAGGAGACCGACGAATGCCCACCGGCAAGGTCAAGTTCTACGACGACCAGAAGGGGTTCGGGTTCATCACCGGCGACGACGGCGAACCCGTCTTCCTGCACGCGTCCTCGCTCCCCGACGGCGTCACGTCGGTGAAGGCCGGTTCGCGGCTCGAGTACGGCGTCGTCCAGGGGAAGAAGGGGTCGCAGGCGCTGTCCGTGCGGCTCCTCGACCCGCAGCCGTCCCTCGCGAAGATGTCGCGACGATCGGCGGACGACATGGCCGTGATCGTCGAGGACCTCGTGAAGGAGCTCGACCGGATCAGCGGGGACTTCCGGCACGGCCGGTACCCGAAGAACGGCACCCGAATCGCTGCGATCCTGCGGCACGTCGCTGACCAGTTGGACGCGTGATGACCGATACCTCCCCTGTTGCTCCTGCCCCTTCCGAGGACCTCACCGCGCTCGCCCGCACGGCGCTGCTCGAGGTGACCCCCGAGTCGACCGTCGGCGCGTTCGCCGGCACCGTCGACGAGGGTGACGGTGTCGTCTCGGTGCTGTTCGCCAACCGCATGGCCGGGTACCCCGGCTGGCGCTGGACCGTGTCGATCGCCCAGGTGTCCGGCGACGAGCCGACCGTGCTCGAGGTCGAGCTCATGCCCGGTGACGGCTCGCTGCTGGCGCCCGACTGGGTGCCGTGGTCCGAGCGGCTCGCCGAGTACCGGGCCGGCCAGGACGCCGACGGTGCCGAGGGCGAGCACGACGACGAGTCCGACGAGGACGACGAGGACTTCGACGGCGACGAGGACGACGCAGACGAGGACGCCGACTACGACGACTCGGACGACGACGAGTCCGACGACGACGAAGCGGACGACGAGGACGACTTCGACGCCGACGAGGACGACCTCGACGAGCCGGACGACGACGACATCGACGGTGTGGACGTCGACGAGCTGGACGGGTCCGAGGACGACACCGACGACTCCGACGACGACACCGACGACGCGGACACCGACGGCGCCGGCCAGCAGGACGCACCGGCCGAGCCGGCCCGCGGCCGCCGTCGCACCCAGCGGGTGCGCCCGGTCGACCCGGACGCCGACCTCGAGGTCGACCGGCTGGACGCCGGCGAGGTCGACCCGGAGCACCACCGCGCCTGACGGGCGACCGACCGGTCCCCGGACGGACAGGAGGCGCGGTGCCAGCTGGCACCGCGCCTCCTGTCGTGCGGACCGACCGCGTCAGCGCAGGGCGTTCACCGTGAAGTCGATCGCCTGCACGAGCTTCGCGACGTCGTCCGGGTCGATCGCCGTGAAGGTCGCGATGCGGAGCTGGTTGCGGCCGAGCTTCCGGTACGGCTCCGTGTCGACGATCCCGTTCTGGCGCAGCGTCGCGGCGACGGCCTTGGCGTCGATCGAGTCGTCGAGGTCGATCGTGGCGACGACCTGCGACCGGGCTGCGGGGTCGGTCACGAACGGCGTCGCGTAGTCGACCGACTCCGCCCAGTCGTAGAGCGTCGACGACGAGGTCTTCGTGCGGGTGTCGGCCCAGGCGAGCCCGCCGGACTCGTTGATCCAGCGGACCTGGTCGTCGAGGAGGATCAGGGTCGCGAGCGCCGGGGTGTTCAGCGTCTGGTTCAGCCGCGAGTTGTCGACGGCGTTCTTGAGCGAGAGGAACTCGGGGATGTACCGGCCGCTCGCGGCGATGCGCTCGACACGCTCGATCGCCGCGGGGGAGAACAGCGCGAGCCAGAGGCCACCGTCCGAGGCGAAGTTCTTCTGCGGGGCGAAGTAGTAGACGTCCGTGGCGCTGACGTCGAACGCGGCACCACCGGCGGCGCTCGTGGCGTCGACGACGGTGAGGGCGCCGGCGTCCCCGGCGGCGCGGACGACCGGCGCCATGACACCCGTCGAGGTCTCGTTGTGCGGGTAGGCGTAGACGTCCACGCCCTCGACGATCTCGAGCGGGGCGAGGGATCCGCCGGGGGCCTCGACCACGTGCGGCGCCTCGAGCCAGGGGGCGCCGGCGGCCTTGGCGAACTTCGAGCCGAACTCGCCGAAGGACAGGTTCTCGGCCCGGCGCTCGATGAGCCCGAACGCGGCGGCGTCCCAGAACGCGGTCGAGCCGCCGTTGCCGAGGACGACCTCGTAGCCCTCTGGGAGGTCGAACAGGTCGCCGAGGCCGGCGCGGACGCTGCCCACGAGGTCCTTGACGGGCTTCTGGCGGTGGGACGTGCCGAGGATCGTCGCGCCGCGGGTCACGAGGGACTCGAGCTGCGCGCCACGGATCTTGGACGGTCCGCAGCCGAATCGGCCATCGGTCGGGAGGAGTTCGGCGGGGATGACGATGTCTGCCATGCACCGATCCTAACGAGCGGTATCCCAGCGCGAGTGACCGTGTACCGGCCGGACGGGGCGGGCCGACGCCGCGCCTCCTGGCCGCATCGCGCACGGACTTTCTTGCACCTTGCAAGTGTTGGTCATTCCATGTCGCCTCGAACAAGTAGGGTGGGGCGCGCTGGGCCCAGACATGAGAGGCGGACCGTGACCGATCTCGTCGACACCACGGAGATGTACCTTCGCACCATCCTCGACCTCGAGGAAGAGGCGATCGTGCCGCTGCGCGCACGCATCTCGGAGCGCCTCGGTCACTCGGGCCCCACCGTCTCGCAGACCATCGCCCGCATGGAGCGCGACGGACTCGTCGTCGTCTCGGGCGACCGGCACCTCGAACTCACCGACGAAGGACGCTCGCGCGCGACGCACGTGATGCGCAAGCACCGGCTCGCCGAGCGCCTGCTCTCCGACGTCATCGGTCTCGACTGGGCGTTCGTCCACGACGAGGCATGCCGCTGGGAGCACGTGATGAGCGAGCAGGTCGAGGTCCGCTTGCTCGAGATGCTCGGCAACCCGACCGAGTCGCCGTACGGCAACCCGATCCCGGGACTCGCCGAGATCGGCGGCCCGGCCGCACCCGGCTTCCTCGACGGCGTGCAGAACATCGTCGCCGCGACCGAGGGCACCGACGCCGTCGCGACCGGGGTCATCCGCCGCCTGGGCGAGCCCGTGCAGTTCGAACCGGAGCTCCTCCACCAGCTGCGGTCCGCCGGTGTCATGCCCGGCCGGGTCGCGAGCGTGCAGCGCGCAGGGGCCTACGTCGCCGTGCGTGTCGACGGCGAGGACGCGGGCATCGAGCTCCCGACCGAGGTCGCGCAGCACGTCTACATCGAGCGCTCCTGACCCGTCTGCCCCCGAAACTGGGGCGGGGCGCGTTTCTGTGGCCTGATCAGGGCTTCTTTACCGATTCGTTACAAAGCGGCGGTTTCATCTCGACAAGGTAACGGTCGGCACGTACACTCGACGAGTCCGCCGGCCACCCACGAGGCCCAGGACCCGTGACAGGACGTCTCGAACCCGTCTCCTGTCTCGATCGGAAACGATGACGAACGGATGGGGTTGCACGGTCGGCGATCACCCCCGCTGGCAGTGGTGACGAGACGCCGGAGACACCCTTGACGCAGACCGGTTCCGCCGCGGACGACCAGACGCCCGCGAACCCGACGAACACCGCGAACGCCACCGACGCCCCCCTCTCGCGCCGAGCAGCCCGCGCCGTCACCCCGGTGCGCGACGCTCCGCTCCCCGGCGGCCGTCGTGCCGCCCAGGCCGCGCGTACCGCCGCCTCCACCAAGGCGAGCTCGTCGGCCCGCAAGCGCCGCTTCCTCGCGCCGGTCGTCCTGACCGTGGCCGCGGGCATGTTCGGCACCGTCGCGGTCGCCCCGGCGTTCGCCGCGACGCAGCAGTCGACCGGGACGGACGCCGCGACCGCGCAGCGCCAGGTCCGCACGACCGAGGCCCAGAACTTCTCCGTCTCCGACGCGGTCGCCCTCGCCGGCACGAGCCGCGACGGCTACGGCGCGACGGCGCAGTCCACGCTCGACGCCGAGGCAGCGCAGAAGGCCGCCGACGCCGCGGCGAAGCAGGCGTCCGAGCAGGCCGCGGCCACCCAGGCCGCCCGCGCGCAGACCGCCTCGCAGTACGCGTCGTACACGGGCCCGAGCGCTTCCGACTACGTCGCCTCCTCGACCGCCGCGAACACTCCGTTCTCGCTGCCGGCCGTGGTCGCCACCGCCAAGCAGTACATCGGCACCCCGTACGTCTTCGGCGGCGCGGACCCGTCGGGCTTCGACTGCTCGGGCTACGTCATGTTCGTGTACGCGCAGTACGGCATCAACCTCGCGCACTCCGTGCCGCTGCAGGACCAGGCCGGCACCACGATCCCCGAGTCCGAGGCGCAGCCGGGTGACGTCGTCATCTTCAACAACGAGGCGCACGACGGCTTCTACATGGGCAACGGCATGATCATGGACGCGCCGAAGCCCGGTGGCTCCGTGTCGATCCGCCCGATCTGGACCAGCGACTACCACATCGTCCGCTTCGGCATCTGACGCAGACCGCGGGCATCGATCCCGTGAACATCGCCGGAACCGGCCCGTGCACTCTCGTGCCGGGCCGGTTTCTGACGTACCCTGACCGTGCACCGGCCCGAACGGTCCGAGCAGGGAGACCCCATGTCAGCGTTCCGCACGACCCGCACCATGGGTCGGCGCGCGCACGTCGACATATGGTCGACCACCGCCTGCGTGCACGAGCACGCCCCTGCATGACGTGAGCACTGCCCATCCGGGTGGTGCTCTTCGTGGTTCAGGGGCCGTTCGCGCGAGCGGAGGTCACCTGCGCGGTACCCCGGTCCGACGCACCCGCACAGCCTGGAAGCCGTCCAGGCACGTCGGAAGGGAACCCATGCGCACTCTCGTCCTCAACGCCGGTTACGAGCCCCTCGCGGTGATCTCGTTCCGTCGGGCCCTCGTGCTGGTCATGAACCAGAAGGCCGCCATCGTCGCCGCCGACCTCGACCACCCGGTCACGGGGTCGACGTCGACCTACGACCGTCCGTCCGTCATCATCCTCACCCGGTACGTCCGCATCCCGCACTCGAGACTCGTGCCGGTGTCGCGCCGGGGCGTCCTCCGCCGGGACGCCAACCGGTGCGCGTACTGCGATCGACACGCCACCACGATCGACCACGTGCAGCCTCGCTCGCGCGGGGGCGAGGACTCGTGGGAGAACCTCGTCGCCTGCTGCCTGGCGTGCAACAACACCAAGGGCGACCGCACCCCGCAGGAGATGGGGTGGCGGCTCCGCTTCCGCCCGAAGGCGCCGCACGGCTCCTCGTGGGTGGTCCGGGGCATCGAGCGTCCGCAGTCCGAGTGGGACGAGTACCTGGTGGCCGCGTAGCGGTACCGCGCGGCTGACGCCGTGACGGACTGGAGGCGCGGGTCGGGCCCGACCCGCGCCTCGCGTCCGTCTCCGTGCCATGCTCGAAACATGGAGCACCAGGGAACTCCGTCACACCTCCGCGTCCGCCCCCGGGTCTGGATCGGCTTCGCGATCTGGCTCGGCTACATGGTCGTCGTCTTCACCGTCCAACGACTCGGTGGGGTGCCGTACACCGACCTGAGCCGCAACGGGCACGACCTCTTCTTCGGCGCGGGGCTCTCGCTCATCGTCGCGTCCGTCCTGCTGGCCGTCACGACCACGCTGCTCGGCTGGTGGCGGCCGGCCCTGTCCGACGAGCACCCGAGTCGACACCGGTGGCCGATCACCGTGCCGATCGCGTTGGCGCTCCTGGCCGTGCTCGGGCTCACCATCACCGACTGGGCGGCCTTCGACGGGCCGTTCCTCGCGGCGTCGATCGCGCTGCTGCTGGTCGGGTTCACCGAGGAGCTCACGACCCGAGGCATCCTGCTCACCGCCCTGCGCAGCCGGTTCGCCGAGCCGATGGTGTGGTTCCTCAGCACGGCGGCGTTCGCGGCGATGCACTCGCTCAACTTCTTCGCTGGGCAGGCCCTCGGCCCGACGCTCGCCCAGGTCGTCAACACGTTCCTCGTCGGCACCGCGTTCTACGTGCTCCGGCGGACGACCGGCAGCCTGGTCTGGCCGATGGTGCTGCACGCGCTGTGGGACTTCTCCGCCTTCTCGGCGCAGCACGGCGA
Source organism: Curtobacterium sp. MCBA15_016 (assembly GCF_001865105.1). Taxonomy (NCBI): domain Bacteria; kingdom Bacillati; phylum Actinomycetota; class Actinomycetes; order Micrococcales; family Microbacteriaceae; genus Curtobacterium; species Curtobacterium sp. MCBA15_016. The sequence goes on from NZ_MJGR01000011.1 coordinate 29,633, forward strand.
GGTGTCGCCGATGACGAGCGTCGTCGGCGTCCTGGAGTGGGTGATCGGTGTCGCGGCGCTGGCCGTGGTGTGGGCGACGTTCCGGGGGAGCGACCGCAGCCGGCGGATCGCCGCCTGACACCGTGACGGACGGGAGGCGCGGGTCGGGCCCGCACCGCGCCTCCCGTCCGTCAGGCGCCGACGCCGGCGTCCGTCGCCTTCGGTTGGATCAGGTGCTCACCGTTGCGCTGACGGCCCGTCGCGTCGATCGTGAACCGGACCACGTCCGGCCGGTACCGGTCGTCGGAGAACTCGAACGGCACGCCGTGCTCGTCCTCCGAGGTGCGCTGGAGTCGGAGCAGGGGTGACCCGGGCTGCACACCCAGCAGCCGGGTGTCGAGCTCGTCGGCCGCGACCGCGTCGATCTCGTGGTGCACGCCACTGAACACGTGGCCGTGCGTGGCGAGGTACTCCGTGATGGAGCCGCCGTCGAGGTCGGCCTGGAACAGCAGCCGGCCGACGGTCTCGGTGAACGTGGTCCGTTCGAGCATCGTCGGGACGCGGTCGAGCAGGCGCAGGCGGATGAGCTGCACCACCAGGGAGCCCGGCTCGATGCGCAGCGCGCGGGCGGCTGCCTCGTCCGCGCGCTTGAGGGAGACCTGCTCGGTGTGTGCTCCCGGGGTCCTGCCGAACCCCTTCGCCCATCTCGTGAACGGGACGTACACGTCGACGGGCTGGCTGGTCTTCCGCGACACGACCCGGCTCGGGCGACCCCTGGTCGTCTCGATGAGCCCTTCGCTGCGCAGCACGGCGAGGGCGTTGCGGATCGGCCCCCGCGAGGCGTTCCAGCGCGCGCCCAGCTCGGCTTCGGTCGGGACGTCGTCACCGGGCGCGAGTGACCCGTTGATGATCTCGTCACGGAGTGCATCTGCGATCAGCTTGTACAGGACATCGGCCACGTAGGCACCTTACTACCCATGTCATGCGCGAAACGAGGGGCTCGACCTGTCCATCTGCGGGAATCGTGTGAACATCGGACGACGCAACGTTACGTACGCGTGAAAACTCGGTGCTTGTCTACCTACGTGGTCGCCATCCGTGTCACGGTGTCCACATGACCCCGACCTCCTCCACCACCGCACCCGCGTTCGACGTCGTCGTGATCGGTGCCGGCATCGTCGGCCTCGCCCACGCCTACGAAGCCCTGCTGCAGGGCCTGAGCGTCGTGGTCGTGGACCGCGCCGGCGGTGCGGTGCACGGCGCGAGCGTCCGGAACTTCGGGCACGCGTGCATCACGCCGCAGACGGGGGAGGCCCGCGGCTACGCCACCGAGGCCCGGCGGCGGTGGTTGGACCTCGCCGGCGCGGCAGGCTTCACGGCACGTGAGTCGGGCACGGTCGTGGTCGCGCGGACGGCGGCGGAGCTCGCCGTCGTCGAGGAGTACGCGGCGAGCGATCCGGACACGGAGCGGCTGGACGCCCGGGCGGTCGTCGACCGTGTCCCGGTCGACCCGGATCCCGTGGTCGGGGGAGCGTTCCTGCCGCTCGACCTGCAGGTGGACCCACGGGAGGCGGCACCGGCGATCGCCACGTGGCTCGCATCGCAGGGGGTCCGGTTCTCGTGGCGCACGACCGCACTCACGGTGGAGTCCGGTCGGGTGACGACCTCCCGTGGCACGTTCGAGGCCGATCGCATCGTCGTGTGCACGAACCACGACGTCGACCGGCTGTTCCCGCGCCTGGCCGAACAGGCCGACGTGGTGCGCTGCCGCCTGCACATGCTCCGCGCCGACGTCGATCTGCGCTTCCCGTTGACCGTCCCGCTGTTCACCGGGTGGTCGCTGCTGCGCTACAGCGGGTTCGCGGCGATGCCGAGTGCCGGTGCGCTCCGCGAATCACTGCGCGCGTCCCTGCCCGCCGGCGTCGCCTGGGACCTGAACCAGATGTACACGTCGCCGTTCGACGGTTCGCTCATCATCGGTGACACGCACGTGCGTGACGTCGACGCTCCGCCGTTCCAGGACGAGGCGGGCTTCGAGCTGGTCATCGCCGAGACCGAGCGGCTCTTCGGGGTCGAGCGGATCCGGGTGCGTGAGCGGTGGCAGGGCGTCTACGCCTCGGCGCCCGGTCGGGAGTTCCTCATCGAGGAGCCGCTCCCCGGGGTCCACGTCGTCACGGTCACCACCGGCATCGGCATGACCACCGGCCTCGGGATCGCACCGAGCGTCCTCGCACCGCGCGGCACCGCCACGTCCGTCCCCGAGTCCTCGACCGCCGTCGCCGTCTGAGCGACATCCACCTCCCAGGAGTTCCCATGGACACCAGCACCACCCCCGGGATCGAGTTCCGGAACGTCACGGTCGCCGGCAACGGCGGCGCGGTCATCCTCGACGACTTCACCCTGACCGCGGGCCGCGGCGAGGTCGTCGCCCTGCTCGGCCCCTCCGGTGCGGGGAAGACGACGGCGCTCCGTGCCGTCGCCGGGTTCGTCGCACCGACCCGCGGCAGCATCCACCTCGGCGGGAAGGACGTCACCGGGCTCCCACCGCGTCGGCGCGGACTCGGGATGGTCGTGCAGAGCTACGCGCTGTTCCCGCACATGAGCATCGCCGACAACGTCGGGTACGGGCTCCGGGCGAAGGGCATCCCGCGTCGGGACGTCCGGCCGCGGGTCGCGGAGGCGCTCGAGATGGTCGGGATGGCCGCGTTCGCCGATCGGCTACCGCGCACCCTCTCCGGCGGGCAGCAGCAGCGGGTCGCGATCGCCCGTGCCCTCGCGCCGCGGCCGGAGGTCCTGCTCTTCGACGAACCCCTCTCCGCCCTCGACCAGCAGCTGCGACAGGGGATGATGGCCGAGCTCGCGCGGCTGCACCGGGAGCTCCCCGACGTCACGATGCTCTACGTGACGCACGGGCAGAACGAGGCGCTCACGCTCGCGGACCGGATCGCCGTGATGGCGGACTCGCGTCTCGTCGAGTTCGGGACGGCAGCGGAGCTGTACCGGCGTCCGGAGGCCGAGTTCACCGCGCGGTTCCTCGGTGCCTCGAACGTCCTGCCGTGCACCGCACTGCGCCCGGGGGAAGCGGCCATGACGGCCGCGCCCGGACAGGTGCTGACCGTCCCGGCCGGTGCCGAGCGGGGAACGGCCGTGTCCGTGTCGGTCCGTCCACACCGTGTGCGTGTCCTGACGGCGACGGAGGGCGCCACGAACGTGCTGCCGCTCGAGGTGGACGACATCCAGTGGCGTGGTGCCACGCACCTCATCTCCGGCACCGTCCACGGTGAGCCGTTCTCGGTCGAGACGCTCGAGCTCCGGGACCTCCCGACGATCGGGCAGACGATCGGCGTCGGCTTCGAGCCGATCGACGTCACGATCCTCGGGGGCGCGGCAGCCGGTGCCCCGTCCATCGCGGGAGGCAGCACGGCACGTCCGGCGCTCCGCGTGGACGTCGCCGCCCAGCCCGCCGGGATGATCTCGTGACGCTCACCACCGAGCCCCACGGGAAGGTCGGGCCGACGACCGGACCGACCGGTGGCGGCCCGCGCCGGGTGCCCACCGCGTGGCTCGTCGGTGCGCTGCCGGTCGCGGTCATGGCGATCCTCGTCGTGTACCCGGTGGTGCTCCTGATCAGCAACGCCGTCGAGGACGGGAGCGGCCGGTTCTCCGGCGCCGAGTGGCGCGTCCTGTTCGGCAACCCGGTGTTCCTCGACACGATCGCCACCACCGTCCGGGTCGCCGCCATCGCGACGGTGGGCTGCATCGTCGTCGGGACGTTCCTGGCGATCGTGATCGCGTACGTGCCGTTCCGGGGAGCCCGCGTCGTGATCGCGGCGCTGAACGTCTACCTCTCGTTCCCGTCGTTCCTGATCACCCTCGCGCTCGTCTTCATCTGGGGGAACGTCGGCATCGTCAACGGTGCGTTGAGCACGGCGTCCGGAGGGACTGCGCCACCGATCCACCTGCTCGACACGCAGTGGGGTGTCATCCTCGCCGAGGTCACCTACTTCACCCCGTTCGTCGTCCGCCCGGTCCTCTCCGCGCTCGAGGTGATGGACCGCAGCCAGGTCGAGGTCGCCGAGTCGCTCGGCGCCGGACCCGCGCGCATCGTCCGGACGCTGATCCTGCCGGAGATCGCGCCGGCACTGCTCGCCGGCGGCGCACTCGTGCTGATGCGCACCATGAACGAGTTCGGGATCGTCCTCTTCGCCGGAGCCAAGGACGTGACGACCCTGCCGACCCTCGTCTACAGCCAGGCGATCAGTCGGGGCAACTACCAGGTCGCCGCCATCGCCGCACTGGTCAACATCGTGCTCTCGCTCGGCCTGTACCTGCTGTACCGACAGATCACCGCCAGAGCGCTGGGAGGAAACCGTGCTCGTTAGGTCCCGTTCCGGACGCTTCGTCGTCCACCTGGTCACCGCGCTGGTGATCGTCGCGCTCTTCGTCCTGCCCTTCGGCGTCCTGCTCGTCGGCGCCTTCTCGACCTCGTGGTCGGGAGCCCTGCCGTCCGGTGCCACGACGGGCAACTTCGCGACGGTGTCCACGGAGTCGGCCACGGTCGCGACCATCACCGCGTCGATCGTCTCGGCGGTGGTGTCGACGGCAGTCGCACTCGTCGTCGCGACCACCGCGGCGCTCGCCGCACGGAACGCCCCACGCCTCGGCCGCGTGCTCGACACCCTGTTCCTGCTCCCGGTGGCGATCCCCTCCGTCGCGGTCGGCCTCGCGGTCCTCATCGCGTTCTCCTCGGGCCCACTCCCGCTCAACGGCACCGTCTGGATCGTCCTCATCGCGCACACCGTGCTCGTGGTCTCGCTCGCCTACCAGCCGATCACCGCCGGGGTCGCGCGACTCACCCCCGCCGTCGAAGAGGCCGCCGCCGCGCTGGGGGCGTCCCCGCTGCGCATCCTGCGCACCGTGACCCTGCCCGAACTCCGACCGGCGCTCGCCGGAGCCGCCGCGCTCTGCGTCGCGATGTCGATGGGGGAGCTGACCGCGTCGATGATGGTCGCCCCGCCGACCTGGCGGACCCTGCCCCTGCAGATCTTCTCGTTCACCTCACGCGGCATCCGCCTCTACGAGGGAGCCGCCCTCGCGGTGGTCCTCATGGGCATCACGCTGCTCGTCCTGCTCGTCCTGCAACGCGTCCTCGCCGGCCGCGTCCGCGCCTGACCCCACCCCGCTCATCGACCCGATCGGACACCATGACCACGCCCCGCTGGACCCTGTTCCGCACCGTCACCGCCCTGGCTCTCACCGGCGCCACCGTCGCCGCCCTGTCGGGGTGCTCCGCCGGCAGCTCCGCCGCGAAGGCCGACCCTGCCGCCAAGACCGTCACCGTCTACACCGCTGACGGCCTCAACGACGGCGACGACTCCTACTACCAGACCGTGTTCGCCGCCTTCGAGAAGGAGACCGGCATCGACGTCCAGGTCGTCGAGGCCGGCTCCGGAGAGGTCCTCCAGCGCGTCAAGCAGGAGTCGTCGAACACCCAGGCCGACCTGCTCGTCACCCTGCCGCCGTTCATCCAGACGGCATCCGAGGACGGGCTGCTCGCGAAGTACGCCCCCGAGGGCATCGACGCCGTCCCCGCGGCGGACAAGGCGGCCGACGGCACCTACGAGGCCCTGGTGAACAACTACATCGGCTTCATCCGCAACACGGAGGACGTCCCCGATGCGCCGAAGACCTGGGACGACCTGCTCGGCGACGAGTACCAGGGCAAGCTGCAGTACTCCACGCCCGGTGTCGCCGGTGACGGTACCGCGATGCTGATGCTCGCCCGGGAGGTCCTCGGCGCGGAGCGGTCGACCGAGTACTTCACGAAGCTGCAGGACAACAACGTCGGGCCGTCGGACTCCACGGGCGCCCTCGCCGCGAAGGTCGACAAGGGCGAGCTGACGATCGCGAACGGGGACGTGCAGATGAACATCGCCCAGCAGAAGTCGATGCCGAACCTCGGCATCTTCTTCCTCGAGGGCGCGGACGGCACCCCGACGACCATGTCGGTGCCGTACTCGGTCGGACTCGTCAAGGACGCCCCGCACACCGCCAACGCGAAGAAGCTCCTCGACTTCCTCTACACCGAGGACGCGCAGGAGCAGGCCACGACGGTCGCCGGCGGCTTCCCGGCACGCTCCGACGTCCACCCCACCGGCGACGAAGCGGAGAAGCTCGACGCACTCATGCACGGCGTGGAGATCGTCCACCCGGACTGGGACGACATCGCGGAGCACCTCGACTCCTACGTCGGTGACTGGAACACCGCCACCGGCACGCTCTGATGACCACCACCGACCTGCACTCCGGAAGGACCACCATGATCGACCTCGTCGCCCTCGACATCGCGGGCACGACCCTCGACGACGGCGGGACCGTCTACGACGCGCTCCGTGCCGCCGTCGAGGAACGCGGCGCCACCGTCGCGCCGGACGACCTGCAGACCTGGATGGGGACCGACAAGGTCACCGCCATCGACGCGCTGCTGCGTCTCGGCGGGGTGACGCCGACGACCCACCAGGTCGCCGAGTCGTTCGACCGGTTCCGCGCGATCCTCCGGTCCCGGTACGCCGAACAGCCCGCGGTCATCCTGCCGGGTGTCGCCGACGCCGTCCGGACACTCCGGGCGGCAGGGGTCAAGGTCGCCCTGACGACCGGCTTCTCCCGGGACATCGTCGACCTGCTGCTGGACAGTGTGGGCTGGCAGGTCGACACGCACCTCGACGCGGTCGTCACGACCGACGACGTGCCCGCGGGGCGACCGGCCCCGTACATGATCCACCGTGCGATGGAGTGGACCGGCGTCACGGACGTCCGACGGGTCCTCGCCGCCGGGGACACCGTCGTGGACCTGCGCGCCGCGGAGAACGCCGGTGTGGTCAGCGTCGGGGTCCTCACCGGCCAGACACCGCGCGAGGCGCTCGAGGCGGAACCGCACGACCACGTCCTGGCCTCGGTCAGCGCACTCCCCGAGCTCCTCCTCGGCGCCGAGCTGGTGACCCGGTGATGCGCGGGAAGCAGGTCGTCGCGGTGGCGTCGACGCTCGCGCTCGCCGCGGCCGGTCTCGGTGTCGGCGCGATGCCCGCCGCTGCCGCTGCCTCGGACCAGCACGTCATCGTCGTCGGCATCGACGGACTCCGCTTCGACAAGATCGCTCCGGCGAACGCCACGAACCTCGAAGCGCTCATCGCGTCCGGGTACTCGAGCACCACCTGGCTGTACGCCGCACCGATGTCGCAGACGCTCTCCGGCCCGGGATGGGCGACGAACCTGACCGGCGTCTGGCCGGACAAGCACCGGGTCCTGAGCAACTCGTGGGGGACGTCGAGCAACATCACCCAGTACCCCGACTTCCTCAGCCGCGTCGAGGCGGCGAACCCCGCGCTCTCGACCTACGCGGCAGCGACCTGGGCACCGATCATCGACGGGTCAGCCGGGTCCCCGCTGATCACGAGCGCCGTCGACACCCGGTACGTCTCGACGGGCGACAGCGACACCGCTGCCAACGTCCTCGGGCAGCTCGGGAAGACCGCCGCGCCGAACGCCTCGTTCGTCCACTTCGACGACGTCGACGAGGCCGGCCACGCGGACGGCGCGGCATCGAGCGAGTACCTCGCCGCCGTGGCGGAGATCGACGGGTACGTCGGGAAGATCCGGCAGGCCGTCGCGAAGCGCCCGACGTCGGAGCAGTGGTCGATCATCGTCACCGCGGACCACGGCCACACCGATGCGGGTGGGCACGGTGGCAACACACCGCCCGAGCGATCGTCCTTCATCATCAAGACCGGCCCCGGGATCACGAAGACGACCCCGACGATCAAGCCGAAGAACGTCGACATCGCAGCGGACGTCCTCAGCACGTTCGGCATCCCGATCCCCGCGGCACTCGACGGCCGTCCGCTCGCGACCGCCTCGACCGACCCGTTCGACAGCATGGTGGGATCCCTCGGTTCCGCCGTCGACGAGACCGCGATCCCGGCCGCCACGAAGGGCTGGACGCACGCCGTCCCGTCCGGCTGGAGCATCGACAACACCGGCATGGGGACCGGGGGCGTCACCGAGTGGCGCGGCTGGTCCCTGACGGACGACGACTTCTGGACCAGGACGGATCCGGGCCAGGGACGCGAGACCAACGTGCGCGCCCGCGGGGTCTTCGCCGTGGCCGACTCCGACGAGTGGTCGGACAAGACCCACACCGGCCTCTTCAACAGCCGACTCGTCTCGGCGCCCTACACGGTCACCGCCGGGTCCACCGCGACGATCACCTTCGGGTCCCACTACCGGAAGGAGGGAAACGAGACGGCGTCGGTCCTGGTCAGCTTCGACGACGGCGCGACCTGGACCACGGCATCGACCCTGGCCGGCGACTCGACCGCGGCGATCCAGACCGTACGCGTGGCCGTCCCGGCGGGGAAGACGAGCATGCGCGTCGCCTGGGCCCTCACGAACGGCGACAACAACTGGTACTGGGCCGTCGACGCACCGCGCGTCGGCTGATCAGCACCCGGAGAACGCGGCTGACGCCGTGACGGACGGGAGGCGCGGGTCGGGCCCGACCCGC
>NZ_MJGR01000011.1:38811-39247 GCF_001865105.1 Curtobacterium sp. MCBA15_016
GCGCCTCCAGTCCGTCCCGGTGCCGGACCAGGACCGTGTCGGCCGTGGCGACCGGCTGTCGGTGGGCGGGCGTAGCGTGCCGCCATGACGGAGACCCCCGAGATCGACGACGCGACGATCGACGACCTGCGTGCGCGCCTGCGCGCGACCCGCTGGCCGGACGCGCCCGCCGGGACCGGGTGGTCGCTCGGCATCGACGTCGACGAGCTGCGCCCGCTCGTCGAGTACTGGGCAGACGGGTTCGACTTCGACGCGCACCGGGCGGCACTCGCCGCACTGCCGTCCCGCCGGGTCGAGGTGGACGGTACCGGCATCCACGTGCTGCACGCCCGCGCGGCGACGCCGGGTGCGCTCCCCGTGCTGCTCGCGCACGGCTGGCCGGACTCCGGGTGGCGGTACCGCAAGGTCCTGCCGATGCTCGTCGACGCCGGGTTCG
>NZ_MJGR01000011.1:39897-40484 GCF_001865105.1 Curtobacterium sp. MCBA15_016
GCTCGTCGACGCCGGGTTCGACGTGATCGTGCCGGACATGCCCGGCTACGGGTTCTCCGACGCACCGCCGCAGCCGATCGACGCACGAGCCGTCGCCGGGATGTGGGCGACGCTGATGACCGACCTCGGGTACGAGCGGTTCGCGGTGTCCGGTGGGGACATCGGCACGCACGTCGTGCGGTACCTCGCGCTCGACCACCCCGAGCGGGTCGTCGCCGTGCACCGGATCGACGGCGGGCTCGCCTGGCCCGGGCTCGACCCGTCGACGCTGTCCGAGGCGGAGCGTGCCTTCGTCGCCGAGACCGAGCGGTGGCGTACCGACGAAGGCGCCTACGCGATGATGCACCGGACCAAGCCGCAGACCGCGGCGGTCGGCCTGAACGACTCCCCGGCCGGGCTCGCGGCGTGGATCGTCGAGAAGCTCCGCTCGTGGAGCGACTGCGGCGGGGGCCTCTGGTCGGTGTACACGCGGGACGAGGTCCTGGCGTTGCTCACCGAGTACTGGGCCACGGCGACGATCGGGTCGGCGATGCGGATGTACCACGCGAACGCGGCGGTGCCGGTGGCGCAGCTCGAGCGTCGGGTCG
>NZ_MJGR01000011.1:41172-41453 GCF_001865105.1 Curtobacterium sp. MCBA15_016
GCAGCTCGAGCGTCGGGTCGAGGTGCCGTCCGGGTTCTCGATCTTCCCGCGGGACCTCGTGCGGGCGCCGAAGGAGTGGCTCGAGCGGACGACGAACCTCGTGTACCACCACGAACTCGACCGGGGCGGGCACTTCGCGGCGTTCGAGCAGCCGGGGCTGTTCGTCGACGAGCTCCGGGCCTTCCTGGAGCCGTTCCGCCGCTAGAGTGGGTGGGCCAGCCTCTGTAGCTCAATGGAAGAGCAGTTCCGTCCTAAGGAAACGGTTGGGGGTTCGAGTCCCT
>NZ_MJGR01000011.1:42223-43911 GCF_001865105.1 Curtobacterium sp. MCBA15_016
GCAGGGGTTCGAGTCCCTGCGGCGCCGGCCAGGGGCACTTCTCGCGTCGATGTACCGGCTGGACTCCCCGTACGATTGACGTCGTGTCCAAGGTCCTGAGCAGTCTCCCCGTCGGCGAACGAGTCGGCATCGCGTTCTCCGGAGGTCTCGACACCTCCTGCGCGGTCGCCTGGATGCGCGAGAAGGGAGCGGTGCCCTGCACGTACACGGCCGACATCGGCCAGTACGACGAGCCGGACATCGACGCCGTCCCCGGTCGTGCCCACGAGTACGGTGCCGAGATCGCCCGACTCGTCGACGCGAAGAGCGCCCTCGTGGAAGAGGGCCTCGTCGCCCTGCAGACCGGTGCCTTCCACATCCGCTCCGGCGGCAAGACCTACTTCAACACGACGCCCCTCGGTCGTGCCGTGACGGGCACGATGCTCGTCCGCGCCATGAAGGAGGACGGCGTCGACATCTGGGGCGACGGCTCCACGTACAAGGGCAACGACATCGAGCGGTTCTACCGCTACGGCCTGATGGCGAACCCGCGGCTGCGCGTCTACAAGCCGTGGCTCGACTCCGAGTTCGTCGAGGAGCTCGGCGGCCGCAAGGAGATGAGCGAGTGGCTCGTCGCCCGGGGCTTCCCGTACCGCGACTCCACTGAGAAGGCCTACTCGACCGACGCGAACATCTGGGGCGCCACGCACGAGGCGAAGAGCCTCGAGGAGCTCTCGAGCGGCCTGGACATCGTCGAGCCGATCATGGGCGTCGCCGCCTGGCGTGACGACGTCGAGGTCGCCACCGAGGTCGTGAGCGTCCGCTTCGAGGCCGGTCGCCCCGTCGCGATCAACGGTGTCGAGTACGCCGACGCCGTGGCGCTCGTCTACGAGGCGAACGCGATCGGTGGCCGCCACGGCCTCGGCGCGTCCGACCAGATCGAGAACCGCATCATCGAGGCGAAGAGCCGCGGCATCTACGAGGCGCCGGGCATGGCACTGCTGCACATCGCCTACGAGCGCCTGCTCAACGCGATCCACAACGAGGACACCGTTGCGTCGTACCACACCGAGGGTCGCCGTCTCGGTCGCCTCATGTACGAGGGGCGCTGGCTCGACCCGCAGTCCCTCATGCTGCGTGAGTCGCTGCAGCGCTGGGTCGCCTCGGCCGTCACGGGCGAGGTCACGCTGCGCCTGCGTCGCGGCGACGACTACACGATCCTCGACACCACGGGCCCGGCGCTGTCGTACCACCCGGACAAGCTCTCGATGGAGCGTGTCGGCGACGCCGCGTTCGGCCCGGACGACCGCATCGGCCAGCTGACCATGCGCAACCTCGACATCGCCGACTCGCGGGCACGCCTCGAGCAGTACGCCGCAGCCGGGCTCATCGGCGGGGCGACGGGCGACCTCGTCGGCGAGCTCGAGTCGGGTGAGTCGGAGGAGATCCTCGGCGGCGCGGTCGTCACCTCGGATGCCGATGACGCGCTCGGTCGTGCGACGGATCTCGCGTCCGAGGGTGCGGCGTTCGACTCCGGCACCGACTGACCCCGGTCTGCACCACGACGAAGGGGGCCTCCGCCACGTGCGGAGGCCCCCTTCTCTGCGACGTCACACGCGTCGATCGACACGTGGTTCGTCGGAGTGTGCGCGTGCATCAGATGCGCGTACATCGTTCGACATTCCGCCTGTCGATCGACTGGCGGAACG
>NZ_MJGR01000011.1:44618-44930 GCF_001865105.1 Curtobacterium sp. MCBA15_016
GATCGACTGGCGGAACGTCGAACACGCGGCGGAAAGCCGCCGCGCGCGTCAGCGCGCCTCGGCGGACTCCACGCGCTTCTGCCGCCACGGGCGCGCCGGCTTGTCGGGCCCGTCCCACACCTGCACGACGCCCCACGCGGCGGCGAGCAGCGGCACCGAGATGATCGCGCCGGTGATGCCCGCGAGCACCGTGCCGGCGGTCAGGCCGATCAGGATGACGAGGCCGTGCAGCTTGAGCGTCTTGCCCATCAGGACGGGCTGGAGCAGGTTGCCCTCGAGCTGGTTCACGAGGACGACGATGCCGACGACGAT
>NZ_MJGR01000012.1:0-40512 GCF_001865105.1 Curtobacterium sp. MCBA15_016
TGGTTCGACGTCGGAAACCTGGTTCGAAAGCCGGACGCGAGCCGCGCCGCCGCGACGCCCGCCGCCGCGCGGCGCAGCCCGTCAGCGCGGGAACCCCGGCGGCCGCGCCGTCGCCACCGCCGACGCCCGGTCGAGCACCGCCGCCCGACCCCGCAACGCGCGCAGGTCCCGCTCCCGCCGCAGCACGACCACCCCGGCGAGGAACACCTCGGGGTGGACCGCCGGCACCGGGTGCGCGTACTCGGCGACCGCTGCCGCGAGGGACCGTGCCGCCGCCTCCCGGAGCTCGGGACGGAGGTCGGCAGCACCGCGGAAGAACGCCCCGAGCCGGTTCTCGAGCCGCTGCGGCAGCGCCGACACGTCCGCGACCCCGGCCCAGGCCACGAGCTCCGCGGGCATGAGGACCTCGGGGGACCGCTGCTTCGCCGCCCGCTCGTGCTGCACGAACGTCCCGGCGAGCAGGTCCCCGAGCCGCCGCGGTCGGGACCCGAACAACGCCACGAGCAGCGCCACGGAGCCGAACGTCATCCACAGCTCGAACAACCCGACGAGGGCACGGGTGAACGCGTGCCGGAACCCGATCGCCCCGCCGTCGAGCCGGACGACCCGGGTGCCGGTCGCGTACCGGCCGACGCTCTTGCCCCGGGTGACGGTCTCGAGCGCCGCCGGGACGAGCACGAGCACGACGACGAGCACGCCGATGCTGAGCGCCGCTGCCCAGGCCTCGTCGAGGTCGCTCGGCCAGACCCGCGACAGGCCGATCATGAGCATCACGTACAGCGCGAGCAGGCAGACACCGTCGAGGAGCGCCGCCGCGAGCCGCAACGCGATGCCAGCGGGCTGCACGTCGAGTGCGACGGCCTCGCCGACGACGAGCTCGTCGTGGGTGTCGTCGAGCGCGACGACGAACCGACCGTCGGCGAGGTCACGCGGCACGCGGGTCTTCGGCATGGGATCATTCTGTCGGAGACGCACGCCCGCCGCCCGGACGGCACGGACGCGCGAACACCGGAACGAGCGGGGGAGACGCTGTGGACCTGGACGCCTACACCGAGGTGCACCGCGACCGGTGGCAGGAACTCGACCGGCTCGCCCGCACCCGCCACGCCTCCGGTGCCGACGTCGACCGCCTCGTCTCCGGCTACCAGGCGGCAGCGACCGACCTCGCGCGGATCCGCGGCGCCGCCCCGCGCACCGCGGTCGGCGACCGGCTCTCGCTGACACTGTTCCGCGCCCGACTCCGGTTCACCGGCACCCCCGTCGACCCGCTCGCGGCGCTGACGTCCTTCTTCGTCCTGCAGCTCCCCGCCGCCCTGTACCGGATCCGCTGGGTCGCGATCTGGGTGGCGGCCGCCACGGCGGCGATCGCCGCGATCACGGCGGTCTGGATCACGACCACCCCGGGCGCCGTCGACACGTTCGGCACCCCCGAGGCCCTCCGGCAGTACGCGACCCGGGACTTCCAGGCGTACTACTCCGACCACGGTCTCGGTGCCTTCACGGCACAGGTGTGGACGAACAACGCGTACATCGCCGCCACCATGGTCGCCTTCGGGATCACCGGACTCTTCGTGCCGTTCTCGATCGGCCAGAACGCGATGAGCCTCGGTGTCTCGGCGGCCATCCTGCACGACCAGGGCCGCCTCGGCGACTTCTTCCTCTACATCGCCCCGCACGGGCAGCTCGAGCTGTACTCGATCTTCCTCGCGGCGGCCGCGGGCCTGATGATCTTCTGGTCGTGGGTCGCCCCCGGGGCCCGCACCCGCGGGCAGGCCCTCGCCGAGGACGGCCGAGCCCTCATCACGATCGCGGTCGGCCTCGCCCTGACGCTCCTGCTGTCCGGTCTCGTCGAGGGCACGGTGACCCGGCAGGACTGGCCGTGGCCCGTCAAGATCGGGATCGGCACCGTCGCCCTCGCGGCCGTGCTCTGGTACCAGTGGGTCCTCGGCGGTCGCGCGTACCGCGCGGGGCAGCGCGGCGACCTCGAGGAGTTCGAGCGCGGCACGTCCGCCCTCGTCGCCGACTGACCGACGCCTAGAGCCGTCCGGTCGCCTTCGCGCGGATGTACGCGTCCGCGACGAGGGGCGGCACCTGCTCGGGTGCGGCCCGGACGACCTCGGCCCCGGCGCGGCGCGCCACGTCCGCCACGCCGTCGGCATCGAGGAGCGTGCGTTCGGCGGCAGCGCGTCGGTACACGTCGCGCTCGCCACGGCCCTGGAGGGACGGCGCACGTCCGCCCCGCCGCCCCGGTCCCGAGACCGCCGGGTCCACCGCCCCGCTCGCCATCCGCTCGACGGCCGGGTCCGTCACGCTGGTGACGACGACCGCGTGCCGCCGCGTCAGGCGGGGGAGCACGGCGAGGAGGTCACCCGACGCGCCGACCGAGTCGAGGCTCGACACGAGCACCACGAGGGCCCTGGAGGTGGTGATCGAGTCGACGAGCCCGGGCACCGCCGACCAGTCGGTGGCCGCGATCCCGGGTTCCGCGAGCGCGAGCGTCTCCCCGAACCGCTGCACGACGTCGGTGCGCGTGGCACCGTGCACGCGACCCCGGACGGCGTCGTCCAGCACGGCGAGGTCCACCCGGTCGCCCGCGGCCGCCGCGAGTGCGCCGAGGAGCAGCGCGGACTCGATGAACGTGTCGAGCCGCGGTTCGTCGTCGACCCGTCCGGCACCGGCACGCCCGGCGTCGACGACGACGATCACCCGACGGTCCCGCTCCGGACGCCAGGTGCGCACGACGAGGTCCTGGCGGCGGGCGGTCGCACGCCAGTCGATCGACCGGACGTCGTCGCCGCGCACGTAGTCCCGCAGCGAGTCGAACTCGGTGCCGTGGCCCCGCAGTTGGAGGGTGGTCTCGCCGTCGAGTTCCCGCAGCCGCGCGAGCCGTGAGGGCAGGTGCCGACGCGACCGGAACGGTGGCGTGACGACCAGCTCGGCGGGCGCCACGAGGACGCGTTGGCGTGCGGCGAGCCCGAGCGGCCCGAACGCACGCACGGCGACGCCCGCGGAGGCCCGGCGGCCGCGACGGAACGGGGCGAACCGCATGCGCGCGGTCCGTCGCTCCCCGGCGGGGACCTGCAGGTCGATGCGGCGCGGAGCTTGCCCGGCGGACGGCTCCCACATGTCGCGCACCACACCGCGGAGCGTCCGGCGGCCGTCGTTGGCGAGCACGAGGGTGCCGTCGGCGGTGGTGTCTCGGCGGGCGAGCCGGGGCATCCGCCGCTCGACGCGCACGGCGGTGAGGTCGGCGGCGAGCAGCACGTCGAGCAGGGCGGCCAGCACGACCACGCCCGCCCAGGCCGCACCAGCCCATCCCGTGCCGAGCAACACGGTGGGCACGATCGCGACGGCGAGGAGCGCGACGAACCGGCCGGAGATCGCCACTAGATCGGCACCCGGACCTGCTCGAGCACCTGCTGCAGCACCCCGTCGGCACCGACGCCCTCGAGCTCGGCGTCGGCGGCCACCCGGAGCCGGTGCCGCCACACCGGCAGGAGCATGGCCTGGACGTGGTCCGGCGTGATCGCGTCGTAGCCGGTGAGCCAGGCCCAGGCCTTCGCGGCGGCGAGCAGGGCGGTCGCACCGCGCGGGCTGACCCCGACCCGGACGGACGGCGCCTGCCGGGTGGCGCGGGCGAGGTCGACGATGTACGCGAGGACGTCGTCCCGCGCCCCGACCCCGCGGACCGCGCGCTGTGCGGCGAGGACCTCGTCGACCCCGAGGACCGGCGCGATCCCGGCAGACCGGACGTCCCGCGGCACGAAGCCGTCCGCGTGCCGACGGAGCACCTGCCACTCGACGTCCCGCGGCGGGACGTCGAGCGTGAGCTTCATGAGGAAGCGGTCGAGCTGGGCCTCCGGGAGCGTGTACGTGCCCTCGAACTCGATCGGGTTCATCGTCGCCGCGACGAAGAAGGGGTCGGGCAGCACCCGGGCGTCGCCGTCGACGCTGACCTGGCGTTCCTCCATGGCCTCGAGGAGTGCGGACTGGGTCTTCGGCGGCGTCCGGTTCACCTCGTCGGCGAGGAGCACGTTCGTGAACACCGGTCCCTCGCGGAACGGGAAGGTGCCCGTCGAGGCGTCGTACACGAGCGAGCCGGTGACGTCGCCGGGCATCAGGTCCGGCGTGAACTGGATCCGCTTCGTGTCGAGCGACATCGCGGCGGCGAGGCTCCGGACCAGCAGGGTCTTCGCCACGCCGGGGACGCCCTCGAGCAGGACGTGCCCCTGCGCGAGGATGCCGACGATCATCCCGGAGACGGCGCCCTCCTGCCCGACGACGGCCTTGCCGACCTCGGCGCGCAGCCGTCCGAACACGTCGCGCAACGGATCACCAGCGGGGGTCGCCTGCGGGGTGTGGGTGGTGGACGGATCGGTCACGGTCGTGCTCCTCGGTGGTCTCGGTCGGTCTGCTGGGCGCCGGTGGTCGCGGCGAGGACGGCGCGCTCGAGGTCGTCGAGCGCCGCTGCCCCGGCGGTGAGGGCCCGGTCGTCGGTGGCCGGGCCGCCGACGAGGACCGCCCCGACGCGCCGGTCGGGGATCCCGGTGGCGCGTGCCGCGGCCCGGACGACCTCGTCGACGTGAGCTGACCGGGGGAGCCCGAGCCGGCGTGCCGTGCGACGGAGGGCCGCGATCCGGAGCGTGTCGAGCGCGTGGGTCCGGTCGCCGGTGCGTGCGGCGAGCCGGGCACGGCCCTCGGTGGTCTCGGCGGCACGGACGACGACCGGCATCCGCTCGACCACGAGCGGGCCCAGCCGGCGGCCGCGCCAGACCGCGGCGGCGACGGCGACGAGTCCGAGCAGCACGAGTGCGCTCGGTACCCACGGCGGTGCGAGCGACCCGAGGGTCGGTGCCGCGTCCGCCGTGCCGGGGGTCGGCGTGTACCAGGTGAGCGTCGCGTCGTCGCCGAGCAGGCCGAGGGCGAGGGCGGCGTTGCCGGCGGTGGTGATCGTGTCGTTCCGGAACGCCGCCGTGGTCCCGACGAGCGTGACGTCACCGGCCGGGGTCGCCGTCCGGACGAGGCCGTAGGCCCGGTCGCCGCCCGAGCCGGACGGTGCGCAGAGGTCGGTGCCGCTGGGGGCCCGGCCGCCGTCCGGCACGGCGTACCCGGTGCCGCCGAGGGTCACACGCTCGGCCCCGGCAGCGGCCGGGATCGCGCACGAGGCGGTGGACACGGTGTCGTCCCCGCCGACCTGCGTGACCGGCTCGACGTCGAGCCCGAACGCCTCGAGCGTCGCGGGGGCCGTCGACACGAGGACGACGTGGTCCGCCTGCCGAGCGATCCGCCGCGCGACGCCTCGGTCGAGGACGCCCTGCTCGTCGTCGACGAACACGGTGCCGTCCCCGATCCGGTCGGCGCGGTCGACGATCCGGACGTCGGTGCCCTGCTGCTCGAGCACCCGCACGAGTGCCTTCGCGCCGCTCGACGTCGCGGAGGTCGGGTCGAGCGGCGCCTGCCCGGGACCGGTCCGCCCGACGACGGCCGTGAGCACGGCGAGCACCGTGCCGACCAGGACGATGGCGACCCAGAAGCCGACGCGGAGCCCACGGCCCGCGCGGCGCGGCGCGGTCGAGGTCGAGGCTGCTCCCGACGGTGCGGACGGGGTGGCGGTCGCGGTCACGCGGGGACCGCCGGGGTCGTCGTCCGTGCGGGGCGTGCCGTCCGGACGGCGTGCTCGGTGTCCAGGACGTCGCGGGCGCTCCGCTCGGTCGCGTCGGCGCCGAGGTACCGCACCTCGTCGAAGGTGGCCGCGGCGCCCTCGAGCCGCGCGGCCTCGGCCGGGAAGACCACAGCCGCCCGGCCGGCGATGGCACGCGCGGTGGCACCGGGGACGTCGGGGACGAGGTCGCGCTCCCCGAGCCCACGGGCGAGGGCACGGTACCCGTCGAGCACGGCGCGGGACCAGTCACCCGCGCGCAGGGCCGCCCGGGCGTCCTCGGCGATGGCACCGGCGGGACGCAGGTCGTCGTCGTCGAACACCCCGCCGACCTGCCCGTCCGCGAGCCGAGCGCGACGCCGGGGGAGTCCGCGGGCGACGACCACGAGGACGACCACCGCGACGAGCACGACGACGGCCGTCCAGAGCAGGGTGTGCGCGACCGCGGGGGAGCCGAGGCCGTCCGCGCGGAGCGAGCCGAGCCAGTCGAGGACCGCGCGCGAGGCACGGTCCCACCACGTCACGTGGGCACCGTCGTACTCCGACCGCTCGAGCTCGCGTTCGAGGAGCCGTCGTGCGTCGTCGGGGTCGATCGTCATGCGCGGCCGTCCGGCGGGTACCGTCCGGGTTCGCCGCCCCACTGCGGCGGCGTCGGGCCGCCCGGCTGCTGGCCGCCCGCTCCCGGCTGCCCCGGCCACTGCTGGCCAGGCCACGGCTGCTGCGGACCCGGACCGGCCCCGGGCCGCCCCGGCCACGGCTGCTGCGGTCCCGGACCGGCGCCCGGCCACCCCTGCCCCGGCCACGCTGGCCGGTCCACCCGCGGCGACGGCGCGAACGGGTCTCCCGGCTGCCCGGTCTCGAGGTGCGACGCGATCCGCTGGTCGAGCGCCTCGGTCCGGATGCGGCGGTCGATCGCCAGGAAGGTCACGACGGACGCGGACAGCACGTCGGTGATGCACTGCACCGCGATCCCGAGCAGGCTCCCCACGACGATCGCCACGAGCCCGCCGACCCCGGCTCCCGACCCCGCATCGGTCTGCCCGAGGGGGTCGAACGTGCCGCCGACGAGCGTCGCACCGATCGTGAGCGGGACCGAGGCGATCGACACCGCGAGGCCGAACATGACCTGCACGAGCAGGATGATGCCGAAGGTGCGCCAGAACGCTCCGCGGGTGAGCCGCCACGACTGCGCCGCGGCCTGGAAGACGGGGCGTCCCTCGAGCGCGATGGTCGGCACGGTGAACGCGAACTTCGTCCCGAGCCAGACGAGCACGACCGTGAAACCGAGGCCGAGCACGAAGAGGGCGAGCAGGAAGCCGCCGATGCCGGACCCGCTGCCGGAGAGCCCGGCGGCGGCGCCGACCAGCACGAGCACGAAGACGATCCCGAGGACGGCACCGGCTGCGAGCTGCAGGAGGATCCAGGCGACCACCGACCAGCGTCGTCCGGCGAGGAGCGCCCAGAGCCCGCGGAAGGTGGCGCGCCGTCCGAGGATGCGTTGTCCGGTGTCCGCGGCGACCGGGGCGACGAGGAAGCCGCGCCCGAGGTAGGCGAGGAACGGGAGCCCGATCGACAGCACCAGCCAGAGCGTCACCGATCCGGCGAGGATCGACGTCTGGCCGTTCACGTCGCCGTCGACCGCCGAGAGCATGCGGGACTGGATCGCACGCTGGCCGAACGCACTCGCGATGGTGGAGAGCAGCCCGAGGACCCCGCTGAGGAGCACGCTCCAGAGCAGGAGCACCCGCGCGTTGCGGCGGAACACGGTGAAGGCGCCGCTCAGGACGTCACCGAGCCCGAGCGGTCGCAGCGGGATGACCGGCCGCGACCCGGCCGGCGGCGGCCCCGGCGGCCGACCCGGCCCACCGGCGGAAGGCCCGCTGCCGTACGGTCCACCGGCGGACGGTCCACCGGACCGGCCCGGCCACGGGGCGGACGGCTGCTGCCCCGGGGGCCGCGCCGCGCCTCCTGGGCCGTTCCCCCGACCGTCCTGCGGACCGCCGGGCGCCCCCGGTACCTGCCAATCGGACATCGCCGCCCCCTCGTGGTCCCGACCGAGCACGCGGAAGGCGCGGTCGACACCCATCCTGTCGGAAAACGCCGTCGCACGGGGCCTCGGCTATCGTGAGTGGTCAGGTGCCGACCGGGTACCGCTGCACGTCACACGGAGTCCCCATCACATGACACCGCGCATCCTCGTCGTCGACGACGACCAGGCCCTCGCCGAGATGATCGGCATCGTCCTCCGCTCCGAGGGCTACGAACCCGAGTTCAGCGCCGACGGCAACGACGCCATCGACGCGTTCCACGGGACGAAGCCCGACCTGGTGCTGCTCGACGTGATGCTCCCGGGCATCGACGGCATCGAGGTCTGCAAGCGCATCCGCGCCGAGAGCGGCACGCCGATCATCATGCTCACCGCCAAGGGCGACACCTCCGACGTCGTCGCCGGGCTCGAGAACGGCGCCGACGACTACGTCGTGAAGCCCTTCAACCCGAAGGAGCTCGTCGCCCGCATCCGTACCCGGCTCCGTCCGACGGCCGCCGACGCGACGGTGCTGCACGTCGGCGACCTCACCGTCGACGTCGCCGGGCACGAGGTCCGTCGCGGCGACGCCGTCATCGCGCTGACCCCGCTCGAGTTCGACCTCCTGCGGGCGCTGTCCGAGAAGCCGAACCAGGTGTTCACCCGCGAGATGCTGCTCGAACAGGTCTGGGGCTACCACTACAAGGCGGACACCCGCCTGGTGAACGTCCACGTGCAGCGCCTCCGCGCGAAGATCGAGCACGACCCCGACAACCCGAAGATCGTCACCACGGTGCGCGGCGTCGGGTACCGGGCCGGAGGAGCCTGAGCACCGTGCCGTCCGCAGCGTCGACCGGCGGCGTCGCCGTGCAGGGCAGGCTCGCCCGTGCCGGCCGTCGCCTTCGACGGTGGGTCCGGCGCGGCTGGCGCGCCGCGGCGTACCTGTGGCGCCGCTCCCTGATGTTCCGGTCGGTCGCGATCACGGTGATGACCACCGGCCTCGCGGTCGCGATCATCGGCACGGCCGTCATGATCAGCATCTCGAACAACGTCTACTCGCAGCGCCGCGACCAGATCGAGGCCGAGTCGGCACGCGCGACGATCGTGGCGCAGGGCATCTTCGACGCGGCCACCGCGGGCGAGGACAACAACCAGAGCGAGCTCGAGACCCTGCAGAGCGAGGCGCAGCAGGCGATCCTGTCGAACACCACGAGCCCCGGCGGCACGAGCATCGCCATCGAGCGGAGTCCCGACCAGCCCGGGCCGCAGACGGTGCAGAACGTCGCGAGCCAGGGCTTCCCGGACGCCGTGATCACCGACGCCCTCCGGAAGCAGGTCGGCAAGAACACCGGCACGCTCAGCCTGCAGCCCGTGCGCCTCGACGACGACGGCCGCCACCAGCCCGGCCTCGCCGTCGGGTCGACCCTGCAGATCCCGAGTGCCGGTCAGTACGAGCTGTACCTCGTCTACGACCTGTCGGACGCCCAGCAGACCCTCGACTTCGTCTCGCAGACGCTCTCGATCGGCGGTGTCGCGCTCATGGTGCTCATCGCCCTCGTGACCTCGCTCGTCGTCCGGCTCGTGGTCGTGCCGATCCGGGGTGCGGCCGAGACGAGCCGGAAGATCGCCGCCGGCCGGCTCGACGAACGCATCCCGGTGCGGGGCAACGACGACATCGCCACCCTCGCCCGCAGCTTCAACGGCATGGCCGACGCGGTGAGCCGGCAGATCACCCAGCTCGCCGAGCTCTCCCGCGTGCAGCAGCGGTTCGTCTCCGACGTCTCCCACGAGCTCCGGACCCCGCTGACGACCATCCGGCTCGCCGGCGACATGCTGTTCGACTCCCGTCACGCCTTCGAGCCGTCGGTCGGTCGGTCCGCCGAGCTCCTGCACGCCCAGGTGGAGCGGTTCGAGCTCCTGCTCGCCGACCTCCTCGAGATCTCGCGGTTCGACGCGCAGGCGGTGCACCTCGATCCCGAGCCCGTCATCCCCGCAGCCCTGGCGACCGACATCGTCGACGAGTTCCGGCCGCTCGCCGAACGCGCCGGCATCGACCTGCAGCTCGCCACACCCGGCGGGCACACCACCATGCAGCTCGACGCGAAGCGCATCCGCCGCGTGCTCCGCAACCTCGTCGGCAACGCGATCGAGCACGGCGACGCGAAGCCCGTGCAGGTCGTCGTCGACAGCGACGCCCGCTCGGTCGCGATCGCCGTCCGCGACCAGGGCGTCGGCATGCCGCCGGAGGACGCCGCCCGCGTGTTCGACCGGTTCTGGCGCGCCGATCCGAGCCGCAAGCGGACGATCGGCGGGACCGGCCTCGGACTCGCGATCTCGCTCGGCGACGCGAACCTGCACGGCGGCCGCATCGACGTGTGGTCCCGCCCCGGCGAGGGCTCCACCTTCGTGCTCACGCTGCCGCGCAACGACCGCGTCACCGTGACGACCTCGGCGATCCCACTGCCGGACCTCGACGAGTCGTACGACGGCCCCCGCGCCGTCAGGGAGGACTACTGATGCGCACCCGCTTCCGCACCCTGGTCGCCACGGCGCTCGCCGCGGTGACGATCGTCGCCGTGTCCGCCTGCGCCGCGATCCCCACCGACGGCGCGGTGCGCTCCGGCGGCGTGATCAAGGACCAGTCGGTGTCCGGCGTCGACTACCGGCCCGGCAAGCCCGTGCCCGGCGCCGACCAGACGACGATCCTCCGCGGCTTCATCGCGGCCGGCACCGGTGCGGCGGACGACTACGCCGTGGCCCGGGAGTTCCTCGCCTCGAACTTCTCGACGAAGTGGAACCCCCGGCGCTCGGTGACGATCCAGCCCGGCAACCCGGCGATCGAGCGCGTCGGCGAACGCGAGCTGACCTACACCCTCACCGCCAGCGCCTCGGTGGACGCCGACGGCGAGTACACGCAGGCGGTCCGACCGACCTCGTCCACGCTGACGTTCCAGTTCACCCGCGAGGACGGCGAGTGGCGCATCGCCTACGCCCCCGACGGCATCATCCTGTCGCCGGTGAACTTCGAGTCGGTGTTCCAGCAGCACGCGCTCTACTTCTACGACCCGACGTACAAGTTCCTCGTGCCCGACGAGCGCTGGTTCCTCGCCCGGTCGTCGACGAGCACCCGCATCGCGAGCGCGCTGCTCGCCGGACCCGCGAGCTGGCTCAAGGGGGCCGTGGTCACCGCCTTCCCCGAGGGCACACAGCTCTCCCTGAACGCCGTCACGATCCAGAGCGGGACCGCCCTCGTCGACCTGTCCAGCGACGCCCTGCGCGCCAGCAGTCAGGACCGGATCCGGATGCGCGAGCAGCTGAGCAAGTCGCTCGCCTCGGTCGCCACGGTGTCCTCCGTCGACATCACGGCCGAGGGCACGACCTTCGCCGTCCCCGACGGCAGCGGGTCCGACGCGCAGCAGAACCCCGACGTCGATGCCCGCCCGCTCGTCGACCAGGACGGCACCGTGGGCTACTCGGCCCTCGGCGGCGGGAAGATCGCACCGCTCGGCAACGGCATGGGCGCGGAGATCGGCGACCTCGGGCCGTCCTCGTTCGCGTTGTCCGCGTCCGGTACCGCTGCGGTGGTCGGGAACGGCGACGGCGTGACGGTCGTGCGCGGACGCTCGCACCTGCGCATCGACGCGACCGACGGCCTGGTCCCGCCGTCCATCGACGACCTCGGCTTCGTCTGGGTCGCGTCCGAGAAGAACACCCGCCGGGTCACGGCCTACGGCCTCGGCGGCGATCCGCACGCGGTGAACACGACGCTCCCGGCCGGCGACCTCGTGTCGTTCCAGGTCTCGCGCGACTCGACCAGGGCCCTCGCGCTGATCCAGACGAACGACGGACCGAGCCTGTACGTGATGGCCATCGTCCGCGGCGCCGACCGCACACCGACCGCGCTCGGCTCCCCGGTGCGCGTGCAGGCCGCCACGGGCAACGCCGTCGGCGCCGCCTGGATCAGCGACTCCGACGTCGCCTCGGTCGGGCAGACGTCCTCCGGCCCGGACGTCGTCCGCTCCACGATCGGTGGGCAGTCGAGCACCCTGCCGAAGCCCGACGGGCGGGCGACCGAGATCGTCGGCGGGAGCGGCGGTTCGATGCTCCTGCGGATGTCCGACGGGTCGGTCCTGCAGTCGACCGGCGGTGGCTGGGTCACGACCGGGATCAGTGCGGACGTGCTCGGCGTGCAGCGCTGAGGTCACTCCTCCACAGGGCGGCGGTCCAGGAGGCGCGTCCCCAGCCCCACGGATCGGCCTGCGCCCGGTGGTGGGTGGCGGTCAGGATCGTCGTCATGAGGACACGGGACAGGCTGCGGCCGTGGCTCGACGCGGCCGTCGCGGTGCTCGGGCTCTTCCTGCCGGTGGACTGCGTCGGGTGCGGCCGGCCCGACCGGGCACTCTGCGCCGCGTGTCGACACGCGCTCGACGCGATGCCCCGCCGGGTGCGTCTCGTCGCCGGGGTCCGGCTGGACGCGGCGTTCGAGTACACGGGACTCGTGCGGACGATGCTCCTCGAGCTCAAGCTGCGCGGACGCGTGGACCTCGCTCGGCCCCTCGGCGCCCGGTTCGGTGCGCTCGTGCGGGCGGCGCTCGCCGACGCCGGTCCCGGGGCCGTACTGCTGCGGGTGCCGCCGTCGCGGCAGGGTGCTCGGCGGCGGGGGTTCGACCCCGTCGTGCTGCTGGCGGCGCGCGGGGGAGTGCAGCGGTCGCGGGCGATGTCGCGGGTGCGGGCAGGAGGGCTGGTGCGGCGCCGCGCCGGCGTCGGTGCAGGTGCCGGTGCCGGTGCCGGTGTCGGCGTCGGCGTCGGCGTCGGTGCCGGTGCAGGTGTCGGCGTCGGCGACGGCGCAGTGCGCGGTGGGCAGAAGGAACGCAGCGCGGTGGAACGGGTGGCCGCGACGGTCGGCACCCTCTCGGTGACGGGCGTCGCCGGTCGAGCCGTCGTCGTGGTGGACGACGTCGTCACCACCGGCGTCACGATGGCCGAGGCCGTCCGCGCCGTGCGTGCCGCCGGTGGTCGGGTCGTGCGGTGCGTCGCCGTCGCGAGCGTCGACGACTGAGGAGCGCCCGCCCGGAGCTCTTCGCGCATCGGTGAACGCTCGGTGGCCACTGTGCGTCCGGTGGGTGTCCTGGCGACTCACCGACATCGTGTGACGCCGGAGCGCCACCGGGTCTAGCCTCGCGACAAGGCGTTCAGGATCGCCGGATGGAGGCGACGCGCTGAGTCTGGATGGGAGCCGCCACATGGACGTGACGATCACGGGCCGGAACATCGGGGTCACCGACCGATTCCGCACCTACGTCGAACAGAAGTCCGAGAAGATCGACGTGCTCGCCGACCGCGCCCTCGCCTTCGAGGTGCGCATCAGCCGCCACAACGAGAAATCGGGCGGTTCCCAGGGCGAGGACCGCGTCGAGCTGACATTGATCGGCCCCGGCCCCCTCGTACGGGCGGAGTCCGCCGCGTCGGACAAGTACGCCGCCTTCGATCTGGCCTTCGCCCGGATCATGGAACGACTCCGTCGAGCACGCGACCGCCGCAAGGTGCACCGAGGCCGCCACCGTCCGACCTCCGTGTCCGAGGCGTCCGGCACCGCGTTCGAGCGCATGGGTGTCGTCCCGGCCGACGGCAAGCTCATCGAGGACGTCGCGACGGGTGCCGTCCCGGTGGTCGACGCGAACGCCGAGGACGACGAGAACGAGGTCTACAGCCCCGTCGTGATCCGGCACAAGGTCTTCGAAGCCGGTCCCATGACGGTCGACGACGCCCTGTACTTCATGGAGCTCGTCGGGCACGACTTCTACCTGTTCGTCGACGCGGAGACGCACCGGCCGAGCGTGGTCTACCGCCGCAAGGGCTGGGACTACGGCGTGATCGGCATCGACGACCCGTCCACCGAGCACGCTCCGGCAGCGGCGTCGGAGTCCGAGCCGGCGGTCGCGATCGCCTGACGATCGCTCAGTACGGCAGACCGAACCCGGGTGTGCGCGGACCGTTCGCGGGCCGCGCACACCCGCGCTGTTCACAGCGGCCGGAGTCGACGGGTTGCTAGCATGACTGGCTGTTCGCATCGCGCAGGTCGCGCGTGACGATCTCGTAAGGAGCTCACGTGGCAAACGTGCTGGAGAAGGTCCTCCGCATCGGCGAAGGACGCACCCTCCGACGGCTGAAGGCGTACGCCTCGGCCATCAACGACCTCGAGGACGACTTCGCGAGCCTCACCGACGAGGAACTCCAGGACGAGACCAAGGAGCTCCGCGAGCGCTACGCGAACGGCGAGACCCTCGACGACCTGCTGCCCGAGGCGTTCGCCGCGGTGCGGGAAGCAGCGAAGCGCACCCTCGGCATGCGGCACTTCGACGTGCAGCTCATGGGCGGTGCCGCACTGCACCTCGGCAACATCGCCGAGATGAAGACCGGTGAAGGCAAGACCCTCGTCGCCACGACGGCCGCGTACCTCAACGCCATCCCGTCGCGCGGCGTGCACGTCATCACCGTCAACGACTTCCTCGCGTCGTACCAGTCCGAGCTCATGGGCCGCGTGTTCCGTGCGCTCGGCATGACGACCGGCTGCATCATCGCGAACCAGTCCCCGGCCGAGCGTCGCGAGCAGTACGCCGCCGACATCACCTACGGCACGAACAACGAGTTCGGCTTCGACTACCTCCGCGACAACATGGCGTGGCAGGCATCCGACATGGTGCAGCGCGGCCACTTCTTCGCCATCGTGGACGAGGTCGACTCGATCCTCATCGACGAGGCGCGCACGCCGCTCATCATCTCCGGTCCGTCCTCGGGCGAGGCCAACCGCTGGTTCACCGAATTCGCGTCCATCGCGACCCGCCTCACCCCGGGCGAGGACTACGAGGTCGACGAGAAGAAGCGCACCGTCGGCGTGCTCGAGCCCGGCATCGAGAAGGTCGAGGACTACCTCGGCATCGACAACCTGTACGAGTCGGCGAACACCCCGCTCATCTCGTTCCTGAACAACTCGATCAAGGCCGTCGCCCTCTTCAAGCGTGACAAGGACTACGTCGTGATGAACGGCGAGGTGCTCATCGTCGACGAGCACACCGGCCGCATCCTGATGGGCCGCCGCTACAACGAGGGCATCCACCAGGCGATCGAGGCGAAGGAGAAGGTCGAGGTCAAGGCCGAGAACCAGACCCTCGCCACGGTCACGCTGCAGAACTACTTCCGCCTCTACCAGAAGCTGTCCGGCATGACGGGTACGGCCGAGACCGAGGCCGCCGAGTTCATGTCGACGTACAAGCTCGGTGTGGTCCCCATCCCGACGAACAAGCCGATGCAGCGCATCGACCAGACCGACCTCGTCTACAAGAACGAGAAGGCGAAGTTCGAGCAGGTCGCCGAGGACATCGCCGAGCGCCACGAGAAGGGCCAGCCGGTCCTCGTCGGCACCACGAGCGTCGAGAAGTCCGAGTACCTGTCGAAGCTCCTCGCGAAGAAGGGCGTCAAGCACGAGGTCCTCAACGCGAAGAACCACGCGCGTGAGGCCGCGATCGTCGCCCAGGCCGGTCGACTCGGCGCCGTGACGGTCGCGACGAACATGGCCGGTCGCGGTACCGACATCATGCTCGGCGGCAACTCGGAGTTCCTCGCCGTGCAGGAGATGCACGCCAAGGGCTTGTCCCCGACGGAGACCCCGGAAGAGTACGAGGCCGCGTGGGACGACGTGTTCGACCGCGTCAAGGCCGAGATCAAGGACGAGGCCGACAAGGTCCGCGAGGTCGGCGGTCTCTACGTCCTCGGCACCGAGCGCCACGAGTCCCGTCGCATCGACAACCAGCTGCGCGGTCGATCCGGCCGTCAGGGCGACCCGGGCGAGAGCCGCTTCTACCTGTCGCTCACCGACGACCTCATGCGCCTGTTCAACTCCGGTGCCGCCGAGAGCCTGATGGGCCGCTCGAACGTCCCGGACGACCTCGCGATCGAGAACAAGCTCGTCGGCCGTGCGATCCGGTCGGCCCAGGCGCAGGTCGAGGGCCGCAACGCCGAGATCCGCAAGAACGTCCTGAAGTACGACGACGTCCTCAACCGCCAGCGTGAAGCGATCTACAGCGACCGCCGCCACATCCTCGAGGGCGACGACATCCACGACCGTGCGCAGTCGTTCCTCAAGAGCGTCGTCGACGACGTGATCGACTCCCACACCGCCGAGGGCAACGCGGACGACTGGGACCTCGACGCCATGTGGACCGAGCTCGGGACCCTGTACCCGATCTCGATCTCCATCGACGAGGTCATCACCGAGGCCGGCTCGAAGGGCAAGGCTTCGCGCGAGTTCCTCGGCCGCGAGATCCTCTCCGACGCCAAGCTCGCCTACCAGCAGCGCGAGGAACTCCTCGGCGACGAGGCCATGCGTGAGCTCGAGCGCCGCGTCGTCCTCTCCGTGATCGACCGCCGCTGGCGCGACCACCTCTACGAGATGGACTACCTCAAGGACGGCATCGGCCTCCGGGCGATGGCACAGCGCGACCCGCTGGTCGAGTACCAGCGCGAGGGCTACGCGCTCTTCCAGAGCATGATGGGCCAGATCCGCGAAGAGTCGGTCGGCTACCTCTTCAACCTCGAGGTGCAGGTCCAGTCCGACGGCGAGAACGCCGTGATCGAGGCCAAGGGCCTCGGCGAGGACGAGGTCTCCGGTCTCGAGTACTCCGCTCCGTCGATCGACGGCGAGGTCGAGGTCCGCGACGAGCGCGGTCGCCTCGAGCAGGCCGCGACCGCGCGAGCGCAGAAGGCGCAGGCCGAGGCCGAGGCGGCCGCCGGGCCGGAGCAGGGCTCCGCGTTCGGCAACGCCGCGACCGCGTCCGGCCAGGCTGCCGCGGGCAACCGTGCCGAGCGTCGTCAGGCCGCCAAGAAGGGCTGACGCGACCACGTCCCGACAGGAGGCGCGGTGCCGGCTGGCACCGTCCCTCCCGTCTCGGCCGTCGTGCCGCTGGCGCGTCACGCCGGTACCGGCGGGTGGGGCCCCCCTCCTGTCCGTTCCCCGTCACGTCACGGGCGTCACAAGACCCCGACGGCCGTCGCGCGCCAGCGACCCTGCCGTTCCTCCAGGCGCATCGCGACCGCACGGGCGTGACTGCGCGTGTGCACGACGACCGTCGCCTCGGCGACCCCGTCGGCCGGGCGGCACACGATGACGCTGCCGACCCGGAGCAGCGCCCGTCCGCGCGACCGGCTGCCGAGCTGCCGGGCCCGCGCCGCCACCGCCGCCCGCTGCTGCAGGTGCCGGTGCACCTCGTCCGTGATCCACCGGGCGATGCTGTCGACCTCGCGTGACCCCGTCAGGATCTCGGCGACGCAGAGGCCGAGCGCGCGAGCGGTGTCCTCGACGTCGGTCGGTGGCGGTACCGCGCTGAGTCGCGGGACGTCCCCCATCGGCTCTGCGTCATCGATCCGGCGTGCTTCCTCGGCCACCCCTGCCCCTTTCGTCGGGGCTGAGCGTAGAGCGAGTACAACATGAGAAATATGACTGTCATCGTGCCTGTGGAGAGAGCGGAGTTGTCCACAGTGGTGCGCACCTAGACTGGGCGGGTGTCGACCCTCAGTGACCTCGTCCTCGCACAAGGCCGTTCCTCCGAAGCCGACGTGGAGTGGCTCCACCTGCTCGTCGGGGACTGGCAGTTGCTCGCCGACCTGTCCTTCGCGGACATGGTCCTCTGGGTCCCGACCGCCGAGGACGGCTCGTTCGTGGCGGTGGCGCACGCTCGCCCGAGTTCCGCGGCGACGCTCTTCTACCGCGACATCGTCGGGCAGGAGATCCGCGAGGAGTGGCGCGAACAGGTCACCGAGAGCTTCGTCGGCGCGAAGGTCGTCGACTCCGCCGAGCCGGACTGGTACGAGGACACCCCGACGCGCGTCCGGGCGATCCCGGTGCTCCGGCGGCTGAGCGCGAACAGCGCCGAGACGACCGAACGCCCGATCGCGGTCGTGACGCGGCACTCGAACCAGGACGAGATGCGCACCCCGAGCCGCCAGGAGCTCAACTTCACCGCGAGCGCGAACGACCTGTTCGGCATGATCGCCACGGGTGACTTCCCCGACATCGGTGCGCCGGCCGGACCCCGACGCGGTGCACCGCGCGCCAGCGACGGCCTGCTCCGCCTCGACACGAACGGGATCGTCACGTTCGCCAGCCCGAACGGCCTCAGCGCCTTCAACCGGATGGGCTTCGAGGGCGAGCTCGAGCGGAAGTCCCTCGCCGAGGTCACGACCGAGCTCATCGGTGCGCAGCTCGACGTCGACGAGTCGCTGCCCCTGGTCGTCACCGGCCGTGCCCCGTGGCGTGCCGACGTCGAGTCGAAGGGCGTCACGGTCTCGCTGCGGTCGATCCCGCTCCGCGACCACGGCGAGCGGATCGGTGCGATCGTCCTCTGCCGCGACGTCACCGAGCTGCGGCACCAGGAGCGCGAGCTCATCACCAAGGACGCGACGATCCGCGAGATCCACCACCGCGTGAAGAACAACCTGCAGACCGTGGCGTCGCTCCTGCGCATCCAGGCGCGCCGCACTCACTCGGACGAGGCCCGGACGTCGCTGCAGAACGCGATGCGCCGCGTGGCCGCGATCGCCGTCGTGCACGACACCCTGTCGACCGGCCTCAGCCAGAACGTCGACTTCGACGAGGTCTTCGACTCCGTGCTGAAGCTCGTGACCGAGGTCGCGGCGTCGCACAACACGACCGTCCGCCCGAAGAAGACCGGGGAGTTCGGGGTGTTGCCCTCCGAGGCCGCGACCCCGCTCGCGCTCGGGCTCACCGAGCTCGTCACGAACGCCGTCGAGCACGGGCTGGACGGCCGCGACGGCGAGGTCGAGATCGTGGCGGAGCGCTTCGACGACCACCTCGACATCCAGGTCCGCGACAACGGGCGGGGCCTGCCCGAGGGCAAGGTCGGGTCGGGCCTCGGGACACAGATCGTCCGGACGCTGATCCAGGGCGAGCTCGGCGGCACCATCGACTGGCACACCCTGACCGGCAGCGGCACCGAGGTGACCATCACGATCCCGTTCCGCTGGCTGACGGCGAACCCGGGCGCCGCGTAGCGCGCTCCGCGCCCGCGCCGCGCGCCCGCCGCGGCGTCCCGCGCAACCGCCTGAAGGCGCCGCGCGCCAGCCAGGGCCGCATCGAACCACGTTCCCGACGTCGAACCACCGTCCGGCCCTGGTTCGACGTCGGTCTCGTGGTTCGTCGCGCGGCGCGCGCCGGCGCGCATGCCGCGGCGGCAGCCGTAGCATGCAGCCGCGCAACGGAAGTGCGTCCGAACCGCGCGATGCCGCGGTGTCGCCTGCTTTCCGTTGTGCGCAGGCACACGCAACCGCCTGGAGGCGCGGCGTGCGCCCGCCAGGGCCGCATCGAACCACGTTCCCGACGTCGAACCACCGTCCGGCCCTGGTTCGACGTCGATTCCGTGGTTCGCCGCGCGGCGCGCGCGCCGGCGCGCCCGCCGCAACCGCAGCCGCAGCGGGCGGCCGCACAACGAAAGTGCGTCCGAACCGCGCGATGCCGCGGCGTCGCGTGCTTTCCGTTGTGCGCAGGCACACGCAACTGCCTGGAGGCGCGGCGTCGCGTGCTTTCCGTTGTGCGGAGGCACGCGCAACTGCCTGGAGGCGCGGCGTCGCGTGCTTTCCGTTGTGCGGAGGCACGCGCAACCGCCTGGAGGCGCGGCGTGCGCCCGCCAGGCCCGCGTCGAACCACGTTCCCGACGTCGAACCGCCGTCGGGCCCTGGTTCGACGTCGGTTCCGTGGTTCGCCGCGGCGGCATGCGCAGAGGGCGGCCGCACAACGGAAGTGCGTCCGAACCGCGCGATCGCGCGGCGCCGCGTGCTTTCCGTTGTGCGCAGGCATGCGCAACCGCCTGGAGGCGCGGCGCGGCGCGGCGCAGCCGCCCCCGCGCGCGGCGCAGCCGCGCCCCGCGCACGACGACGCCCGCCGGCCCCGAGGGGGCGGCGGGCGTCAGGCGCGCAGCAGGCGCCGGGTCAGGAAGCGCGGCGAGCGCGGGCGGCGCGACGCTTCAGCGCGCGGCGCTCGTCCTCGCTCAGGCCACCCCAGACACCGGAGTCCTGGTTGTTCTCGAGGGCGTACTGCAGGCACATCTCGGTGACCGTGCAGCGAGCGCAGACCGACTTGGCCTTCTCGATCTGATCGACGGCCGGTCCGGTGTTCCCGACGGGGAAGAAGAGCTCGGGGTCCGCGGTGAGGCAGGCTGCCTGGTCACGCCAGTCCATGTGTGGTGCTCCTTGAAATCGATGCTCGAACGGCAGGCCGGGGCCGTGGTTCGGGGATCGGAACGCTGAGCATGCGCGAGGCACGAGGGGACACCCGTGGGGGAGGAGTCCGCTGGAAGCGAGTCTGACGCCCGCAGAACGCTCGGGGGAGGAGCGTCGAACCACGGGAGACGCACACCACATCGTGCCGTCCAAACGACCTCGAATATCGTTCCATACTGGTAGGGCCAAATCAAGGGTTCCGACGCTGGAGGAATGCTGTGCCCGACACCACCCCGACCGAGCCCGACCACGTCGAGCGGCGGTCGCCTGCCCTCCTGGCGCTCCTCGTCGTCGTCGGACTCGAGTTCGCCGCCCTCGTCGTCGTGACGATCGTCCTCATCGTCGAACTCATCGTCGCGCCGGCCACGAGCATCGCGTCCGGGATCGCGCTGACGGTCCTCGCGGCCATCGCGGCGCTCTGGCTCGGCTCCCTGTTCATCGGCCTCCGCAACCGTCGTCCGTGGGTGCGGTCCGGGATCATCGTCTGGCAGGTGCTGCAAGGTGCGCTCGCGATCGGGGCGTTCCAGGGCGTCTTCCGCGTGCCCGCCGTCGGCTGGTTCCTGCTCATCCCCGCGCTGCTGGGCATCACGCTGGTGCTGTCGCGACCGGTGACGGACGCGCTCGCCCGACCGGTCGAGTAGACGGTCCTGATCCACGGACGGGAGGCGCGGTGCCAGCTGGCACCGCGCCTCCCGTCCGTCGATCAGTCGGGTCTCAGACCAGGCCCAGCTTCTTCCGCAGGCTCGCCACGTGCCCCGTCGCCTTGACGTTGTAGAGCGGCAGCTGCACGGTGCCGTCCTCGTCGACCACGATCGTGGAGCGGATCGTGCCGGTGACGATCTTCCCGTAGTTGTTCTTCTCGCCCCAGGCGCCGTACGCCTTGTGCACGGCGAGGTCGGGGTCGCTCAGCAGCGGGAAGGTCAGGGCCTGCTCGTGCTGGAAGGTCTTGAGCGCCGGCAGGTCGTCCTTCGAGACGCCGAGCACCTCGTACCCGGCGGCCTGCAGCGAGGACATGTTGTCGCGGAAGTCGCACGCCTCCGTGGTGCACCCCGGCGTCGACGCTGCCGGGTAGAAGTACACGATGACCTTCTTCCCACGCAGGGCCGAGAGGGAGTGCTCGGTGCCGTCCTGGTCCGGCAGGGTGAAGTCGGGGGCGGTGTCGCCGGCGGCGAGACGGTCGGTCATGGGGCTCCTGTTCGTGGTCCGTGCCCCGAGTGGTCAAGAGCACGCGAAACCCATGCTATTGTTGTTTCCCGTTGCAGCACGGAAGCGCAACATGCACCTCTAGCTCAATTGGCAGAGCAACTGACTCTTAATCAGTGGGTTCTCGGTTCAAGTCCGAGGGGGTGCACCAGCAAGGCCCCGACTCATCGAGTCGGGGCCTTCGTCGTTCCCGGCGTGCGGTGCCGCACGGTGAGACACGCCCGGAGTGCGATTCGGCCGCGACTCCGCGTGCGGATCAGTCGGCGGAGACGTCGACCACGCGCTCCTCGCCGACCACCGGGTCGAGCGCTCCCGCCGAGGTCGCGGCGAGGTCGGCACGCAGCGGTTCGATGCCGTCGCCCGGCACCCAGAGCTCGAACGTCGCGGCGGCGCCGTACGCGGGGTCGCCGAGCGTGGCTCCGTGGTGCCGGACCCAGTCGCGCAGCACGTTGTCGATCCGGCCGGCGTCGGCGTGCGGGACGTCCACCGTCACCCGGGTCAGTGCACGCCGGTGCACGAGCGTCGCGCGGTCGAGTGCCTCGGACACCGAGGTCGAGTAGGCACGGACGAGGCCGCCGGCGCCGAGCTTCACGCCCCCGAAGTACCGCGTGACGACCGCGACGACGTCGGTCAGCCCGCGGCGTCGGAGCACCTCGAGCATCGGGACGCCGGCGGTCCCGGAGGGTTCACCATCGTCGCTCGACCGCGCCTGGTCCCCGAGCACGCCGGTGACCATCGCGGTGCAGTTGTGCCGGGCGTCCCACCGCCGGCGGCGGACCTCGGCGATCACCCGGTCCGCGTCCGCGACCCCGGACACCGGCGCCACGGTCGTGATGAAGCGCGACTTCGTGATGACGATCTCGTGCTCGACCGAGGCGGCGACCGTGGACGGGTACGGCGTGCTCACACCGTCGAGGCTAGCGAGGTCCTCGTCGGCGGCTCGCGCTACCATGTCCTGCACGACGTGCGGCTGGGGAGGAGTCCGATCGACATGGCGACAGCAGATCCGAGGGGTGGCGTGCTCGACGCCGCGGAACTCGCGCGCCGGCTGAACCTCCTCCTCGACTTCGAGGAAGCGCAGCGCGGCGCCCCCGTCCCGTTCGCGGCGATCGAGGAGTACGTGGCGGCCCAGGGTGGCTCGCTGTCCCGGGCGAAGTGGACGTACATGCTCTCCGGCGACGGCCGTCGCAACCGTGACACCGGGCTGCTCCGCCTGCTCGCGGGCTTCTTCGAGGTCGACGAGCGCTTCCTGCTCGAGGACAGCGACGTCCCCGAGCGCATCGGCGCCCAGCTCGCCCTCGTCCGCTCCCTCCGATCGGCACGTGTCAGCGGCTTCGCCGCCCGGACCTTCCCCGGTGAGCTCTCGCCCGAGGCGCTCCGTCGCATCGCCGAGGTGCTCGAGGAGGAGTCCGCCCGGGGGAGCGTCGCATGAGCGCACCGACCGACCTCGTCGAGGCGTTCTGGGCGCGTGGTGCGGCCGAGGGGTGGTCCGACGTCGACCAGGCCGTCGCCGCCGCGGCCGAGGTGGTCGGCAAGCCGATCGTCGTCCGCGAAGAGGCGTTCCTCGCCGCCGAGCCCGTGTGCGGCTTCGTGGCGACGCTCGAGCGGCAGCACCTCGTGATGATCTCCCCGACGGCCTCGCGGACGTTCCGGTCGTTCGTCATCGGCCACGAACTCGGCCACATCCTGCACCGCCACCAGGACCACGCCCCGCAGGCGGCCTACATCCGCGACGTCATCCCGGACCTGCCGGAGTACAAGGTCGAGCGGGCAC
Source organism: Curtobacterium sp. MCBA15_016 (assembly GCF_001865105.1). NCBI lineage: Bacteria > Bacillati > Actinomycetota > Actinomycetes > Micrococcales > Microbacteriaceae > Curtobacterium > Curtobacterium sp. MCBA15_016. Next base: position 22,954 of record NZ_MJGR01000012.1, read on the forward strand.
TCGCCCGCGGGCTGTTCTCGAACGAGTACGAGCACGAGGCCGAGGTCTTCGCCGACCGGCTCGCCGGGCTCATCCGCGGCCACCGCGACCGTCCGAGCGCGTTCCGCGGGGTGTTCGGGTGATCGTCTCCCTCGTCCAGGCGCTGCTCCTGATCGCGGGCACGGTCACGCTGTTCGTCCTGCAGCGCGGGCAGGACCGCACGCTCGCGGTCACCTTCCTGTTGTTCGCCGCGACGATCGTCACGAACGTCGACCCGCTGTACCGGTGGCTCGATCCGCTGTTCGGCGGGTTCAACGTGGTCACGGTCGTCAGCGACTGCCTGATGGTCGCGGGGACGAGCACCCTGCTCTGGGGTGTGTCGAAGGCCGTCGGTGCCGCGCGGCCGTGGCTCCGGAACGCGATCGTCGTGACGTGCGCGGTCGTCGTCGTGGTGGTCATCGTGGCGTTCACCGTGCTCGACAAGCCCGCGACGACGACGACCTTCATGCTCGACGCCGGATCGCACCCGGCAGCGACGGTCTACTCGATCGCGCAGACGGTCTACCTCGGGGTGGCGCTCGGCGCGACCGGACTCATCTGCGTCCTGCACCTGCGCGAGGCCCGCACCACCACCGACCTCGTCGGCCTGTGGGTCCTCGTGCTCGGTGGGGTCCTCGGTGTCGTGCGGATGGTCGTCGTCGTGGTGATGGACCTCGCGCACGTCCTGGGCGACCTCGGCCTCACCCGGGCCCTCGCGCTGCCCTACGACGTCACGACCCCGGGTGCGGTGATCTGCGTGTCGTCCGGGATGCTCCTGCTCGTCATCGGCCACCAGGTCTCCCGTCGTCGGCGCTCCCGTCGGGTGGAGACCGCCCTGTGCGCCCTCACGCCGTTGCACGCGCGGATCGGCACCGACAACGCCTACCCCGACTCCGGCGATCCGGCGACGCGGCTCAGTCGGCTCATCGTCGAGATCAACGACGGCGCCCGTCGCGCCCGGCAGTCGCTGAGCGAGTCGGAGCAGCGGGCCCTGGCCGACGCCGAAGCGGCCCTCGACGCGGCGTAGCGCCAGTCGTTACCAGAACGGGACATCGATCCCACTGGATGGGTCGACGTCGTCCGGGCCGCCGTGTAGGGTCTGTAGCAGGTGCTACACGCGATGTGGCAGCACGGGGTGGGACTCGGCCGCGTTGGGGGCGGCCGAGCACCACCGGCCCCGTGCCCGCGGTGTCTAGGATCGTCGGGTGACCGTCTTCGCAGCCCTCGTCCTGTTCATCGGTGCCGTCTTCAACGTCGTCACCTGGCCCCGCTTCTTCCAGCGGGTCGCGAAGGACTCCCGGGCGCGTGACGCCGCCGGCAAGCCGACGACGTTCTACACGGTGCACCTCGTGCTGCTGCTCATCGCGCTGGCGATCGCCGTCGCGGCCGTCGTCGCGGGGATCCTCCTGCTCGTCTGAGCCGGTCCCGACCGGCCTCGCCGGCCCGGTCGGCTGCGAGCGTGTCCGTCGCCGAGGGAGCAGGATCGGCGCTGGTACCGTCGCCGCCGGAGGCCGGGCCAGAACCCGAATCCGTCCCGGGACCCGGCGACGACGGGGCTGTGGACGTGACCCGGTGCCGGCCAGGAGGCGCGGTGCGGGCTCGCACCGCGCCTCCTGGCCCGCGACCGGTCGCGTCCAGGACGCTTCAGGCCTGCTTCAGCGGCGCACGGCAGGATCGGGGCATGCGTGTCCTGGTGGTCGACGACGAGGTGCGGCTCGCCGACGGCGTCCGTCGCGGGCTGGAAGCCGAGGGGTGGGCGGTCGACGTCGCCCACGACGGCGTCGACGGACTGTGGCACGCCCGCGAGTTCGGCTACGACGCGATCGTGCTCGACCTGATGATGCCCGGGCTCAGCGGCTGGGCCGTGTGCGCGCAGCTCCGTGCCGACGGCGACTGGACGCCCGTCCTCATGCTGACGGCGAAGGACGGCGAGTGGGACCAGGTCGAGGCGCTCGACGCCGGGGCCGACGACTACGTGACGAAGCCGTTCTCGCACCCCGTCCTCGTGGCGAGGCTGCGTGCCCTGGTCCGCCGTGGTGCGCGCGAGCGCCCGGCGGTCCTGACGCTCGGTGACCTCGTCGTCGACCCGGCCGCCCGGACGGTGTCCCGGGCGTCGACGCCCGTCGAGCTGACGAGTCGGGAGTTCGCCGTCCTCGAGTTCTTGGCGCGCCGCGCCGGCGAGGTCTGCTCGAAGCGCGACGTCATCGAGAACGTGTGGGACGTCGACTTCGACGGCGACCCGAACATCGTCGAGGTGTACGTCGGACACCTGCGTCGCAAGGTCGACCGGCCGTTCGGTCGCACCGCGATCGAGACCGTGCGCGGCGCCGGCTACCGGTTGGCGGCGGACGGTGGCTGACGGCGGCCGCCGGCGCTTCCGGTCCGTCCGGGCGCGGACCACCCTCGGGGCGGTCGTCGTCGTGCTCGCGGCGCTGCTCGTCGGCGCGGCGGCGTTCGTCGTCGTGCTGCGCCTCGTCCTCCTCGACGGGGTGCGGACCACGGCGGAGTCGGGGCTCGAGCAGGCCTCGGCTCGTGTCGAGGCCGACGGCGCCGGGGTCGTGAGCGGCTACGAGGACGTCCTCGTGCAGGTCGTACGGGACGACGGGTCCGTCCTCGCCCACGGGGACGACGCCGATCCACCGGCGCTCCCGACGGCCGACGAGTCCCGCTGGACCCACGACGGCGAGCGGTGGCTGCTCGTCGCCGACGACGTCGACCTGCCCGGCGGCGGGGACGCGACGCTGGTCTACGGGGTCTCCCTCGACCAGACCGACGCCGCCGTCGGTGCCGCGGTCGCGCTGCTGGCCGTGGGCGTCCCGGTGCTCGTGCTCGTGATGGGGGCCGTCACGTGGGTGGTCACCGGCCGGTCGCTGCGCCCGGTCGAACGCATGCGCACCGAGGTCGAGACGATCCGCGCGGCACGACCGGACGCCCGGGTCGCCGTCCCGGACACCGGCGACGAGATCGCCCGGCTCGCCACGACCATGAACACCATGCTCGACCGGCTCGACCGTTCCGCCGCGGGGCAGCGGCGGTTCGTCTCCGACGCCTCCCACGAGCTGCGGTCGCCGATCGCGACCATCCGCCAGCACGCCGAGGTCGCCACGGCGCACCCCGACCGCGCCGACGTCGTCGAGCTGTCCGAGGTGGTGCGCTCGGAGGCGCTCCGGCTGCAGGACCTCGTGACGGGCCTCCTCGAGCTCTCGCGGCTCGACGAGGGCGACGTGGGCGTCCGGCGTCCGGTGGACCTCGACGACCTGGCGCTCGACGCCGTGGCCCGGGCGCGTGGACGGCTCGGCGGGAGCACCGACGGGTCGATCCGGGTCGAGGGGTCCGGGATCGGGCCTGCCCGTGTCCTCGGGGACGAACGGCTCCTCGCCGCAGTGGTCCGCAACCTCGTCGACAACGCCGTCCGGCACGCCGAGGGTCGGGTCGTCGTCGCGCTCGCCGAGCAGGACGGACGCGCCGTCCTGACGGTGGACGACGACGGGGCGGGCATCGCCCCGGCAGACCGTGACCGCGTGTTCGAACGTCTCGTCCGGCTCGACGAGGCGCGCAGCCGGGACGCGGGCGGCGCGGGGCTCGGCCTCGCGATCGTCCAGGACGCAGTCCGGGCACACGGCGGGGACGTCGTCGTGACGGACTCGCCCCTCGGCGGCGCCCGGTTCGCGGTCCGCATCGCACTCGGCGGCTGACCAGGGGGCTTCAGCCGTGCTTCAGCACCCGCCCGGCACCCTGGTCGCATGAACGCACTCCGCACCACCACAGCCCGCTCCACCCGTCGTGTCGCCGGAATCGCCGCCCTGCCGCTCGTGGCGTCCCTCGCCCTCGTCGGGTGCTCCACCGCGCAGTCCGACGGGGCCTCGTCCACGACGTCGTCGTCGTCCTCGTCCGGATCGGCGTCCGGCGGCGCGACCGCTGCGTCCGCCACGTCGAACGACGCCCTGCGTGCCGCCGTCGCCACCGCCCGCGACGCCGTGGGGTCTGGCACCGTGATCTCGGTCGAGCAGGAGCAGAACGGCACCGCGTACGAAGTGCTGGTCGTCACCGACGACGGCACCGAGCACGAGGTGCACACGAACGAGGCCGGCACGGCGGTGTCCGGATCGCCGCGCACCGAGACCTCGGACGCCGACGACCGGGCCGAGAACGAGCGCTTCACGGCCGCGGCCGACCTGACCGTGGACGACGCGGTCGGCCGGTTCGAGGACCTGCACGCCGGCACGATCACCGAGCTCGGGCTCGACGACCACCTCGGGAAGGTCGTCTGGGAGGGCGACGTCCGCGACGCCTCGGGCACCAAGCACAGCGTCCGCCTCGACGCGGGCACCGGCAAGGTCGTCACGGACGAGGTCGACACCGACGACTGAGGCGCGGGCGCGGGCGCGGCCGTGGGCGCGAGCGCGGGCGCGGGCGCGAGGGCGTCGGTGGTCCGCGGTAGACCTGGGGCATCCGGCCACGCGCCGGCTCACCCGGGAGCGACGATGACCGACCAGACCCCGCGCACGTACCCCCAGGGCGTCCCCAGCTGGATCGACGCCCGACAGCCGGACCCGGATGCGGCCCAGGCCTTCTACGGCGGGCTGTTCGGCTGGGACTTCGAGGAGCGACTCCCGCCGGGGGCGCCGGGCTCCTACCGCATCGTGTCGATCGACGGGCACGAGGTCGGTGCCGTCGCGTCGAGTGACGAGCCGGCCACGTGGCGCACGTACATCGCGGTCGACGACGCCGACGCCGTGGCCCGTCGCGTCACGGAGCTCGGCGGCACCGCTGGTCCCGCCGAGGACGCCGGACCCGGGGGAGCGGCCGGCCGCAGTGTCGACTGCGTCGATCCCCGTGGTGCCGCGTTCGGGCTCTGGCAGGCGCGCGCCCGACTCGGCGCGCAGCACATCAACGCCCCCGGTGGGTGGGTGTTCAGCGACCTCCGTTCGACCGATCCGGAGCAGGCGATCGGGTTCTACGAGCAGCTCTTCGGCTGGCAGGTCTCCGGCATCGAGGAAGGCCCGAGCGCGATGGTCCGGCTGCCCGGGTACGGCGACCACCTCGCGGCGACCTCGGACCCGGACATCCGCGAACGCCAGGTCGGCACGCCCGAGGGGTTCGCCGACGTCATCTCCGCGCTCGCCCGGCTCGACGCCGGTGCCGACGACTGGCACGTGTCGTTCAGCGTGGCGGACCGCGACGGTGCCGCGGCGCTCGCCGAACAGCTCGGCGGCCGGGTGCTGGGCTCGTGGGACGGCTTCTGGACCCGGGCCGCGGAGCTGCAGGACCCGCAGGGTGCGACGTTCCGCGTCACGCAGTTCGCGCCGCAGGACGGCTGAGTCCCGCCACGAGGATGTCGAGCAGCCGGCCCGTCTGCGCGGCGTCGACCGCGTCGCGGGTGGAGAGCAGGATGCCCACCAGTGCGGCCGTGACGTCGTCGGCGAGCAGTTCGGCACGGAGCGAGCCGTCGGCGGCCCCGGCGTCCAGGAACCGCTGCACCGCCGCGTTCACCCGCTCTCGGGTCCCCGCGGCCTCGGCTGTCCCGCGCAACGCCCCCGCCCGCACGGTCTCGGCGAGCCCCCGCTTCGTGACGACGAACTCGGCGTACCGGCCGGCGAAGGCCCGGAAGGCGTCCGCGGCGCTCCCGGAGCCGGTACCGGGGGTGAGGAGCTCGTCGACGGTCGCGAGCGCCGCATCGAGCTCGGCGCGGTAGACCGCGGCGATGAGGTCCTCGCGCGTCGGGAAGTTCCGGTACAGCGTCCCGATCCCGACGCCTGCGGCCCGTGCCACGGCCTCGAGCGACGTGTCCTCGCCCTGCGCGGTGAAGGCCGCACGCGCGGCGTCCACCACCCGCTGGCGGTTACGCGCGGCGTCCGCGCGAGGTCGCCGAGCGTTCGTCACGGGATCGCTGGACAAAGCGGAGGCTCCTCCGGTTATGCTGATCGAAGCGGAGGTTCCTCCGTTTCGATCGACACTACCGGAGATGACATGCACGAGGAACAGTCACGGCGCCCGGGTGGCGCCTCCACGCTCGGCGGTCGGACCGTCGGACGGATCGGCTACGGGGCGATGGCACTCGAACGGTTCACCGACGACCGGCAGGCGGGCGTGGCCCTGCTGCACCGCGCCCGGGAGCTCGGCGTCGACCACGTGGACACCGCGGACTTCTACGGAGACGGCGTCGCGAACGACGTGATCCGGCGAGCGTTCGGGGCCGATGACAACGTGGTCGTCGTGAGCAAGGTCGGTGCCGTCCGGGTCGCCGCACCGGTGCCACTCGCCCTCGCGCAGCGTCCGGAGCAGTTGCGCGCTCAGGTGCACGCCAACCTGCGCAGCCTCGGCCGTGAGCGCATCGACGTCGTGAACCTCCGCCGAGCGGACACCGGCCCCGGTCTGCTGGCCGAGGGGGACCAGCTCGTGGACGTCGAGGACCAGCTGGCGGAGATGACCGCGATGCGCGACGAGGGGTTGATCGGGGGGATCGGTCTGAGCGCCGTGTCCGGCGAGGTGCTCGAGCGGGGGCTCGCGGCCGGGATCGTCTGCGTGCAGAACGCCTACTCGCTCGTGGCCCGTGAGCACGAGGCGCTGCTCGACCAGTGCATCCGGGAAGGGATCGCGTGGGTGCCGTACTTCCCCCTCGGCGGGGCGTTCCCGGGCCTCCCGAAGGTCGTGGACGAACCGGTGGCCGTGCGGATCGCGGACGAGCTCGGCGTCACTCCGGCGCAGCTCGGACTCGCGTGGCTGCTGCAGCACGCGCCGGACGTCCTGCTCATCCCCGGGACGTCGGACGCCGGGCACCTGGCCGAGAACCTCGCCGCGGGTGCGGTCCGGTTGGACGAGTCACAGGTCGCCGACCTCGACGCGGTGTGGGGACGTCGGCTCGCGGACGGTACAGCCCACCCGTCCTGGCCGTGAGCGCCCGCCGGTCGGCGGTGGGCGTCAGGACGCGGACGGCAACGGCGCGCCCAGGGCTCGACGCAACGCCAGCCCGGCGACCTGCTCGTCCGTGGTGTCGAGCAGCACCCGGTAGGTCTCCCCGGGCGTGACGAACTCGACGCACACCGCGTCGAAGTCGCACGGTTCGATCCGCCACCCGCGCACGGACTCCATCGGCACCGGCGTCAGCGCGTCCCGCTCGTAGCTGGTCTCGGCGGCGACGCGGTCGTCGAACACCCGGACGCGGCCGAAGGTACCGCGCCAGGTGAGCTGGAGGTCGAGCGTGGGGGAGACAGATGGGTCCGGCACCCGCCGATCGTACCGACGGGTGCCGGACCCTCCTGCACGCCCCGGGCGCGCTGTTTCGCTATCCGGACACTCCGCCCGTTCGCCGGTCGAGCCGACGGACGGGGGAGCGGCCGGCGATCAGGCCCGGTGGTCGTCCGACCCGGCGTCCGGACCAGCGGACGCATCCGTGGACCCGGTCGAGGAACCGTCCGTCGCTGCGGTCGAGGAGCCGTCCGTGCCGGAGCCGCTCCGACGCACCTGGTTCGCCGGGTCCCGACCGGTCACCGGGTACGGACCCGTGATGCCCGAGCGGAGCGAGGCGATCCGGAGGATGCGGTCGCGCTGCAGGAACCAGCCGAGGATGAGCAGCGGGATGACGATGATGAGCGACGCGATCGTGTACGTGCCGATCGGGTAGTCGATCGCCATGAGCACGATGACGGTCGCGAGGAACACCAGCGTCAGCCAGGACGTGTACGGCGCGCCCGGCAGCTTGAACGACGGCTCCTTCGCGAGCCCCTGCTTCGCCCACGACCGCAGCTTCATCTGGCAGAGGATGATCGTGCCCCAGGCGGTGATGATCCCGAGGCTCGCGATGTTCAGGGCGATCTCGAACGCCTGCCCGGGGACGAACAGGTTGAGGATGACGCCGACCAGCGTGAACGCCGAGGTGAGCAGGATGCCGGCGAACGGCACGCCGCCCTTCGTCATCTTCGTGGTCCACTTCGGCGCGGAGCCGTTCATGCCCATCGAGTGGAGTGCGCGTCCGGTCGAGTAGAGCCCGGCGTTCAGCGACGACAGCGCCGCGGTGAGGACGACGAAGTTCATGATCGAGCCGACGACCTGGCCGACCTGCGGGTTGCCGATCGACGAGAAGAAGGTCACGAAGGGGCTGACGCCGTCCTTGTACGAGGTGTACGGCAGGAGCAGCGAGAGCAGGACGACCGACCCGACGTAGAACACCGCGATGCGGAAGACGACCGAGTTGATCGCGCGGGGGATGACCTTCTCGGTGTCCTGCGTCTCGCCGGACGCGGTCCCGACGAGCTCGATCGCGGCGTAGGCGAACACGACGCCCTGCACGACGAGGACCGCCGGGAGCAGGCCGGTCGGGAAGAGGCCGCCGTTGTCCGCCCAGATGCTGAAGCCGGTCCGGACCGTCTCGCCGCCCGTCTCGACGGGGAACGCGAACACGAGCCACACGAGCGCGACGATGAGGAAGGCCACCAGGGCGGCGACCTTGATGATCGCGAACCAGAACTCCAGCTCGCCGAACACCTTCACGGCGACGAGGTTCGCGGCGAGCACGACGACGAGCGCCGCGAGGGCCAGCGCCCACTGCGGGATCGCGCGCGGTCCGGCCCAGTAGTGCAGGTAGAGCGCGACCGCGGTGGTGTCCACGATCGAGGTCATCGCCCAGTTGAGGAAGTACATCCACCCGGCGGCGTACGCGAACTTCTCCCCGAAGAACTCGCGGGCGTACGAGATGAACGACCCGGACGACGGACGGTGCAGCACGAGCTCACCGAGTGCCCGGAGGATGAAGAACGCGAAGATGCCCGCGATGAGGTACACGACCGCCAGGGCCGGCCCCGCGGTGTGCAGGCGACCGCCCGCGCCGAGGAAGAGCCCCGTGCCGATCGCGCCGCCGATGGCGATCATCTGCAGTTGCCGGGGCTTCAGCCCGTGCTGGTAGCCCTCCTGCTCGTGCGAGAAGTCGTTCGCGGGCGCGCGGTCCACCCCGGTGTCGTTCTGCGCTGTCATGCGCGACACGCTACAGGTGCGTCGAACCGGGGTGGCACACAACCATGCGAGTCTCCTGAAAAGTAACGAGCCGGTCACGATCGCGATCCCCGGACCGATGGGCGACACGCCGTGAACGGGGTACACCGGTGCCGGGATTCCGGCGGACCCGGATTCGCGCCGGGGGACAAGCGTCGATAGCCTTGAACGTCCCTTCAGGGGACACCGACGATCAGGACGCGTCCACCGCAGCAGCACGGCGGGGGCCGTACGGTCGGCTGGACCGGGGTCGTCCCGAGTACGACCCCCGCGTGCGTGATCGCTCGCCCTGCGCCGTTGCGCGGGCTCGATGCGATGCCGCCGAACACGGTGCCGGGCGACCCGTCCGCAACCACCGGTACCGCCGTGCGCCGTCCTCGCGCCGCGGTCCCGCGAGGAGCACCGTTGACCATCGCACCACCCCAGGACCGGCGTGCCGTCACGCCGGACCACCCCACCGACGTCCCGGCCGTGCGCGTGCACGGCGCCTACAAGGTCTTCGGCCGCCGACCCGGTGAAGCGGTCCGCCGCCTGGCCGACGGCGCCACCCGTGACGAGGTCCGTGACCTCGGCTCGGCAGCCGTCATCGACGCGTCCTTCGACGTGCGTCCCGGCGAGATCTTCGTCGTCATGGGCCTGTCCGGCTCGGGCAAGTCGACGCTCATCCGCATGCTGAACGGCCTGCTGGAGCCGACCGCGGGCAGCGTCGAGATCGGCGGCCGGACGGTCACCAAGGCGACGCCGAAGGAGATCCGCGAGATCCGACGCACCAGCGTGTCGATGGTCTTCCAGCACTTCGCGCTGCTGCCGCACCGCACGGTGCTCGAGAACGTCGCGTACGGCCTCGAGGTCAACGGCGTCGACAAGGCCACCCGGCTCGCCAAGGCCCGCGAGGTCATCGGCCTGGTCGGACTCGACGTCTGGGCGGACGCCAAGCCCGACGAGCTCTCCGGCGGCATGCAGCAGCGCGTCGGCATCGCCCGCGCCCTCGCCGCGGAGACCGACGTCCTGCTGATGGACGAGGCCTTCAGCGCCCTCGACCCGCTCATCCGCCGCGAGATGCAGGAGCAGCTCGTCGACCTGCAGCAGCGCCTCGGCAAGACGATCGTCTTCATCACGCACGACCTCAACGAGGCGATGTTCCTCGGCGACCGGATCGCCGTGATGCGCGACGGCCGGATCGTGCAGATCGGTTCGCCGGAGGACATCCTCACCGACCCCGCGAACGACTACGTCGCCCAGTTCGTGCAGGACGTCGACCGCGCCCGCGTGCTCACCGCGTCGAGCGTCATGGAGCCCGCACGTGCCGCGGTCCCGCTGACCGTCGGCCCGCGTGGCGCGCTCCGGACCATGCGCGACCTGCAGACGGCCGCGGTCTTCGTGACCGGACGCGGCCGGAAGCTCGAGGGGTGGGTCCGCGACCGGCACGTGATGCGCCAGGTCAAGGCCGGCGACACGAACCTCGACGCCATCGTCAACACCGAGTACGCCCGGGTCGCGCCGGAGACCGCGCTGACCGACCTGTTCGAGCTCGCGGTGGAGTCGCCGCTGCCGATCGCGGTCGTCGACGACGAGGGACGCCTGCTCGGGGTCGTCCCGCGCGTCACGCTGCTCGCCGCCCTCGGCAACGTGCCGACGGCGACGATGCCCATCCCGGTGCTCGAGCCGGTCACCCGCATCTCCGACTCCGACATGGACTCGACCCTCGCCGAAGGAGACCACGCATGATCACCCCCGGAACCAACTCCTTCGGCGACTTCCACCTGCCCCTCGGCACCTGGGTCGCAGCGATCGTCGACTGGATCACCACCTACCTCTCCGGCTTCTTCGACGTCGTCCGCTACGTGTTCACGTGGATGGACGCGTGGATGGAGTACTTCCTCTCCACGCCGCCGTTCTGGGTGGTCGTCGCGATCCTCGTGGTCCTGGCGTTCGTCGCGAAGGGCTGGAAGCTCGCACTCGGCGCCGCCGTCGGTCTGCTCTTCATCGTGAGCGTCGGCCAGTGGACGAACGCGATGGACACCCTCGCCCTCGTGATCGTCGCCGCGGGGCTCGCTGTCGTGTTCAGCATCCCGCTCGGCATCTGGGCCGCCCGATCGGACACCGCCAGCCGGATCATCCGCCCGGTGCTCGACTTCATGCAGACCACCCCGGCCTTCGTCTACCTGATCCCGGCGCTGCTGCTCTTCCGCGTCGGCGTCGTCCCCGGCATCGTCGCGACGATCGTGTTCGCGATGGCTCCGGGCGTCCGGCTCACCGAGCTCGGCATCCGCGGGGTCCCGAGCGAGGTCGTCGAGGCCGGCGCCGCGTTCGGGTCGAGCCCGTGGCGCATCCTCCGCCAGATCCAGCTGCCGCTCGCGAAGGCCAGCATCATGGCGGGCGTCAACCAGGTCATCATGCTGTCGCTCTCGATGGTCGTCATCGCCGGCATGGTCGGCGCCGGGGGACTCGGCGAGCAGATCGTCGCCTCGCTGAACCGCATCGACGTCGGTCTCGGTGCGGAAGCCGGCCTGTCGGTGGTGGTGCTGGCGATCCTGCTGGACCGCCTGACCGCAGCGCTCGGCGGTGACTCGGGCCGCGCCTCCAGGCTCTTCGGACGCGGAAAGCGGAAGCCCACCGCGACCGCGACGCCGAACGCGGCGACCGCCCAGACCGCCGCCACCACCGAAGCGGTCACCGACCGCCAGACCGTCGACGCGTGAGGAAGGAACAGATCATGAAGCGAACCAAGCGCACCCTCGCGGCCGCCGCGCTCGCCGCCGCCACCGCCCTCGGCCTGTCCGCGTGCATGCCGCCCGGGTACTACGGCGCCTCCGGCACGCTCGACAACGGCGACCAGAAGTCGATGCACGTCGTCGTCTTCAACGGCTGGGACGAGGACACCGCCGCGAGCTACCTGTGGAAGCACGTCCTCGAGGAGAAGGGCTACGACGTCCAGCTCACGAACTCCGACGTCGCCCCTGCCTACACGGGCCTCGCATCCGGCGACTACGACGTCGTGTTCGACACCTGGTTGCCGAACACGCACAAGGAGTACATGGACACGTACGGCAAGGACCTCACGGACCTCGGCGCGTGGAACGAGCAGGCGTCGCTCGAGCTCGCCGTGCCGGAGTACTCGGACATCGACTCGATCGACGAACTCACGGCGAAGGCCTCGGACTTCGGCAACAAGATCGTCGGCATCGAGCCCGCGGCCGGCGAGACGAAGGTCGTGCAGGACCAGGTGATCCCGAAGTACGGCCTCGACGGGATGGACTTCATCACGAGTTCGACGCCGGCGATGCTCGCCGACCTCAAGGCCGCGATCGCGAAGAAGGAGGACGTCGTCGTGACGCTGTGGCGTCCGCACTGGGCGTACGACGCCTTCCCGATCAAGGACCTGGAGGACCCGAAGGGCGCCCTCGGCAAGAACGAGGAGATCCACACCATCGCCAAGAAGGACTTCGCCGACGAGTTCCCGCAGGCGTCGAAGTGGATGGAGGACTTCGCGATGGACTCCGACACGCTCTACTCGCTCGAGAACGCGCTGGTGAACAGCGGTGCGAAGACGAGCGAGTACCCGGCGATCACCGCGAAGTGGGCGTCCGAGCACCAGGACTACGTGGACTCGCTCACCTCGACGAAGTAGCAGCAGTCCCTGCCAGGAGGCGCGGTGCCGGTCCGGCATCGCGCCTCCTGTCGTGCGGGTGGTCGCGTTCCTGAACGACGTCCGTCGTCCACCGCTTCGATGGAGGGATGGACATCCTCCTCCGGCTCCTCGTCGCGATCGGCGTCGCGCTGCTCGTCACCGCCGCCGCCGCGCTCGTCCTGCACCTCGTCTTCCGCGCACTCGCGCGGCGGGAACGCTGGGCGGCCGTGCTCTCCCGACGCATGAAGCACCCGTTCCGCACCGAACTGCTCGTCGTGCTCCTCTGGGTCGCGTTCGTCACGAGCGTCCCGAACCGGCCGGACGCCTTCCCGTGGCGCGCGCCGGTGTCGCACGGCTTCCTCATCGCCACGATCGCCGCCGGCACCTGGCTGGCGTGCCAGATCGCGATCTTCCTCGAGGACCTCGGCCTGCACCGCTTCCGCATCGACGTCCCGGACAACCGGCAGGCCCGCCGCATCCGTACGCAGGTCCTCGTGATCCGTCGGCTGACCGTCGCGGTCCTCGTGATCATCGGCATCGGCGCGATCCTGCTGACCTTCCCGGGGGTCGAGGCAGCCGGGGCGAGCGTGCTCGCGTCGGCGGGGCTCATCTCCGTCATCGCGGGCCTCGCAGCGCAGTCGACGCTGGGCAACGTCTTCGCCGGCATGCAGCTCGCGTTCTCCGGGTCGATCCGTGTCGACGACGTCGTCGTGGTCGAGCAGCAGTGGGGGCGGATCGAGGAGATCACCCTCACCTACGTCGTCGTGCACCTGTGGGACGACCGACGCTTCGTGCTGCCGTCGACGTACTTCACGAGCACGCCGTTCGAGAACTGGACCCGGACCAACAGCGAGCTGCTCGGTGCCGTCGAGCTCGACCTCGACTGGCGGGTCCGGCCGGGGGAGATGCGGGCCGAGCTCGACCGGATCCTCGACCGCACCGAGCTCTGGGACCGCCGGGTGAAGGTCCTGCAGGTCACCGACGCCGTGCAGGGGTCCGTGCGTGTCCGGGTCCTCGCGACCTCGCACGACGCCCCGTCCCTGTTCGACCTGCGCTGCTACATCCGCGAGGAGCTCGTCGACTGGATCCAGCGGACCCACCCCGACGCGCTGCCGGTCCAGCGGGTGCTCATGGTGGACGAGGTCGCGGCGCCGCGACGGCGTGCGGCGTCGACCGCCTCGGAGTCCGCGCTGTTCACGCCGGACCAGGACGACCGTGCGGCGCTCTTCACGGGGCCGATCCAGACCTCGGACATCCCGCGGTCGGAGCGCTGACCGGCCGGCCCCGGAACAGACGGACGGGAGGGACGGTGCCAGCTGGCACCGTCCCTCCCGTCCGTCACCGGGTCGCGTCGCGGTCTACGGCTGCTTGGCCTTGACGGCGCGGTCGTCCTCGACGACCGTGCCGATCGCCACGAGCGTCGTCGCGATCCACGCCACCCACGTCAGCGCGAGGCGCCAGTCACGCGGGCCCTGCCGCGTGGTCTGCAGCACGCTGTAGCCGCTGATGATCGAACTCCACACCGCACCGCTGAACATGAACTTCCGCACGGGTTCCTCCTGTCGTCGTCCCGTCAACGCTACCGGCCAGTACATTGGAGCGCCGCCGGACGCCCTGCCCGGCGCACTCGTGGAGGAGTCGTCGTGCGCCAGGCCGTCATCGGGGGAGTCCTGCTCGTGGTGGGCGCGGTGTGCGTCGCCCTCGGGCTGCTCCCACTGTCCGACCTCGCCGAGCTCGCCGACCGGGTCGTCCCGGTGCTGGCCTTCGTGCTCGGACTCACCGTCGTCGCCGAACTCGCGGCGGACGCCGGGGTGTTCGACCGGCTCGCCGACGTCGCCGCACGGGTCGGGGGCGGTCGGACGATCGGGCTCTGGGGCGCCGTGGTCGTGCTCGCGGTCCTCTGCACCGTGTTCCTGTCGATCGACACCACGGCCGTGCTCCTCACCCCGATCGTCATCACGCTCGCCCGGCGGGTCGGACTGCCGCCGATGCCGTTCGCGCTGACGACCGTGTGGCTCGCGAACACGGCGTCGCTGCTGCTGCCGGTGTCGAACCTGACGAACCTGCTCGCCGTCGACCGCATCGGGCTCGACGGGCCGATCCCGTTCGCCGGACTCATGGTGTGGGCGGCGCTCGCCGGTGTGGTGGTCCCGTGCGCGGTGCTCCTCGTGGTGTTCCGCGGCAAGCTCTTCGGCCGGTACACGCCGGTCTCGGTCCGGGCGGCGACCGACCCGGTGTTCTTCTGGTCGGCGTCGGCGGTGCTCGTCGCGCTGGTGATCGCCCTGACCGCCGGCGTCACGGTGTGGATCGCCGCGATCGCCGCGGCGGTCGTGCTCGTGGTCGTCGCGGCCTTCCGGGCGCCGTCGGAGCTCAAGCCGTCGCGCGTGCCGTGGTCGACGCTCGTCTTCGCGGCCGGGTTGTTCGTGGTCGTCGAGACGCTGCACACGACCGGCATCACCGACCCGATCGTGGCTGCGCTCTCCGGTGGCACCGGGACGGGGTCGCTCCTGGTGCTCGGCGGTGCCGGCGCGCTGGCGGCGAACGCGATCGACAACCTGCCCGCCTACCTGGTGCTCGAGCCGGCCGCCGGGCACGAGGCCCTGCGCTACGCGGCGCTCCTCGTCGGGGTGAACGCCGGCTGCCTCATCACGCCGTGGGCCTCGCTCGCGACGCTGCTGTGGCACGCACGACTGTCGTCCGAGGGCGTCCACCTGTCGTGGGGGCGGTACATGGCGCTCGGGTGCATCGTGGCACCGCTCACCGTCGTCGCCGGGGTCCTCGCGCTTCGGCTCTAGAGCCAGTCCTTCGCCTTGAATACCCGGTACAGCGTCAGCGATGAGGCGATGATGAGCCCGAGGGAGAAGTAGAGCCCGCTCCACTCGCCCATTCCCGGGAACTTCAGGTTCTGGCCGAAGAACCCCGTGATCGCCGTCGGGATCGCGATGATCGCCGCCCAGCTCGTCACCTTCTTCATGACCGTGTTCTGCCGGTTCGACGCCAGGTTGAGGTTCGTGTCGAGGACGCTCGACACCGCGTCGCGGAGCTGGTCGACGGAGTCGGTGATCGACACGAGGTGGTCCTCGACGTCGCGGAAGTAGGGGCGGATGCCGTCCGAGATCGTCTCGGCGTCTCCGTGCAGCAACGAGGCGACGCTGTCCCGCGTGGGGACCACCTGACGGCGCAGGACGCCCAGGGCCTTGCGGAGGCGGAACGATCGCCGCTGGATCTGCTTCTCACGCGGGGTGCCGTGCTCGAAGAGGTCCTCCTCGAGCGCGTCGATCCGGCGCTCGATGTCCTCGACCGTGTTCGTGGCGTGGTCCGTGACCGCGTCGAGCAGGCCCCACATCAACCACGGGACGCCGTGGTCGGCGATGTCCGTGGTCGCGTCGAGCCGGCGCTCCATGGCCCCGGTGTCGACGTCGCTGCCGTGGATCGTGACGAGGGCGTGCTCGGTCACGAAGGCCTTCACCTCGTGCGTGGTGAGGTCTCCGGCGTGGTCGAGGCCGCCCACGTCGTAGACGACCAGGAAGAGGCTGTCGCGGTACCGGTCGAGCTTCGGGCGCTGGCCGCGCTCGACGGCGTCCTCGACCGCGAGCGCGTGGATGCCGAGCTCGGCCTCGACGTGCTCGAGGTCGGACGGCTCGGGGTCGGTGTAGTCCACCCACACGAAGGTGCCGTCCTCGGCGATGAGCTCGGAGATCCGGTCGACCGGGAAGTCCCGTTCCGCCGCGGTGCCGTTCCGCCACGCCCGTGTCATGACCATGGGGTCGAGCCTAGTGAGACGGCCGACCCCGGGACTCCAGGGTCGGCCGTGCAGGCGGTACGGGCTCTCAGTACGCCGAGACGAGCTTCCCGTCCTCGACCTTCAGGTAGACGTCCACGTCGAACGTGTCCTCGCTCTTCTGCGCGTCGCCGAAGTAGTCCGTGTACGAGTACCCGATCCTGCCGTCCGCGGTGCTGGTCACCTCGACGAGTCCGCCCCCGGAGGACTGCACCTCGAGATCCGGCTTCGACCGGACGTCGTACTGCACCGCGCCGTCCGCGTCGTACGGGCCGTACCAGGGGCAGCCGTCCGCGTAGCTGATGTCGGTCTTCGCCGCGCAGTCGTCGATGAGGTCCGACACGTACTGCTCGGCGTCGGTCTCGAGCTCCTTCGTGGGCTTCGCCTCGAAGTCGGCGTACGGCGAGCTCGACGACCCCACGCGGAGCGTCTCGGTGCCGCCGGTGAAGTACTCCGTGCCGCCGACCTCGACCTGGTAGCTGCCGGGGTAGGCGAGCGACGTGAAGGCGCCGTTCTCGATCTCGCCCACCTTCTTGCCGCCGATCGTCACGTCGGCGCCCTCGAGGACCGTTCCGGCCGTGATGGTCACGCGGTCCGTGAGCGGCTCCGTGACGCGCCACTCGTCCTTCACGAGGAACGACGTGCCGGTCCGCTCGAGGACGATCTGGCCGGAGCGCTGCGCGTCGCCCTGCCGGAAGGTGACGTTCGCGTACGCGGTGTCCCCGCTGGTCGACACCCGGCCGACGCGGACGTCGGTGGGACGGTCCTTCGCGCTCTCCAGCACGGCGGAGTCGAGCATCGAGGCGTCGCCGGTCACCTCGCTCAGGCTCGCCGCGGTGTCCGCGTCGCCCTGCGCGATCGCGTCGACGTACGACCGGGCCGTCGGTCCGGGGCCCCAGACGGTGGTGCGGAGCACGCCCGTGGTGATCGCTCCCGCGACGACGACCACGACGACCGCGCCGCCCGCGACGAGGGAGCGCACGAGGACCCTCTTCGCGTGCGGGGACATCGGCGCGGGGGCGGGGGCGCCCTGGCCGACGAAGGGCTGGCTCGGGTGCGGCTGGCCGACCGGCGCACCGGGCTGGACGGACTGGACGGGCTGGTCCGGCTGCGACGGGTCTGCCGGGGCCGCCGGGGCCGC
>NZ_MJGR01000012.1:41245-57899 GCF_001865105.1 Curtobacterium sp. MCBA15_016
CGGGGCCGCCGGGGCCGCCGCATCGGCGGGCACCGCCCACACCGGAGCGGCACCGTCGACCGGAGCGGTCGGCCGAGCCGGCACCGGCGCCGGCACCGGCGCCAGCACCGGGTCGGTCCCGACCACGCGCGCCGTCCGCAGCAGCACGCCGCCGCCGAGGCGGGGGAGCAGCACGGGCGCGACGTACCGGGCGACGACCTCGATGGCCGCACCCCAGAGCGCGAAGACGACGGGCGTCCACGGGGCCACACCGACCGAGCCGGACCCGCCGACCGCACTCGAACCGGTCACCTGGTAGGACACCACGCCGGTGCCGAGCACGAACAGCACGAGTCCGGCGACGAACCAGACCACGGGCGTCGCGACCCAGTCGAGCGTCGTGCGGACCCGGTCGTTCCGGCGCACCGCGAGCGCCAGACCGGCCGCGAACGAGCTCACGACGACGAGCAGGACGACGAGCCAGGTCCAGCCACCGGCGCCCGCGAAGACCGAGGCGTCGCTCCCGACGGCACCGAGTCCGGACGTGCCGACCCCGCCGAGGAAGCCGAGCGCGGTCAGGGCGACGGCCGCGTTGCCGAGCAGCAGCGGCAGGGCGGCGCCCCACGACGGCTGCGCGACGAGCGCCACGACGACGAGCACGAGGGCGAGCAGGACGAGGAGCCCGCCGAGCTGCCACGCGGCGACCCGCAGGGCACCGAGTGCCCGGGCGACGGAGGTGCTCCGGCCGACGAGCAGCGACGGCCGGGCGAGCAGCACCGCGAGGGTGCCGATCACGAACGACCCGAGCACGCTGCCGATCCCCACGGCGTGCACGGGGTCGATCTGCACCCCGGAGACGGCGGGGAACCGGATGGCGAGCACGAGGCCGGCGAGCGTGGTGACCGCGGTGGTCACGAGCCCGGCGACGACCGCCGTGACGACGAGCTGCGGGAGCGCGAGGACCCGGCTCCGGATGCGGCGCGTGAGCACGACCGCGAGCACGACCTGCGCCGCGAGCACCAGCACGGGCACGACGCCGACCGACCCCGACCCGGAACCGAGCAGCAGGATCGAACCGGAGCCGTGCAGCCGCCCGAGGTCCGCGAGGGCGACGAGCTGCGCCGGGGACCCCAGCAGCACGCTCACCCCCGACAGGAGCGACTGGACGTCGGGTGCCCCGGCCGACCCGAGGTCGGAGCCGCCGGTGCCGAGGCCCGAGGACGAGCTCGTGGACACCGGACCGGAACCGGCGGCCACGGCGACCGTCAGGAACAGCGAGATCGCCGCGACGATGTACGCCGCGACCCACCCGCCGACGGCCGCGACGACGGCGGCGACCCAGTCACGACCGGGGACGGCGCGGAGCAGGCGACCGAGCGGGTCCGACGCTGCCGGCGCGGCTGACGGGGGCCCGGGCGGAACGGGCGGGACGGGCGACTGATCGCTCACGACGGTTGGGTCCTCTCTCGTCGAGAGGGCGGTGACGACCCCGTGCGTCACCTGCGTGTCCCCCCGACACGATGGACGCAGCGTACCGGAAGCCGTCGATCCGCCGTGAATCCGCTGTCGGCACGCTGGTAACTTCGGCACCGAACCCGGCGTTCGTGCCGGGCGGAACGGAGACCCCAGCACCCCATGGCAGCACCCCGCACCGAACAGACCCGCTACGCCTTCGTCGTCGCCTCGAACCGCCTGCCGGTCGACCGCATCGTCGACGAGGACGGCAACGAGGGCTGGCGGCACTCGCCCGGCGGCCTCGTCACCGCACTCGAACCGGTGATGCGCGCGAACGACGGTGCCTGGGTCGGCTGGGTCGGCCAGCCCGACGTCGAGGTCGCCCCGTTCGACAACGAGGGCATCCACATCGTGCCCGTCCCGCTGAGCAACGACGACGTCGAGGAGTACTACGAGGGGTTCAGCAACGACACCCTCTGGCCGCTCTACCACGACGTCATCGAGCACCCGAGCTACCACCGCGACTGGTGGAACGCGTACAAGCGCGTGAACCAGCGCTTCGCCGAGCAGATCGCCGAGATCGTCGAGCAGGACGGCATCGTCTGGGTGCAGGACTACCAGCTGCAGCTCGTCCCCGCCCTCCTCCGCGAGCTCCGCCCGGACCTGACGATCGGCTTCTTCAACCACATCCCGTTCCCGCCCGTCGGCATCTACGCCCAGCTCCCGTGGCGCGCGCAGATCCTCGACGGCCTGCTCGGGGCGGACGTGATCGGCTTCCAGCGGCACGACGACGCGAGCGACTTCCTCCGGGCGGTCCGGCACATCAAGGGCTACACGACCAAGGGGCAGACGATCGACGTCCCCGTCGACGACCCGGACGCACCGCGCAGCCGCAAGGGCATCACGGTGCGACACGTCGAGGCCCGGCACTTCCCGATCTCCATCGACGCCGCCGGCTTCGAGGAGATCGCGCACCGGCCCGAGGTGCAGGAGCGCGCCCGCGAGATCCGTGCGAGCCTCGGCAACCCGAAGACCGTGCTGCTCGGCGTCGACCGCCTCGACTACACGAAGGGCATCCGCCACCGGATCAAGGCTTTCGGCGAACTCGTCGAGGACGGTCGCATCGCGGTCGAGGACGCCACCCTCGTGCAGGTCGCCAGCCCGAGCCGCGAGCGCGTCGACACGTACGCCACGCTCCGCGACGAGATCGAGCTCACGGTCGGCCGCATCAACGGCGACCTCGGCGTGATCGGACACCAGCCGATCGCCTACCTGCACCACGGTTACCCGCGCGAGGAGATGGTGGCGCTCTACCTCGCCGCGGACATCATGCTCGTCACGGCCCTTCGCGACGGCATGAACCTCGTCGCGAAGGAGTACGTCGCAGCCCGGTTCGACAACGACGGCGTCCTCATCCTGTCCGAGTTCGCCGGTGCCGCCGACGAACTGAAGCAGGCCGTCATCGTCAACCCGCACGACATCGGCGCGCTGAAGGACTCGATCCAGCGCGCGATCGAGATGCCCCGACGCGAACGCTCGACCCGCATGCGGGCCCTCCGCAAGCGCGTCCGCGACAACGACGTGGCGCGCTGGTCGCGCTCGTTCCTCGAGGCGCTCGACCGCCACGCCCCGAAGAACGCGCAGATCGACCCCTCCGCGGCGGACCCGAAGGACCAGCACCGCGAGGCACAGACGGACAACATGTCGATCTTCGACCAGGACGCCCAGACGGCGCGTGCTGCCGAGGACACCCGGGAGGCGCGTGATGCCTGAGACGACCACCGACCAGACCGCCATCGACCGGGCCCTCGAGACGCTCGCGGCTGCGCCGCGACTCATCGTCGCCCTCGACTTCGACGGCACGCTCGCGCCGTTCGCCGACGACCCCTCGCAGGTCGGCGCGCTGCCCGGCTCGTGGGCGGCCGTCCTCACCCTGCACCGGGCGAAGGACACCGAGGTCGTCCTGGTCTCCGGGCGTCCGCTGGACAGCCTCGCCGCGGTGACGCACGCCCCCGCCGAGATGTCCCTCGTCGGGTCGCACGGCGTCGAGTGGCGCGTCGACGGGCACGACGAAGCGGCCCTCACCGACGACGAGCAGGCTCGCGTGGCCCGGATCGGCACGGCGCTCGACGCGGTCGGGGAGCGGTTCCCGGGTGTCGTCATCGAGCACAAGCCGGCCGGCCACGGCGTGCACACCCGCCGGGTGAGCGCCGAGGTCGCGGCCGAGGCGAACGCCGCCGCGAGTGCCGCCGCGCACGAGGCCGACCCGGACGTCCTCGAACGCGGGGGCAAGGACATCCTCGAGTTCGCCGTCCGGCACGTCACCAAGGGCGACGCGATCGCCAGGCTGCGCGACCTGCACGGCGCCGACGCGGTGTTCTTCGCCGGCGACGACGTCACCGACGAGGACGCCTTCCGGGTGCTCCGCGACGGCGATGTCGGCGTGAAGGTGGGGGAGGGCGACACGCTCGCCGGCTACCGGGTCGCCGACCCGGCGGCGCTCACCGACGTGCTGAAGCAGCTCGCGAGGATCCGCGCCACGCGCTGACCCGCAGCGACCCTGCGGGCCGGCACCGCGCCTCCTGGACCGCCCGTCACCCATGCGGATGCATGGAGTTGTCGGCTTGGTATCCCAACTGCGCCTAGACTCACCCCATGCCTGATATCGACGTCAAGCCGCGCAGCCGGGTCGTCACCGACGGGATCGAAGCAACCACCTCGCGTGGCATGCTGCGTGCCGTCGGGATGGGGGACGAGGACTGGGAGAAGCCGCAGATCGGCATCGCCTCCTCGTGGAACGAGATCACCCCGTGCAACCTCTCCCTCGACCGCCTCGCGCAGGGGGCGAAGGAGGGCGTGCACTCCGGCGGCGGGTACCCGCTCCAGTTCGGCACCATCTCCGTCTCCGACGGCATCTCGATGGGCCACGAGGGCATGCACTTCTCCCTCGTCTCGCGTGAGGTCATCGCCGACAGCGTCGAGACCGTCGTGAACGCCGAGCGACTGGACGGCACCGTCCTGCTGGCCGGGTGCGACAAGTCCCTTCCAGGCATGCTCATGGCGGCCGCGCGCCTCGACCTCGCGAGCGTCTTCCTCTACGCGGGCTCGGTCATGCCGGGCTACGTGAAGCAGGCCGACGGCTCCTTCAAGGAGGTCACGATCATCGACTCCTTCGAGGGCGTCGGCGCGTGCAAGGCCGGCACCATGTCGGAAGAGGAACTCAAGAAGATCGAGTGTGCGATCGTCCCGGGCGAGGGCGCCTGCGGCGGCATGTACACCGCGAACACCATGGCGTCGGTCGCCGAGGCCCTCGGCATGTCGCTCCCCGGCTCGGCAGCGCCGCCCAGCGCCGACCGTCGTCGTGACTACTACGCGCACCGCTCCGGCGAGGCCGTGGTCAACATGCTCCGCCTGGGCCTCACCGCCCGCCAGATCCTCACGAAGCAGGCGTTCGAGAACGCCATCGCCGTCGCCATGGCACTCGGAGGCTCCACGAACGTCGTCCTCCACCTCCTCGCGATCGCGCACGAGGCCGAGGTCGAGCTCTCCCTCGACGACTTCAACCGCATCGGCTCGAAGGTCCCGCACCTCGCCGACATGAAGCCGTTCGGCAAGTACGTCATGGTCGACGTGGACCGCAACGGCGGCATCCCGGTGATCATGAAGGCGCTGCTCGACGCCGGCCTGCTGCACGGCGACGTCATGACCGTCACCGGCAAGACCCTCGCCGAGAACCTGGCCGAGATCGACCCGCCGGAGCTCGACGGCGAGGTGTTCCGCACGCTCGACAACCCGATCCACGCCACCGGCGGCCTGACGATCCTGCAGGGCTCCTTCGCGCCGGAGGGCGCCGTGGTGAAGACGGCCGGCTTCGACGCCGAGGTCTTCGAGGGCCCCGCGCGGGTGTTCGACCGCGAGCGCGCCGCCATGGACGCCCTCACCGAGGGGAAGATCCAGAAGGGCGACGTCGTCGTCATCCGGTACGAGGGTCCCAAGGGCGGCCCCGGCATGCGCGAGATGCTCGCCATCACGGCGGCCATCAAGGGCGCTGGACTCGGCAAGGATGTACTACTGTTGACGGACGGACGATTCTCAGGCGGCACAACCGGCCTGTGCATCGGCCACATCGCACCGGAAGCGGTGGACGCAGGTCCAGTCGCATTCGTGCGCGATGGCGACCGCATCCGTGTCGACATCGCGGCTCGCTCGCTCGACCTACTGGTCGACGAAGCCGAGCTGGAAGCCCGCCGAGAAGGCTGGGCCCCGCTGCCCCCGCGCTACACCCGCGGAGTCCTCGCGAAGTTCGCGAAGCTCGTCCAGTCCGCCGCCAAGGGCGCGGTCACGGGCTAGCGTCGACACACGCACCATCGCCATCACTCCAGGCAAGGAACACCTCATGCCCACGGAAGCCACTCCGCTGTCCGCGGCCGCCGGTGCACGCCGGACGCCGGAGATCCTGACCGGCTCGGGAGCCGTCCTCCGGACGCTCGAGCACCTCGGGATCACCGACGTCTTCGGCCTGCCGGGCGGTGCGATCATCCCGTTCTACGACGAGCTCATGGCGTCGCAGACGATCCGCCACGTCCTCGTCCGCCACGAGCAGGGCGCCGGCCACGCCGCCGAGGGCTACGCCTCGGCGTCCGGCAAGGTCGGCGTCGCCATCGCGACCTCGGGCCCCGGCGCGACGAACCTCGTCACCGCGATCGCCGACGCGTACATGGACTCGGTGCCGTTCATCGCGATCACCGGCCAGGTCTTCTCGACCCTGATGGGGACGGACGCCTTCCAAGAAGCCGACATCGTCGGCATCACCATGCCGATCACGAAGCACTCGTTCCTCGTGACCGACCCGGCCGACGTGCCGGCGACCCTCGCCGCGGCGCACCTCATCGCGACGACCGGACGCCCCGGCCCCGTGCTGGTCGACATCACGAAGGACGCCCAGCAGAAGTCGGCGCCGTACGTCTGGCCGCCCAAGATCGACCTGCCCGGCTACCGGCCGGTCACCAAGGCGCACGGCAAGCAGATCACCGCGGCCGCGCAGCTCCTCGCCGAGTCCGAGCGCCCGGTGCTCTACGTCGGCGGCGGCGTCATCCGCTCCCGGGCGACCGCCGAGCTGCTCCGCTTCGCCGAGGCCACCGGTGCGCCGGTCGTCACGACGCTGATGGCACGGGGTGCCTTCCCCGACTCGCACCCGCAGCACCTCGGCATGCCCGGCATGCACGGCACCGTCCCGGCGGTGCTCGGTCTGCAGGACAGCGACCTCATCATCGCGCTCGGTGCCCGCTTCGACGACCGCGTGACCGGCAAGGCCGACGAGTTCGCGCCGAACGCCAAGGTCGTGCACGTCGACATCGACCCGGCCGAGATCTCGAAGATCCGCTTCGCCGACGTCCCGATCGTGGGCGACGCGAAAGAGGTCCTGGTCGACCTGCTCGACGCGTGGGGCGGCATCCCGACCGACCAGCGTGCGAGCACCGCCGAGTGGTGGGCGAAGCTCGAGCAGCTCAAGGTCGACTTCCCGCTCGGCTACGCGGAGCCGACGGACGGACTGCTCGCGCCGCAGGCCATCATCAAGCGCATCGGCGAGCTGAGCGGCCCCGAGGCGATCTACGCCTCCGGCGTCGGGCAGCACCAGATGTGGTCGGCGCAGTTCATCAAGTACGAGCGTCCGAACGCCTGGCTGAACTCCGGCGGCGCGGGCACGATGGGCTACTCCGTCCCCGCCGCGATGGGCGCGAAGGTCGCCGAGCCGGACCGCGTGGTCTGGGCGATCGACGGCGACGGCTGCTTCCAGATGACCAACCAGGAGCTCGCGACCTGCGTCATCAACGACATCCCGATCAAGGTCGCGATCATCAACAACTCGTCGCTCGGCATGGTGCGGCAGTGGCAGACGCTGTTCTACGACGGCCGCCACTCGTTCACCGACCTCGAGACCGGCCACGACTCGCGCCGCGTGCCCGACTTCGTGAAGCTGGCGGACGCGTACGGTGCCCTCGGCATCCGCGTCGAGAAGGCGGACGAGGTCGACGCCGCCATCCAGCTCGCCCTCGAGACGAACGACCGCCCCGTGGTGATCGACTTCGTCGTGAGCCGCGACTCGATGGTCTGGCCGATGGTCCCGCAGGGAGTCAGCAACTCGTCCATCGAGTACGCCCAGGCCCTCGCCCCCACCTGGGACGACGAGGACGCCGACATGACGGGGGAAACCGCATGAGCCACGTCCTCTCCCTCCTCGTCGAGGACAAGCCGGGTCTGCTGACCCGCGTCGCCGGCCTGTTCGCGCGCCGCGGGTTCAACATCGAGTCGCTCGCGGTCGGCAACACCGAGGTCGACGGCCTCAGCCGGATCACGGTCGTCGTCGACGTCGAGGACCTCCCGCTCGAGCAGGTGACGAAGCAGCTCAACAAGCTGGTCAACGTCATCAAGATCGTCGAGCTGGACTTCTCCCAGTCCGTCCAGCGCGAGCACATGCTCGTGAAGGTGCGGGTGGACAACCAGACGCGCTCGGCCGTGCTCGAGGCAGTGAACCTGTTCCGTGCCCAGGTCGTCGACGTCGCGAACGACTCGCTCATCGTCGAGGTGACCGGCGACCCCGGCAAGATCCAGGCGATCCTCCGCGTGCTCGAGCCCTACGGCATCAAGGAGCTCGCCCGTGCGGGCCTCCTCGGCATGGGCCGTGGGCCCAAGAGCATCACCGACCGGGTGCGCTGACCGCGACCCGTGACGGACCGGAGGCGCGGGTCGCCACCCGCACCGCGCCTCCAGTCCGTCTCCTCCCGACTCACCGCAACCAACGCTTCCCGAACCGACCACAGGAGAACCACCACCGTGACTGACATCGTGTACGACGCCGACGCCGACCTGACGCTCATCCAGGGCAAGAAGGTCGCCGTCATCGGGTACGGCTCGCAGGGCCACGCCCACGCCCTCAACCTCCGCGACAGCGGCGTCGAGGTCAAGATCGGCCTGCAGGAGGGCTCGAAGAGCCGCCAGAAGGCGGAAGAGGCCGGCTTCGAGGTCCTCACCCCGGCCGACGCCACGGCCTGGGCGGACGTCGTCGTCATCCTCGCGCCGGACCAGGTCCAGCGCATCGTCTACAAGGACGACATCGAGCCCAACCTCAAGCCGGGCGCCACGCTCGTCTTCGGCCACGGCTTCAACATCCGCTTCGGCTACATCCAGGCGCCGGAGGGCGTCGACGTGTCGCTCGTCGCACCCAAGGGCCCGGGGCACACCGTGCGCCGCGAGTACGAGGCCGGCCGTGGCGTCCCCGTGATCGTCGCCGTCGAGGTCGACGCGTCCGGCTCCGCCTGGGACCTCGCGTGGTCGTACTCGAAGGCCATCGGCGGCCTCCGCTCCGGCGGCATCAAGACGACCTTCACCGAGGAGACCGAGACCGACCTGTTCGGCGAGCAGGCCGTCCTGTGCGGTGGCACCTCGCAGCTCATCCAGTACGGCTTCGAGACCCTGGTCGAGGCCGGCTACCAGCCGCAGATCGCCTACTTCGAGGTCCTGCACGAGCTCAAGCTCATCGTCGACCTCATCTGGGAGGGCGGCCTCACGAAGCAGCGCTGGTCGATCTCCGACACGGCCGAGTTCGGTGACTACGTCTCCGGCCCGCGCGTGATCTCGCCCGAGGTCAAGGAGAACATGAAGGCCGTCCTCGCGGACATCCAGAACGGTGCCTTCGCGAAGCGCTTCATCGACGACCAGGACGCCGGCGCGCCGGAGTTCAAGGCACTCCGCGCCAAGGGTGAGGGCCACCCGATCGAGGCGACCGGTCGCGAGCTGCGCGCCCTCTTCGCGTGGAAGTCGAACGACGCCGACTACGTGGACGGTTCCGCCGCGCGGTAGTCTTCGCAACACCACTCGACGACGAGGCGGCGGTGCACCCGCACCGCCGCCTCGCGATGTGACCCGAACGTTATGCAGCACTTCACCACCAGCCCCGACGCCGCCCACCGGCGTCCCCTCGGCGTTCCCGGGGACGTTTCGCGACGACCGTCGTCCGGCCCGGAGATGGGCGGTCCTCAGGTCGTCGTCCAGCATGGGAGGATCGTCGGATGGCGGTGACGAAGCGAGCGGTCCACATCGGCGCCGGCAAGATCGGACGCGGGTTCGTGGGGCAGTTCCTGGTCGCGAGCGGCTACGAGCTCACCTTCGTGGACGTCGACGACCGCGTCGTCTCGGCACTGAACGAAGCCGGCCGGTTCGTCGTGCACGAGGTCGGCGAGATGCCGGTCGAGCACCTCGTCTACGGGTTCACGGCCCTCAGCAGCAAGACCGACCGCGAGCAGGTCGTCCGGGCCATCGCCGAGGCAGACGTCGTCACGACCGCGGTCGGCGCCCGGACCCTCCCGCTCGTCGCCCCCGTCATCGCCGAGGGGCTGGCGGCCCGGCCGCTCGACCGTGGCGACGTCACGATCGTGGCGTGCGAGAACGCCTTCAACGCGACGGACTCCCTGCACGCCAGCATCCGTCGTGCCCCCATCCTCGAGGACCGCGACATCGCCGCCGTCTTCGCGAACTGCGCCATCGACCGCATCGTCCCCGACCAGTCCGGGGTGCTCGGCCAGTCCGGCGGCCTCGACGTCGTGCTCGAGCCGTTCTACGAGTGGGTCATCGAGCGCACGCCCTTCGCCGACTCCGACGCCGAGCCGCCCGCGATCGACGGCGTGACCTGGGTCGACGACCTGCAGCCGTTCGTCGAGCGCAAGCTCTACACGGTGAACACCGCGCACGCGACGGCCGCCTACCACGGCTACGTCCGGGGCATCCGCCTCATCCGCGAGGCACTCGAGGACGAGGCCGTCCGCGCCGAGGTCGACGGCGTCCTCGCCGAGACCACCGCGCTCCTCGTCGCCAAGCACGGCTTCGACCCGGAGGAGCACGCGCGCTACGTCGCCGCGAACCTCTCCCGCATCGCGAACCCGCACCTCCCGGACACGACCGTCCGCGTCGGACGCAACCCGCTCCGGAAGCTCGGCCGCCGCGAGCGCTTCGTCGGCCCGGCCGCGCAGCTCGCCGAACGCGGGCTCCCCGTCGACCACCTGCTCGGCGCCGTGCGCGTCGCGCTCGACTTCGACGACGAGAACGACCCCGAGTCGATCGAGCTGCACGCGCTGCTCCGCTCGGGTGCGACGGCACACGCCCTCACCGAGATCCTCACCGGCCTGATGGAGAGCCACCCGCTGTTCCCCGCGGTGCGCGAGGTCGTCGCCGAGGTCCTCGAGACCCAGCCCGCCGACGTCTGACCGGCGGCCGCACAGGTCGTCCGTGGTCGAGCCGGAGCGGCACGCCTCGTAGAATCGAGGCATGACCACGGCAGCATCCCCGCCCGACGGCTCGGTCGACCACGACGACGACGCCCTCAGCTGGGGCGACGCCGACGACGCGACCCACGTCGACGCGGCGCACAACCCGGTCACCGTCAAGGAACGCTCCGGCCGCGACCCCGAGGCCCCAGAGACCTCCGGCGCGCTCATCGGGTTCGGCGTCTTCGGTGGCCTGTACCTGCTCTACACGGTGGCCTGGCTGCTCACGGCCTCGACCTCGTACGTCTCGGACGTCGACACCGTGCTGACCGTCTTCGTCGAGGTCCTGCGGTTCCTGTCGATCGTCGCCCCCGCGCTGTGGTTCACCGTCGTGCTCTGGGCCGGCCGTGGACAGCGCACGCGGAGCCGTCTGCTGTGGATGCTGCTCGGCGCCCTCGTCCTCTTCCCGTGGCCGTTCCTCATGACGCGGAGCTTCGGGTGACCGCCGCGACGCCGACCGTCCGTCGGTCGTCCCGGGCGTTCGTCGGCAAGGTCCTCGTCTGGCTGGTGTTCGCCCTGCTGTTCGCGTACATGACCGTGCAGAGCGTCGGCAACCTCGTGACCGTCTCGCAGTCCGTCCGCGCGTTCAACGCGTTCCTCGGCACGACGTCCGGCGGCGACTCGCTGGCCCGCAGCACCCCGTGGGTGTGGCTCGTGCTGGACATCGCGATCGCGCCGATCGCGTTCGTCGTCGCGCTGTGGGTGAGCCGTCGCGCGCGGCTCGCGGTGACGATCGGCGTCTTCGTCCTCGCGTTCGCCGCCGCCGGCGCGCTGTGGCTCGATCTGCAGCTCTTCGTGCCGCGGCTGCTGGATTTCTGACGGTCCGTCCGACGGCCAGGACGCGCGGTGCCGGCTGGTACCGCGCCTCCCGTCCGTCGTGTGGTCGCCCACCGGACCGCCCCTGCGGTCGTAACCACGTGCGCACGTCGATACGATGGTGGGATACCGCCCGTCTCGTGTGAGGAAACTGCAGCTGTGCCGAAGCCGGTCGTCCTGATCGCCGAAGAACTCTCGCCCGCCACAGTCGACGCCCTCGGGCCCGACTTCGAGATCCGGAACGTGGACGGTACCGACCGCCCCGCCCTCCTGGCCTCCCTCGCCGATGCGCACGCCATCCTGGTGCGCTCCGCCACCAAGGTCGACGCCGAGGCGATCGCCGCGGCCCCGAACCTCAAGGTCGTCGCCCGTGCCGGTGTCGGCCTCGACAACGTCGACATCAAGGCGGCCACCACCGCCGGGGTGATGGTCGTCAACGCGCCGACATCGAACATCATCTCCGCCGCCGAGCTCACGGTCGGCCACATCCTGTCGCTCGCGCGCCACATCCCGGCCGCTCACGCGTCGCTCGCGGCCGGCACCTGGAAGCGCTCCGCGTACACCGGTGTCGAGCTGTACGAGAAGACCGTCGGCATCATCGGCCTCGGCCGCATCGGTGCGCTCATCACCCAGCGCCTGCAGGCGTTCGGCGTCCAGGTGATCGCGTACGACCCGTACGTCACCACGGCCCGTGCCCAGCAGCTCGGGGTCGAGCTCGTCTCGCTCGAGGACCTGCTCAAGCGCGCCGACTTCACCACGATCCACATGCCGAAGACGCCGGAGACGGTCGGCATGATCTCGGACGACCAGTTCGCGCTCATGAAGCCGACCGCGTTCGTCGTGAACGTCGCCCGTGGCGGACTGATCGACGAGGACGCGCTGCACCGTGCGCTCACCTCGAACACGATCGCCGGCGCCGGTCTCGACGTCTTCGTGTCCGAGCCCCCGAAGGACTCGCCGCTCGTCGCGCTCCCGAACGTCGTCGTCACGCCGCACCTCGGTGCCTCGACGGACGAAGCGCAGGAGAAGGCGGGCGTCTCGGTCGCCAAGTCCGTGCGGCTCGCCCTCGGCGGCGAACTCGTCCCCGACGCGGTCAACGTCGCCGGTGGCGTCATCGACCCGTACGTGCGCCCCGGCATCCCGCTCGTCGAGAAGCTCGGTCAGGTGTTCACCGGCCTCGCCACGTCGCCCGTCACCAGCATCGACGTCGAGGTGCACGGCGAGCTCGCCGAGTTCGACGTCAGCGTGCTGAAGCTCGCTGCGCTCAAGGGCGTCTTCACCGACGTCGTCAGCGACCAGGTGTCCTACGTGAACGCACCGTTGATCGCCGAGCAGCGCGGGGTCACCGTGCGGCTCATCACCGACTCGGACAGCCCCGAGTACCGGAACGTGCTCACGATCCGCGGGGCCCAGTCCGACGGCCCGGCGATCAGCGTGTCCGGCACGCTCACCGGCCCGAAGCAGGTCGCGAAGCTCGTCGAGATCAACGGTCACGACGTCGAGGTCGCCCTCGCCGAGCACCACGTGGTGATGGAGTACACCGACCGGCCCGGCATCGTCGCGGTCTACGGCAAGGAGTTCGGCGACGCCGGCATCAACATCGCGGCGATGCAGATCTCGCGGGAAGCCGCCGGCGGCCAGGCGCTGAGCGTCCTCACCGTCGACTCGCCGGTCCCGGCCGAGATCCTCGAGCACGTCCGGTCCACGATCGACGCGGCCTCGCTCCGCGAGATCGACATCACGCTGTAGGGGAGTGGCGGACATGACGCAGACGGTGAAGCTCGCGGTGATCCGCGGGGACGGCATCGGACCCGAGGTGGTCGACGAGGCGCTGAAGGTCCTGCACGCCGTGCTGCCGGACGACCTCGTGGTGGAGGAGACCCCGTTCTCCCTCGGTGCCGACCGGTTCCTCGCGACCGGTGACATCCTCACCGAGGACGACATGTCCGCCATCGCCACCCACGACGCGATCCTGCTCGGCGCGGTCGGCGGCGACCCCCGCGACCCCCGGCTCGCCGGCGGGATCATCGAGCGCGGGCTGCTGCTGAAGCTGCGGTTCGCCTTCGACCACTACGTGAACCTGCGCCCGACCGTCGTCTACCCGTCGGTGACGACGCCGCTGACGTCCCCCGGTGACGTCGACTTCGTGGTCGTGCGCGAGGGCACCGAGGGACCGTACGTCGGCAACGGCGGTGCCATCCGCGTCGGGACCCCGCAGGAGATCGCGACCGAGGTCTCGTTGAACACCGCGTACGGCGTCGAGCGCGTCGTCCGGTACGCGTTCGAGCTGGCGGACCGCCGGCCGCGCAGGCACCTCACGCTCGTGCACAAGAGCAACGTCCTGGTGCACGCCGGAGCCCTCTGGCAGCGCACCGTCGCGGCCGTCGGGCAGGAGTACCCGGACGTCACGGTGGACTACCAGCACGTCGACGCCGTCACCATCCACATGGTGCGCGAACCTGCTAGGTTCGACGTCATCGTCACCGACAACCTCTTCGGGGACATCATCACCGACCTTGCCGGCGCGATCAGCGGCGGCATCGGTCTGGCGGCCTCGGGCAACCTCAACCCGGACGGCACCTTCCCCAGCATGTTCGAGCCGGTCCACGGCTCCGCGCCGGACATCGCGGGTCAGCAGAAGGCCGATCCCACGGCCGCCATCCTGTCCGTCGCACTGCTGCTCGACCACATCGGTCGTAGCGACCTCGCGGCGGCGGTCACGCGGGCGGTCGAGGCCGACCTCGCCGACCGGGGCACCTCGCAGCGTCGCACGGCCGAGATCGGCGACGCCATCGCCGCCGCGGCCACGGCACGCACCACCACCGCCTGACAGGAGTCTCCCCGTATGAGCACCGACACCGACTTCGGACTCGCGTTCGCCACCACCCCCTCACCCGAGCGCCGTGCCGCCGCCGAGCGCGAGGAGATCCTCGCCGACCCGGGCTTCGGCAAGCACTTCACGGACCACATGGCCACCGTGCAGTGGACGCTGGACGCCGGGTGGCACGATGCCTCGGTCCACCCGTACGGTCCGATCAGCCTCGACCCCAGCGCGAGCGTCCTGCACTACGCGCAGGAGATCTTCGAGGGGCTGAAGGCCTACCGGCACGCCGACGGCTCGGTCTGGACGTTCCGCCCGGACGCCAACGCTCGGCGCTTCCAGCGGTCCGCGCGGCGGCTCGCGCTGCCGGAGCTGCCGGTGGAGACCTTCGTGGACTCGATCCGCGAGCTGGTCCGGACCGACGTCGACTGGGTGCCCTCGGCGCCCGAGACGAGCCTGTACCTGCGGCCGTTCATGATCGCGACCGAGTCGTTCCTGGGGGTGCGTGCGGCACAGGCGGTGGCGTACCACTGCATCGCGAGCCCGGCGGGGGCGTACTTCACCTCCGGACCGAAGCCGGTGTCGATCTGGCTGTCCACGAACTACGCCCGGGCCGGCAAGGGCGGCACGGGTGCGGCGAAGACCGGCGGCAACTACGCCTCGTCGCTCCTGCCCCAGCAAGAGGCCTACGAGCACGGCTGCCAGCAGGTCATGTTCCTCGACTCGGTCGAGGGCAAGTACCTCGAGGAACTCGGGGGCATGAACGTCGTGCTGGTGAAGGCGGACGGCACGCTCGTCACGCCGGACTCCGACTCCATCCTCGAGGGCATCACGCGTGACTCGATCCTGCAGCTGGCGGAGGACCGCGGGCTGCGCGTCGAACGCCGTCGGGTGACCCTCGACGAGTGGCGTGACGGCGTCGAGGACGGCTCCATCACCGAGGCCTTCGCGTGCGGGACCGCCGCCGTCGTGACCCCGATCGCGGAACTCCGCGGCGAGGGCTTCACGATCGGGTCGCCGACCGTCGGGGCCGGCGAGCTGACGATGTCCCTGCGCGACGAACTCACCGACATCCAGTACGGCCGCCGTCCCGACCCGCACGGGTGGATGACGCGCCTGACCGACCCGGCCTGAACGCACACCACACGTCGATAGGCTCCAACGGTGAAGATCGCACGGTTCAGCAGCAAGGGCGAAGACCCCCGGTACGGCATCCTCGACGAGCGCGACCTGGTCGTGCTGGCGGGTGACCCGATGTACCAGGGGTTCGAGACCACGGGGGAGCGGGTGCCCCTGGCGGACGCCAAGCTCCTCGCCCCCGTCATCCCGCGGTCGAAGGTGATCGGCGTGGGGCTCAACTACGCCGAGCACGCGTCCGAGATGGACGAGCGCTCCGGGGACGACCCGGTGGTGTTCCTCAAGCCCAACACGTCGGTGATCGGCCCCGAGGACCCGATCCGTCTCCCCGCCGGGGTCGGACGCGTCGACCACGAGGGCGAGCTCGCCATCGTGATCGGGTCGCTCGCGAAGAACGTCACGCGCGAGGACTTCGCGAGCGTGATCCTCGGCTACACGATCGCCAACGACGTGACCGCCCGTGACCTGCAGGCGCGCGACGGCCAGTGGACCCGGTCCAAGGGCTTCGACACGTTCTGCCCGCTCGGGCCGGCGATCGAGACCGAGATCGATCCGTCGGACATCCGCATCGAGACCCGCGTGGACGGCGACCTGCGCCAGGTGGGCTCGACGAGCGAGATGGTGCACGACATCCCGTCCCTCATCGAGTTCGTCTCGTCGATCTGGACGCTCCTGCCCGGCGACGTCATCCTGACCGGCACCCCTGCCGGCGTCGGCGAGATCCGCGACGGCGAGGTCGTCGAGGTGACGATCGAGGGGATCGGCACACTGAAGAACCCGGTCATCGCCAAGCACTGACACGCGTCGCCGAACGGCCCGCTCCCACCGTGGGGGCGGGCCGTTCCGCGTCTCCGCGCGGATCGGCCCGTGCGACACGCCCGGGGTGCGGGACGTTTGGCGGGGCCCCCGGGGCGTGTGTAGAGTAATCACTCGTTGCCGCTGAGGCGGAGAACGGAACGGCCGAGACGGTCACCGGAGCGAACGCCCCGGAGATGCAGTCCGGACGGGGTCCCGCTCAGGCAACGAATCCCGATGACGATCCACTCTCGAAGTGGTCTGTTCGGGGTGAGACGAAATGCCTCTCTGACGACGCTCGTGTTCCACGAGTCGAGTGGGGAGTGCGTCT
>NZ_MJGR01000013.1:0-246 GCF_001865105.1 Curtobacterium sp. MCBA15_016
CCTCCCGTCCGTCAGGGGGCGCGCCGTCGAGGGCGCGCAACACGCCGCGCGCGTGCCGTCGAGAGCGCACGAAGTGCCGCTCCGTGGCGCCGACAGCGGCACTTCGTGCGACCTCGGCCGGCCGCGCCCGCCGTGCGCGCGAGCGGGCGCGACACGCCGCGCGCGCGGCGCCGAGCGGGCGGGATCGGCCGCCTGGGCGCGCCGAGCGGGACGGAACGTGCCCGCTCGCGGGCCAGGCGCGCGCCC
>NZ_MJGR01000013.1:935-57754 GCF_001865105.1 Curtobacterium sp. MCBA15_016
GGCGCGCGCCCTACGCGGCGCGGATGCGGTCCAGCGCCCGCTGCAGGTCGTCGGGGTACTCCGCCGAGTACGACACCCACGACCCCGTGCGCGGGTGCTCGAACCCGAGCCGGACGGCGTCGAGCCACTGCCGCGTGAGCCCGAGCTCCTCGGCGAGCACCGGGTCGGCCCCGTACATCGTGTCGCCCACGAGCGGGTGCCGGGTCGCCGCCATGTGCACCCGGATCTGGTGCGTCCGACCGGTCTCGAGGTGCACCTCGAGCAGGGTCGCGGAGCGGAACGCCTCGAGGGTCTCGTAGTGCGTCACGCTCGGCTTGCCGTCGGCCGTGACCGCGAACTTCCAGTCGCTCGAGGGGTGTCGACCGATGGGCGCGTCGATCGTGCCGGAAGTGGGGTCGGGGTGCCCCTGCGCGAGGGCGTGGTAGACCTTCTCGACCGTGCGCTCCTTGAACGCGCGCTTGAGGTGCGTGTACGCCAGCTCGGTCTTCGCCACGACCATCAACCCCGAGGTGCCGACGTCCAGCCGGTGCACGATGCCCGCGCGTTCGGCGGCGCCGGAGGTGGCGATCGTGAAGCCGGCCGCGGCGAGGCCACCGGGGACCGTGGGGCCGTCCCAGCCGGGCGAGGGGTGTGCGGCGACGCCGATCGGCTTGTCCACCACGACGATGTCGTCGTCGTCGTGCACGACCGTCATGCCGGGGACCTCGACCGGGATGATCCGGGGGGCTTCCTTCGGCGTCCACTCGACCTGCAGCCAGGAGTCGGCGTGCAACCGGTCGGACTTGTCCACCGTGACCCCGTCGACGGTCACGCCGCCGGCCGAGACGACCTCGGCAGCGAAGGAACGGCTGAACCCGAGGAGCTTCGCGATGGCGGCGTCGACACGCTCACCGGCGAGCCCGTCCGGCACCGGCAGGGAACGGCTCTCGGTCACGTCGCGTCGTGCCCGAGGGTGTCCCGCCCGTCACGCGGTGCGCGCGGGTCCTCGACCAGGGGCCGGGAGGCGCGGTGCTCGTCCGCCTCGGAGGCGTCCGACTGCGCAGGCGCCGCGTCCACCGCGCGCTGCTGCTTCGCGGAGAGCGCGCGGGTGCCGTCGAGGTTCACCCCGAGGATCACCAGCAGGACGAAGACCACCATGCTGATGCAGATGAACGAGTCGGCGATGTTGTAGATCGCGGGCATCATCCACGGGGTCGAGATGAAGTCCACCACGTGGCCGCGACCGAAGCCGGGCTCACGGAAGAGCCGGTCGAGCAGGTTGCCGAGCGCCCCGCCGAGGAGCATGCCGAGCACGAGCGCCCACCACATCGAGCGGATCCGCCGGGCGAACACGATGATCGCGACCACGACGGCCGTCGAGACGATCGAGAACACCCACGTCATGTTCACTGCGAACGAGAACGCGGCGCCGGGGTTCCGGACGTAGAGCAGCTGCAGGGCGTTCCCGAGGACCGGGACGACGGTGCCGTACGGCAGGTTGGCGACGACGAGCGCCTTCACGCCCTGGTCGAGCGCCACCACGACGACAGCGGCGAAGGCCAGTGCCGCGATCGCGCGGACACTGACCTTCGCTCGTGATGCTGGTCGCGACAACGTCAGTTGCCGAAGCCCTGCGCCGATGCCGGCGCCGGGGTGAGCCCGGACTGCTCGGTGCCCGAGCCGTCCAGCTCGTTGAGCTGACCCTGGATGTAGCTCTTGAGCTGTGCACGGTAGTCGCGCTCGAACGTGCGGAGCTCGTCGATCTTGCCCTCGAGCTGGCGCTGCTCCTGCTCGAGCACCGCGACACGCTGACGGTTCGTGTTCTCGGTGTCGGCGATGATCTGGCGCTGCTTGGCCTCGGCCTCGGAGACGAGGCGGGCGGCCTGCGCGGTGCCCTCGGCGATGAGCGCGTCGCGCTTCTCGACGCCTTCGCGGACGTGCTCCTCGTGGAGACGACGTGCGAGCGTCAGGAGGTTCGTGGTGCCCTCGGTGTCCTCGTCGGCCGGGACCGTGGTGGCCGGCGCGGCGGCGGCGACCGGAGCGGGCTCCGGCGCGGCTGCCACGGGGGCGGGCTCCGGCTCGGGCTCGGGGGTCGGAGCGGACTGCTCGGCCTCGGCCGGCTTCGGCGCGGACTCGGCCGTCTGCAGGCGCTGGCGGAGCTCGTCGTTCTCGGCCGTCAGGCGACGGAGCTCGACGACGACCTCGTCGAGGAAGTCGTCGACCTCGTCCTGGTCGTAGCCCTCGCGGAACTTCGTCGGCTGGAACCGCTTGTTGACTACGTCTTCCGGCGTCAAAGCCATTGCCGTCACCTCAATAGAACTGCTGAACGTGTGGAACCGTCTCGGTGCGACCGAATCTACCAGTCGCGCCGAACGGTGCGGATGCCACGCCGGGGCGAGCATCGGATCCCGACCACCGTACACCGATGGTGGCCGTGAACCGTGACCACGCACTGGGCGTGGCGCGTGTCGTGTCCTCTTAGTTGGCGAACACGGGGATGAGCAGGGCGATCACGAACCGGATGATGATCGCCAGGAGGAGCACGATCGTCCAGCCGAAGTCGAGCGCCACGGGGCCCATGCGCATCGGCGGGAGGACCCGGCGGACCGCCCGGATCGGCGGGTCCGTCACGGTGTAGACCACGTCGGCGACGACAAGGAGTGCTCCGCGCGGCCGCCAGGACCGGTTGAACTGCTGGACGATGTCGAGGACGAACCGCCCCCACAGCACGAGGATGTACAGCAGGAGGAGGTAGTACAGGATCGTGAGGATCGCGGTCACGATGGGGCTCGCTCAGCTCGGGTGCGGACCGTCATGCGACGAGCCGCACGGGGCGGGTGGGCCTGAGGAACTCAGGACTGGGCGAAGAAGGACGCCTCGATGTCGGACTCTACCTCAGGCGCCTCACCGCTCACCGCGACGTGCGCCGGCGACAGCAGGAACACCTTGTTGGTGACGCGCTCGATCTTGCCGTAGAGGCCGAGCGACAGCCCGGAGGCGAAGTCGATCATGCGGCGGGCGTCGGCCTCGGTCATCTGCGAGAGGTTGATGATGACGGGGATGCCGTCGCGGAAGCTCTCGGCGATGGACTGGGCGTCCTTGTACTCGCGGGGGTGGACGGTGAGGATCTCGTTCATTTCCTGGACCGGTGCTGCCTTCTGTGCGGACGTGTGCGAGCGGCGGAGCGGGGTGACCTGGGCGCCGCGCTGGTGGGTGTGCGCCTTGGGCTCGGCGGCGACGGGCGCCACCGGTGCCGCGGCGGGCGCGGGGGTCTCGTCGGCGACCGGAGCGGGCGCGGGGGCAGGGGCCGGAGCGGACTGCTGCCGCGCGGGCTGCTGCTGCGGCTGCTCGTCCTCGTACTCGAGTTCCTCGTCGGCGAGGCCCAGGTAGACCATCGTCTTCTTCAGCGGGTTGGCCATGGTTCCTCCGGAGGTCGGTGCTCGTGGATGCCCTTGCAACGAGGCTAGGGCGCGACCGGCCGATTTCCCGTGATTGCGGTCCCGATCCGCAGGTGTGTCGCGCCCTCGAGCACGGCGTCGGCGTAGTCACCGCTCATCCCGGCCGAGATGTCCGTCGCGGCGGGGGCGAGGGACACCACGCGCTCGGAGACCCCACGGAGCCGGGCGAAGGCCGCGCGCGGCTCCTCGTCGAGCGGTGCGACGGCCATCACCCCGCGGAGCCGGATCGTGCCGGTCGCGAGCACCCGCGACACCATGGCCTCGACGGCGTCGGGTCGGACGCCACCGCGGTCGGGGTCGTCGGTCAGGTTGACCTGCACGAAGCCGTCGATCACCGGCGGTTCGGGTTCGGCTTCGGTCGGCGCGAACGCGTCCACCACGGACTCGCGGTCGAGCGACTGCACGACGTGTGCGTACCGCCGGACCTGTCGGGCCTTCTTCGACTGCAGCTGTCCGACGAAGTGCCAGGTCAGCGGGAGGTCGGCGAGCTCGGCGGCCTTCGCCTGCGCCTCCTGGTGCCGGTTCTCCCCCACGTCGGTGACGCCGAGCGCGGCGAGGTCGCGGACGAGCGACGCCGGGTGGAACTTCGTGACGACGACGAGCGTGAGCTCGTCGGCCGAGCGCCCTGCGGCGCGCGCCGCATCGGAGATGCCGCTCCTGACGGACGCGAGACGCGCCTCCAGTCCGTCGTCTGCTGACGGGGACGGGAGGCGCGGGTCGTCTGACAACGCTCGTTACTTCAGGAAGTCGGGGACGTCGAGCTCGTCGTCATCGTCGTCGAACGCCGGGTCGGCGGCACGCTGCGCGGGCGCCTCGTGCTCCTGCGACGCCCACGACGGAGCCGACGAGGACGAGTCCTCGATCGCGCCGGTCGCACCGGCGGACGCCACGGGGACCGTCGCGCCGGCCTCGGGGTCGACCCAGCTGGAGCGGCGCTCCTTCTGCTGCGAGGTGGGCTCGCCGCCGTCGAAGCCCGCGGCGATGACGGTCACGCGGACCTCGTCGCCGAGCGTGTCGTCGATGACGGCACCGAAGATGATGTTCGCCTCGGGGTGGACTGCCTCTTGCACGAGACGGGCCGCGTCGTTGATCTCGAAGATGCCGAGGTTCGAACCACCCTGGATCGAGAGCAGCACGCCGTGCGCACCGTCGATCGAGGCCTCGAGCAGCGGGCTCGCGACGGCCAGTTCGGCCGCCTTGATCGCCCGGTCGGCACCCCGCGAGGAACCGATGCCCATGAGCGCGGAACCCGCACCCTGCATGACGGACTTCACGTCGGCGAAGTCGAGGTTGATCAGGCCGGGCGTGGTGATGAGGTCGGTGATGCCCTGGACGCCGGCGAGGAGCACCTGGTCGGCCGTGGCGAACGCCTCGACCATCGAGATGCCGCGGTCGCTGATCTCGAGCAGGCGGTCGTTCGGCACGACGATGAGCGTGTCGACCTCGTCCTTGAGGCCGGCGACACCGTTCTCGGCCTGCGACTGACGACGCTTGCCCTCGAAGCTGAACGGCTTGGTGACGACGCCGATGGTGAGCGCGCCGATCGACTTCGCGATGCGGGCGACCACGGGCGCACCACCCGTGCCGGTCCCACCGCCCTCACCGGCGGTGACGAAGACCATGTCGGCACCGGCGAGGGCCTCTTCGATCTCCTCGGCGTGGTCCTCGGCGGCACGACGACCGACCTCGGGGTCCGCTCCGGCGCCGAGGCCGCGGGTGATCTCGCGGCCCACGTCGAGCTTGACGTCGGCGTCGCTCAGGAGCAGCGCCTGCGCGTCGGTGTTGATCGCGATGAACTCCACCCCGCGGAGGCCGAGCTCGATCATCCGGTTGACGGCGTTCACGCCGCCGCCGCCGACGCCGACGACCTTGATGACGGCGAGGTAGTTGTGGTTCGTGGTCACGTCAGTCAGGCCTCCGGTCGAACCCTCAACCTCTACTTGAAGTTCAGGGGCATTGCTGGTAGATGTGGTGCTGGCTTCGACGCTACGGGTGCGCTCCGGGCACTGTCGCCCCGCCACGCCGCGTGTCGCGCGATTCCGCGTCGACTTCCGCTACTTCTTCGCGCGGATGATGCCGTTGTCCGGAGCGCTGACGTCGTACTCGACGACGACGCCGGGGTTCCGCGCCGCGTGGTCCTTCACGAGGGCCGCGAGCAGGGCCGCCTTCGCGTCCGACTGCTCCGGGTTCCCCCAGACGACGCTCGAGCCGTCCTTGAGGGTGAGCGTGACGTCGTCGGCGGTCGAGCCCTTCACGCTCGTCACCTGCTGACGGACGGTCGACGGGAGCGCGAGCACGACCTCGGTCATCGTGCGGAACTCGGACGAGCCGAGCTTCGCGTTGCCGATGTCGGCGACGGGCATGTTCGCGGGCTGCTTCGGTGACGACTGCACGACGATGCCGGCCGGGTCGACCAGGTCGAAGGACTTCCCCGACCGCACCGCGACGACCGGGGTGCGCTCGGTCACGGTGACCACGAGGGTGTGCGGCGGGGCTTCCTCCGTCACGTAGCTCTCGATGAGCGGGAAGCCGGCGATGTCCTTCTTGATGGCGTCGAAGTCGAGCCGGGCCAGCGGGGTGCCGATCTGGTCGGAGAGCGCCTGGCGGAGCTGGGTCTCGTCGACGCGGTTCGTCCCCTTGACCTCGATGGTCTGGAGCGCCATCAACGGCGAGAACACCGCGACGAGGATCGAGATCCCGAAGACGAGGACGATGCTCGCGGCGGTGATCCAGGCGGCGCGGCGGTGCCGGCTGCGACGGGTGAAGCGGCGGACCTCGGCGCGCTCGAGGAGGCGACGACGGCGCTTGGCCACCCGGGCCTCCCGCGCGGTCTCGGCAGCGCGGACGCCGGCGCCGATCGGGCGCTCGTGGCCGTCCTCGCCCGGGCCGTGCAGGTCGGTGAGGTGGGCGAGCCGCTCGGCGTCGCGGCGCTCGGTCTCCTGCCGCTCCCGGGCGAGGCGCTCGGCCTCGGGGTCGTGGTGGTCCTCGTCGGGCGTGTACTCGCGCAGCCGGCCGGCGACGGACGACAGTCCGGCGCCGAGGCGACGGCCGGCGGCGCCGGCGAGGGCACCGGCGCGGTCGCGAGCCGACCCGTTCGACGGGTCGGCGGCGGTGGGGTCGGCCGTCTCGACGATCGGTTCCTCGGTGGCGGGCTCGAGCCGCGCCTCCTGGACCTCCGGCTCGGGCTCGCGGGACGGACGCCGCGGGATCAGCGGGGCACGACGCTGCCGGGGCGCGCCCGCGCCGTCGGCAGGTGCGTCCGGACGGGCCGGCCGCTCGTCGAACCCCTCTGGACGCTTCACCGGGACAGCG
The DNA here is from genome assembly GCF_001865105.1 of Curtobacterium sp. MCBA15_016. Classification (NCBI taxonomy): domain Bacteria; kingdom Bacillati; phylum Actinomycetota; class Actinomycetes; order Micrococcales; family Microbacteriaceae; genus Curtobacterium; species Curtobacterium sp. MCBA15_016. Next base: position 7,685 of record NZ_MJGR01000013.1, read on the forward strand.
CCCCGTCGTCGTGGAGGGCGCTGAGCACCTGCGGGATGATGCGGTACACATCGCCGCAGCTCAGGGTCATGATGATGTCGCCGTCGCGCGCGACCGCGGCCGCACGCGCCGAGGCCTCGTCCCAGTCGGGCAGGAACTCGACGCGGGACTGGTCGGCGAAGCGCTCCTGGACGAGGGCGCCGGTGACGCCGGGCTCCGGGTCCTCGCGGGCGCCGTAGACGTCGAGGACGACGGTGTGGTCGGCGAGCTCCTCGTAGACCTTGGCGAAGTCACCGGCCATCAGGCGCGTCCGCGAGTACAGGTGCGGCTGGTGGATCGCGATGATCCGGCCGTCGCCCACGACGTTCCGTGCGGCCTTGAGCGCCGCCGCCACCTCGGTCGGGTGGTGCGCGTAGTCGTCGTAGACCGAGACGCCGCGCTCGACGCCGTGCAGCTCGAAGCGTCGCTGAGTTCCGCCGAAGGCCTCGATGCCACGGATCGCGTCCTCGGCGGCGACGCCGAGTCCGGTCAGGACGGCGAAGGCGCCGACGGCGTTGATCGCGTTGTGGCGGCCGGGGACCCGGAGCGTCAGGTGGTGCGCCTCGCCCGCGGCGCGGAAGTCGACCTCGACCCCGGCGGACTCGGTGATCCCCTCGATCCGGACGTCGGCGTCGACGGCCTCGCCGAAGGTGACGATCTCGGGCGCGTCCTCGCGGGCGCGGATCCCAGCCGTGACCGCCTTCGCGCCGGCGTCGTCGCTCGAGATCACGACGCGCTCGCTCGCCTTGGCGGCGAACTCGACGAAGGCCTCGGTGAAGGCCTCCTCGCTGCCGTAGTGGTCGAGGTGGTCGGCGTCGACGTTCGTGATGAGGGCGACCGCGACGTCGTAGAGCAGGAACGATCCGTCGGACTCGTCGGCCTCGACGACGAACAGGTCGCTCGAGCCGGGCGCCGAGCTCGTGCCGAGGGACTGGATGACCCCACCGTTGACGAAGCTCGGGTCCAGCCCGAGCTCGACGAGCGCGGTGACGATCATGCCGGTCGAGGTGGTCTTGCCGTGTGCGCCGGCGACCGCGACGAGGCGGTGCTCGGCGATGAGGGCGGCGAGGGCCTGCGACCGGTGCAGGACCGGCAGGCCGCGGCGCTGGGCCTCGAGGAGTTCCGGGTTGTCCGGCCAGAGCGCGCTCGTGACGACGATGGTGTCCGCGTCGCCGACGTTCGCGGCGTCGTGGCCGATGTGCACCTCGGCACCGAGGTCGCGCATGGTGCCCGTGGTGGCGGTCTCGCGGGAGTCGCTGCCGGTCACGCGGTGGCCGGCGGCGAGGAAGAGCCGGGCGATGCCGCTCATGCCGGAGCCGCCGATGCCGACGAAGTGGACCGTGCCGAGGTCGTCGGGGATCGGCTGCGTCAGGTCCGGCTTGATGGTCATCGTTCCTCCGTGGTGCTGTCGTGCGCGTCGCGCTTCGCATCGGTCGCGCGCTTCGCGGCGTCGAGGACGAGGTCCGTCATGCGGTCGGCGCCGTCGCGGTGTCCGACGCTGCCGGCACGCACGGTCATGTCGGCGATGCGGGCACGGTCCTGCAGGGTGTTCAGCAGCTGGAACGTCACCCAGTCCTCGTCGAATTCCGCGTCGGCCACGAGGACCGCTCCCCCGGCGTCGACGACGTCCTTCGCGTTGTGCCGCTGCTCGCCGTTGCCGACAGGGTACGGCACGAGGACGCTCGGCAGCCCGACGGCGGTCAGCTCGCAGACCATGCCGGCGCCGGCGCGCGAGACCACGAAGTCGCTCGCGGCGTACGCCAGGTCCATCCGGTCGCAGTAGGGCAGCACGTGGTAGCCGTCGAGGTCGCTCGGGCCGATGTCGGACTTCCCGCCGACGACGTGCAGGACCTGCCAGCCGGCACCGACGATCGTCGCGGCGCTCCGGTTCACGGTGCGGTTGATGCTCCGCGCGCCGGAGGACCCGCCCGTGACGAGCAGGACCGGTCGGGCGGGGTCGAGGCCGAACTCGGCGAGGCCGTCGGCGCGGCTCGCACGACGGTCGAGCGACTCGATCTCGCGCCGGAGCGGCATGCCGACGACCCGGCCGTGGCGGAGCCGCGTGTTCGAGAAGGTCACGCCCACGTGGTCGGTGAGGAACGCTGCCAGGCGGTTCGCCAGGCCGGGCTTGGCGTTCTGCTCGTGCACGACGATCGGGGTGCCGGTACGGCGTGCGGCGATGTACGCCGGTGCGGCCGCGTAGCCCCCGACACCGAGGACGACGTCGACCTCGCGCTCGCGGATGATCTGCTCGACCCGACGGACGGCGCCGAGGAACCCGCCGGGGAAGCGGAGGGCGGCGGCGTTCGGCTTGCGCGGGAACGGCAGGCGCGGGATCGTCAGCAGCTCGTAGCCGCGCATCGGGACGAGCCGGGACTCGAGGCCCTCCGCGGTGCCGAGGACGAGGACCTCGGCGTCGGGCTCGCGCTCGGTCAGCCGGTCGGCGACCGCGAGCAGCGGGTTCACGTGGCCGGCGGTGCCGCCGCCCGCGAAGAGGTACGTGTTCACCGGAGGGTTCCGTTCGTGGTGGTGCGGCCGACGCTGTTCCTGCCCGTGAGGTCGCTCTTGCCCGGGAGGTCGCGCGCGAAGGACAGGACGACGCCGATGGCGACGAGGGTCATGATCAGCGCGGAGCCACCGGCCGAGATGAGTGGGAGAGGGACGCCGAGGACCGGCAGGAGGCCGAGGACCACGGCGATGTTGACGAGCGCCTGGCCGATGATCCACGCGAGCACGCCACCGGTGACGGTCTTCACGAAGGGGTCGTTCGACTGGCGGATGATCTTGATCATGCCGACCGCGAGGACCACGAACAGGGCGAGCACGACGACGGCGCCGACGAGCCCGAGCTCCTCGCCGATGATCGCGAAGATGTAGTCGTTGTCGGCCTCGGGGAGCCACGACCACTTCGCCTTGGAGTTGCCGAGACCCACCCCGAAGACGCCGCCGGAGGCCAGCGCCCACATGCCGTGGGTCGGCTGCCAGCAGAGGTCCTGGTACTGGCTCGTGTCGGTGCAGCCGGAGAGCCAAGCGCTGATGCGGTGCGACCGGGAGCTCGACGCCATCGTGACGAACGGCAGCAGCACGGCCAGGCCGAGCACCCCGACGAGCAGGTGCTTCGCCCGGGCGCCGCCGACGTAGAGCGCGCCGAACACCAGGATGAGCATGATCATCGCGGTGCCCTGGTCGCCGCCGACGAGGACGAGGCCGATCGACCCGAGCGACGCGATGCCGATCGGGATGAAGACCTCTTTCCAGTCGTCGAGCTTCTCCCGCTTGACGTACATGATCGCGCCGATGCCCAGCACGAGCGCGAGCTTGAGGATCTCGGACGGCTGCGCGGTGAACGACCCGAGGCGGATCCAGTTCCGGTTGCCCTGGATCGAGTAGCCGAGCGGGGTCAGGACGACGAGCGCCTGCACGACGAGGCCGACCCCGACGATCCACATCGCCCACTTCCGCCAGAACCGCGCGGGCAGGCGGGAGGCGATGAGCATGAGCGGGACACCGAGCACGGCGTAGAGGCCCTGGCGGGAGGCCGCGCCGAAGAAGTCGTGCGTCGCGGCGTACTGCTCCACGCTCGACGAGGACAGCACCATGACCACGCCGAAGACGACGAGGAAGAGCGTGACGCCCAGGATCGTGTAGAAGGTGCTCGACTCGGCGACGAAGACGTTCTTGACGGCGACGACCGCCCCGTTGTGGCGGCGTGCGGGTGCGTGCGGTCGGCCGGGGGCCGCTCCGCCGCTACGGCCGCTCGGGAGATCCGTCGTCGCCATCGGCGTTTCCTCCCAGGTGCTCGTGGACCGCCGCCGCGAATCGACGCCCCCGGTCCGCGTAGGAGCCGAACTGGTCGAACGACGCCGCAGCCGGGGCGAGGAGGACCGTGTCGCCCGGCCTCGCGACCGATGCGGCATGCCGGACCGCCTCGGGCATGACCTGATCAGTGTCCGCTGCCTCGACCTGCAGCACCGGCACCCCGGGCGCGTGTCGCGCGAATGCCTCGAGCACGGGACCGCGATCGGTCCCGATCACGACGACGCCGCGGACGTCCGGCCCGAAGCGCTCGACGAGTCCGTCGATGTCGACGCCCTTGAACAGGCCCCCGACGATCCAGACCACCTTGTCGAACGCCGCGAGCGACGCCGTGGCTGCGTGCGGGTTCGTCGCCTTCGAGTCGTCCACCCAGGTGACGCCCTCGGCGGAGGCCACCAGCTCGGTGCGGTGGTGGTCGGCGCGGAAGCCCTGCACGGCGGTGCGGATCGCGCTCGGCTGCACGGAGGCCGCACGGGCGAGTGCGGCCGCGGCGAGGACGTTCATCGTCATGTGCGGGCTGGCGAGCCCGGCGGCCTCGAGGTCGGCGACGGTCGCGAGCTCGAGCGCGCTGTTCCGTCGGTCGTCGGTGAAGGCCCGGTCGCAGAGGACGTCCTCGACCACCCCGACGTCGCCGGGCGCGGGGATCCCCGGGCCGAAGCCCACGGCACGGCACCCCTCGACGACGTCGGCGTCCTCGACCATGTGCCGGGTGACGTCGTCCGTGGTGTTGTACACGCAGGCGAGGACCGTGCGCTCGTAGACCTTGGCCTTCGCGGCCCGGTAGGCCTCGGCGGAGCCGTGCCACTCGAGGTGGTCGTCCGCGATGTTCAGGCAGGCGCTGGCGAGGGGCACCACGGCACCGTCGCCGGTCGTCGGCATGTAGTGCAGCTGGTGGCTGGAGAGTTCGACGACGAGGACGTCGTAGCCGTCAGGATCGCGCACGACGTCGAGGACGGGCACGCCGATGTTGCCGCACGCCACCGCGCGGAGCCCGCCGGCCTCGAACATCGCGGTCGCGAGCTGCGTCGTGGTGGTCTTGCCGTTCGTGCCCGTGATGGTCACCCAGGGCGCAGCGATGGGGCCGCGCACGACCTTGTCACGGACACGCCAGGCGAGCTCGATGTCACCCCACACGACGCTGTTCGCCACGGCCCACTGCACGGTCGCGTTGTGCGGCGGCAGGCCCGGCGACACGACGACGACGTCCGGCGCCTGGGCCTCGAGGGCGGCGGGGACCGAGTCGAGGGGCACCTGCACGAACTGCGCACCGATCACGTCGAGCAGCTCCACGCTGTCCGACGGGGCGTCGGTCGAGTAGACCGTCACCGCGCTGCCGAGCTCGACGAGGGTGTCGGCGACCGAGAACCCGGTGGCGCCGAGGCCGAGCACGGCGACGTTCAGCCCCGTCCAGCCCTCGGCGTACCAGCTGTCCAGGGACTCCAGGCGGGACGAGGACACGGCGTCAACCAACTCGTGCGATCCATTCGAGGTAGAAGAGTCCGACACCCGCGGCGACGCAGAGTCCCGCGATGATCCAGAACCGGACGACGACGGTCACCTCGGCCCACCCCTTCAACTCGAAGTGGTGGTGCAGCGGACTCATCCGGAAGATGCGCTTGCCGTGCGTGATCTTGAAGTACGCCCGCTGCAGGATGACCGAACCGGTGACGATAAAGAACAGGCCACCGATGAGGATGAGCAGGAGCTCCGTGCGGCTGAGGATCGCGAGGCCGGCCAGTGCGCCGCCGAGCCCGAGCGAACCGGTGTCGCCGAGGAAGATCTGCGCCGGCGACGTGTTGTACCAGAGGAAGCCGATCAGGCCGCCGCAGACCGCTGCCGCCACGACCGCGAGGTCCAGCGGGTTGGTCACGGTGTAGCAGGCGTGCTCGGTGCTGGCGTCGAGCCGGGCACCGCCGCAGATCTGGTTCGACTGCCAGAAGCCGATGATCACGTACGAGCCGATGGCCAGGATGCTCGAGCCGGTCGCGAGACCGTCGAGCCCGTCCGCCACGTTCACGCCGTTCGACGTCGAGACCGTCAGCAGGACGATCCACGCCAGGAACAGCACGGTGCCGATCACGGTACCGAGCGCCATGAAGTCGAGCCACGGGATGTCCCGGATGGCCGACACCATCGTCGACGCCGGCGGCTTGCCGTTGCCGGACGGGACGACGAGCGCCACGGTCGCGAAGATGACGCCGACGATGACCTGCCCGAGGACCTTCGCCCAGCCGCCGAGCCCGAGACTGCGCTGACGACGGACCTTGAGGAAGTCGTCGATGAACCCGACGAACCCGAGGCCGACCATGAGGAACAGCACGAGCAGGCCGGACAGCGTGACCGAGTCTCGGCCGACCAGGTGTCCGACGAAGTAGCCGAGCACCGCGCCGATGATGAGGACGATGCCGCCCATCGTCGCCGTGCCGCGCTTGGTGTGGTGCGACTGCGGGCCGTCGTCGCGGATGAACTGTCCCCAGCCGAGGCGGTGGAACAGCTTGATGAACAGCGGCGTGAGCAGCAGTGTGAACACCAGCGACACGGCGCCGGCGATCAGGAGGGCGATCATTCGGTGACACCTCCGAGGCGGTCGCCGAGGAATCGCAGTTCGGCGGACTTCGAGGACTTGACGAGGACGACGTCGCCGGGGCGGAGCATGTCCTGCAGTGAGTGGACGGCGTCGTCGACGTCCTCGATGAACACGGACTCGCCGTCCCACGATCCCTCGAGGGTGGCGGCCTGGTGGATGGGCATCGCGCCGCGGCCGACGACCACGAGCTGTCCGATGCCGAGACGGACGACGAGCCGACCGATGCGGTCGTGCTCCTCCGTCGAGAACTCGCCGAGCTCGGCCATCTCGCCGAGCACGGCGACGGTCCGCTCCCCCGGGCGCACGATCTGCGCCAGGGTCCGCAGCGCCGCTGCGGTCGAGTCGGGCGACGCGTTGTAGGCGTCGTTGATCACGGTGACGCCGTCGGGGCCGCCGGGGAGGAGCTCCATGCGCCAGCGCTCGGCGCGCGTCATCGACGCGAGCGCGGCGGCGCCGGCGGCGAGCGGGACGCCCCACAGGTGGGCGACCGTGAGCGCGGCGGACGCGTTCATGGCGTGGTGCTCACCCAGGATCGCGAGCTGCACGTCGACGCGATCCGTGCCTCCTGGCCGTCCGTCCGCAGACGGGTCGCCTTCCTGGCGGACGGGAGGCGCGGTGAGCGTGAAACGGGTGCCGTTGCGGTCCGTCTCGATGCCGGTGATGCGGTAGTCGGCGTCGTCGGACGTGCCGAAGCCGACGACGTGGGCGGCCGTCAGGGCGCGCATCGACGCGACACGGTCGTCGTCGACGTTGAGGAGCGCAGTCGCGCTCCCGGGCAGGTCGGTGACCATCTCGGACTTGGCGCGCTGGGTCGCCTCGATCCCGCCGAACTCGCCGGCGTGCGCGAGGCCCACCTTGAGGACGACGCCGACGTCCGGCTCGGCGATCGCGACGAGCTTGGCGATGTGGCCGATGCCGCTCGCGCCCATCTCGACGACCAGGTACCGGGTGTCCTCGGTGATGCGGAGCATCGAGATCGGCGCACCGACGTGGTTGTTGAACGACCCCTCGGGCGCGACGGTCTCGCCGTGCTGCTCGAGGATCGTGCGGAGCATGTTCTTCGTGCTCGTCTTGCCGTTCGAGCCGGTGATCCCGACGACCTTGAGCGGCGCCGGGCGTCCGTCGGCGTCGACGCGGTCGGCGGTCGCCATCCGGACGCGCGTGACGACCTCGTGCGCGAGCGCGGCGAGGGCGTCGTAGCCATCCGTCACGACGATCTGCGGTGCCGTGGTCTCGACGCGCTCGGGCGTGATGACGAGCGCGGCGCCGGCCTCGGTCGCCGCGGGGACGAAGCGTCGTCCGTCAGTGACCTCGCCCGGGAGTGCGAAGAACACGCTGCCCGGCGTCACGAGGCGGGAGTCGGTCTCGACGGTGCCGTCGACGACCAGGTCGCCCTGGTCGGCGACGTCGGTCGCCTGGGCACCCGGGATCAGCTCGCCGTCGACCGCTGTCGCGATCTCGGCGAGGGTCATGGCGATCATCGGAGTTCCTCGGTGGGGCCGGAGTTCGGTTCCCAACCGGCCTCGCGGAGGGCCTGGCGGGCTTCGTCGCGTGCCGAGTACGGCGTGCGGACGCCCTGGATGTCGCGGTAGTCCTGGTGGCCGGGGCCGGCCCAGAGGATCGAGTCCCCCTCGCCGACGAGGCCCACCGCGGTGCGGATCGCGGCCTCGGGCGGGCTGACCTCGTGGAGCTCGTGCTCGGGGAACGCCTCGCGCGCGGCGTCGACGAGGGTCTTCCGGATCGATGCGGCGTCCTCGAAGCGCGGGTGGTGGTCGGTGACGACGAGGATGTCGCTCCCCGCAGCAGCCACGCGGGCCATGTCGCCGCGCTTGGTCTTGTCGCGGTCGCCGTCGGCGCCGAAGAGCATGAGGACCTTGCCGGGGGTGAACTGCCGGACGGCCGCGAGGGTGTTCTCGAAGGCGTCGGCGCTGTGGCCGAAGTCGACGTAGACGCTCGGGCCGCGGTCGCCCGAGACGCGCTCGGTCCGGCCGGGCAGGTAGCACTCGATGGCGCTCGTCCGCTCGCCGCGCTGCTCGCGCTCGTCCTCGTCCGGGTAGCGGCGGTGGTTCGTCTCGAGCGCGTGCGCGATGGCGCCGAGCTCGAACCCGCCCTCGACCAGCATCACGATCGCCAGCGCGGCGTTCGCGGCCATGTGCCAGCCGATCAGCGGCACACGGGTGGTGAGCGCACGGCCCTCGGGACCGGTCAGTCGGAACTCGGTGTAGGCGGCGTGCGCCTCGACGATGTCGACGTGCCACTCGGCCTCGACGTCGGGGTGGACCGTGATGGTCGTGACCGGGATCCGGGAGTCCTGCACCACGCGGTGGCCCCAGTCCGTGTCCAGCGAGACGACGCCGCGACGGGCGTGTTCGGGCTGGAACAGCGGGAGCTTCGCCTGGTAGTACTCCTCCATGTCGGCGTAGTCGTCGAGGTGGTCGTGCGACAGGTTCGTGAACGCCGCGACGTCGAAGACGATGCCGTCGACGCGGTGGCGGCTGAGGGCCTGGGCGCTCACCTCGACGGCGACCGCGCGGACCTCGCTCTCGCGCATCCGGGCGAGCAGGGCGTGCATCTCGCTCGCCTCGGGCGTGGTGAGGCGGCTCGTGACGCTGAGCGCGCCGATGTGCCGCTCGGCGGTGGAGCTGAGGCCCGTGACGAGGCCGAGCTGCTTGAGGATCCCCTCGAGGATGTAGGACGTGCTCGTCTTGCCGTTCGTGCCGGTGACGGCGAACAGCTGCGGCAGGTCGGTGGCCTCGTCCGGGTGGGTGCGGTACACCCACGCCGACACGTCGCCGAGGGCCGCACGGGGGTCGTCGACGACGAGCACCGGCAGACCGGCCGCCTGGGCGTGCTCCACGCCGGCGTCGTCGGTCAGGACCGCGACCGCGCCGCGCTCGGCGGCCTCGGCGGAGAACTCCGCGCCGTGCCGGTTCGCACCGTGCACGCCGACGAAGAGGTCACCCGGCTGCACCTCGGCGGCGCTCAGGGTGACGCCGGTCGTCTCGACGGCGTCGACCGAGCCGACGACTCGCAGACCGAACGCGTTCGCGAGTTCGGCCACGGCCCTCGGGGTCGGGTGTTCGGGTCGGAGGACCGGGGGGATCCGTGCGGACAAGTGCTCCTTCTTCCTCACCACGTGGTCGGGTAGGTCTTCGCCGGCGTCGTGGAGGGGGCTACTCGGTACTTCTCGAGCACCTGGGACATGAGAGTTCGGAACGCCGGAGCCGCTCCGCTGGACCACTTGTTGGCCTGCGGCTTCGTGAACGTCACCGTGACAACATACTGGGGGTCCTCGGCGGGTGCCATTCCGGCCACCGAGGTGATGCGCTGGCCGCCGTAGCCCTTCGACCCCTCGGCGACCTCGGCGGTACCGGTCTTCGCGGCGATGTTGTAGCCGGAGATCGGCTTCATCCCCACGAGGGTGCCGCCGGTGACCACGCTCTGCAGCATGTCCGTGACCTGCGTCGCGGCGTTCGCGGACACGACGCGCGTCGGCTGCACGTCGGGCGCGTCGATCGTCTTGCCGTCGGCGGTCTCGCAGCCCTTGACGAGGTGCAGCGGGATCCGGACGCCGTCGTTCGCCAGGGTCTGGAAGATGCTCGCGACCTGGATCGCGGTCGTCGAGATGCCCTGGCCGAACATCGAGTTGATGTTCGTCTGCTGGTCCCAGTTCGGGCTCGTGCCGTAGTCCATCGACGGTTGGCCCGGGTAGTCGATCGCCGACTCGGGCTCGAACAGGCCGAACTTCTGCATGTAGTCGTACCGCTGCTGGGCGGTCAGTCGCTCGCCGAGCTCGGTGATCCCGACGTTCGAGGAGTTCTGGAGGATCCCCGTGAGCGTGAGGTTCTCGGTGTCGTGGAACTCGGAGTCGTGGATCGACCCGCCCCACGGGAACGAGCGCGTGTACGGCACGACGGCCTGGTCGGTCGGACTCGACTTGCCCTGGTCGATGAGGGCGGCGGCGATGGCGGCCTTGATCGTTGACCCGGGCTCGTACGTGGCCGTGAGGGCCCGGGAGCCGAACGCGCCCTTGTCGGTCGTGCCGTCGACGTTGTTCGGGTCGACCGTCGGGTAGTCCGCGACGGCCAGGAGTTCGCCGGTCTTCACGCTCGTGACGGTCGCCGTCGCCGACTCGGCCTGCAGGGACTTCGCAGCGGACGCGATCGTCTGCTCGGCCATGTACTGCAGGTCGCTGTCGATCGTGGTCTCGACGGTCCCGCCGTCCTTGGCTTCCTTCGTGGTCACGGTGCTGCCCGGGAGCTGGACACCGTCGGACCCGCGCTCGTACGTCTCGGAGCCGTTCGACCCGGCCAGGCACTTGTCGTAGGCGTACTCGAGGCCGGCCTGGGCGCCGTCGGTGCCCATGAAGCCGGTGATGTTGCCGGCCGTCGCACCCGTCGGGTACACCCGTGACGCCTGCTGCTCCTTGTAGATCCAGGGGATGTCGAGCGCGGTCACCGCCTCGTAGTGCTTCACGTCGAGGCCCTTGACGAGGTAGGCGAAGTCGGACCGCGGGTTGGCCGCGATGTTCTTCTGCATGGTGGCGACGTCACCGCCCGACGCCTTCGCCAGTGCCGTCAGTGCCTGGTCGACCGAGACGTCCTTCACCCGCGTGCCGCCGAGCTTGCCCTCGAACTTCTTGACCAGCCGTGGCGCGGTCGTGATGTTGTACCGGGTGACGCTGTCGGCGAGCTCGGTCCCGTTGCGGTCCACGATCGACCCGCGGGTGCCGTAGATCGTGACGGGGATGCTCCGCTTCTCCTTCGACAGCTCGTTGAGCGCGGCGGCCTGGACCACCTGGATGTCGACGAGGCGGATCACGAAGACCGCCACGAGGGCGATCACGGCGATCATCACGACGCTGTAGCGGAGTCGTCGGCTGCGGATCGTCTTCGTCACGCGGTGCGGTCCTTCCCGGGGTGGAGCGGTCGTGCGGCAGGGCCCCCGGCCCGCAGGTCACCGCGTGGACGGGGCCTGGAGCTGGTTCGGGTCGGACTCTACGTCGGCCGTCGAGGAAGCCCCGGCCGACGCGCTGGCGCCTGCGGTCTTCCCAGCGTCCGCCGCGGCGGCGTCGCTGCCCGCCGTGGGCCCGCTCTCCTTGCTGGTGGAGGTGTCGCCCTGCTTCGCGGCGAGCGGCACCTCGTCCAGCAGCGAGTTCGGGACCTGGTTCGAGGTCGCCGCCGTGGCCTGGTCCGCGACCGCCGGGGTCGGCGTGCCGTACACCCGGCCGGTCTTCGGGTCGAGGTACACCGGCGTCGAGTTCGCGATCATGCCGAGTGCCTGCGCGTTGCGGGCCAGGTTCTGCGGCGAGTCGAGGACCCGCAGCTCCTCGGACAGCGACTGCTGCGTGCGGGAGAGGTTCGTCTGCTCCGCGCTGAGGGAGTTCAGCGTGTACGCGCCCTGGCTGAGCACCATGCTGATGCCGAGCTGCGCGAGGAGCAGGATGCCGAGGGCGGCCACCGCCACCACGGCGTACGCGATGCGCGGGCGGGCACGGCGCTGGGCCTTCGTCGGGGTGACCTCGACGAGCTCCGGCCGGTTCTGCCGCGTCGGACGCGGGGCGCGGGACGGGACGACGGCGGGGTCGACGAGTGCGAGGTTCGTGCTCATGTCACTTCCGGATCCGCTCGGCCGCGCGCAGGCGCACGGGCGTTGCTCGTGGGTTGGCGGCGCGTTCGGCCTCGTCGGCCTGCTCGGCGCCCTTGACGACCAGTTCGTACGTCGGCCGGTGCTCGGGCAGTTCGACCGGCAGGCCGGCGGGTGCGCTCGACTTCGTCCGTGCGGTCAGCGCCCGCTTGACGATGCGGTCCTCGAGCGACTGGTACGACTCGACGACGATGCGGCCACCGACCGCGATGGCGTCGAGCGCTGCCGGGATCGCCCGTTCGAGGACGCTCAGTTCGGCGTTCACCTCGATGCGCAGCGCCTGGAACACGCGCTTCGCGGGGTGTCCCTGGCGCTGGATGGCCACCGGGGTCGCGTCGTGCAGGACCTGCACGAGGTCGCCGGACATCTCGAACGGGGCGGTCACCCGTCGCTCGACGATCGCCCGGGCGTAGCGACCGGCGAGCTTCTCCTCGCCGTAGCGCTGGAAGATCCGGCGCAGCTCGCCCTCGTCGTAGGTGGCGAGGACGTCGGCGGCGGTCTGCCCCTCGGTCCGGTCCATCCGCATGTCGAGCGGTGCGTCCTGGCTGTACGCGAAGCCACGCTCGGCCCGGTCGAGCTGCAGGGAGCTGACACCGAGGTCGAACAGGACGCCGTCGACCTCGTCGAAGCCCTCGCCCTCGATCGCGTCGACGATGCCGTCGTAGACCGTGTGCACCAGGCGGACGCGGTCACCGAAGCGGGCGAGCCGCTCCCCCGCGATGCCGAGCGCGTCGGTGTCGCGGTCGAGGCCGATGAGCGTCAGCTCCGGGAAGCGCTCGAGCAGCCCCTCGGAGTGGCCGCCCATGCCGAGCGTCGCGTCGACCACGACCTTGCCCGGCCCCTCGAGGGTGGGCGTGAAGAGGTCGACGATGCGCTCGAGCATCACCGGGGTGTGGGGGAAGCGCTGTGCGCCCGTCTCGTTCTCGGCCATGTGCAGCCCCTCGTCCTCCGGGCCGCGGGTCCGGATCCCCATCCATGCGACCTGACACCGGGGAAGGGGTGTCAGGGATGCACGGCTGGGAGTCCCGATCCACGGATCAGAAGATCCCCGGGATCACCTCCTCGTCGTTGTCGGCGAAGCCCTCTTCGACTTCTGCGTAGTAGGCCTCCCACGCGGGGGTCGACCAGATCTCGGCACGGTCACCGGAGCCGATGACCGTCAGGTCCCGCTCGAGCCCCGCGTACTCGCGGAGGTTCTGCGGGATGGTGACGCGGTTCTGCTTGTCGGGCTGTTCCGCGCTCGCTCCGGAGAGGAACAGGCGCATGTAGTCCCGGGTGCGCTTCGAGGTCATCGGTGCGGTGCGGATGCGCTCGTGCAGTTGCTCGAACGTGTCCGCGCTGAAGACGACGACGCAGCGCTCCTGCCCGCGGGTCATCACGAGGCCCCCGGACAGTTCGTCCCGGAACTTGGCGGGGAGGATCACGCGACCCTTCTCGTCGAGCTTCGGGGCATGGGTACCGAGCAGCACGTCGGGCCTCCCCTCCGCTCCACCGGACCGTTGTGTCCCCCACTTTACTCCACTCCCCTCCCCACGGTGCGGAAATCATTCCCGAAATCGCCGTCGTGCCCTGTTTTGGGGTCGATGGAGGCTCAGTTCCGGCGCGCTCGAGCGCGGAGAGGCCCGAATCCACGGGGATCGAGGACCCGGTGGAGGGATGTGGAGCGCGTGGAGGGAAGTGGAGGACTTCCACAGCTCCGGGGCGCACTCCCGCGGCGCGGCGGCGGCTCCCGTGGCCCGTGCCGGTCGTCGAGCGGGCGGAACCGGTTGCTCGGCGGCGCCGAGCGGGCCGTTTCGCGCCCGCTCGGCGACTGGCCGGCGGCGTGTTGCGCCCGTTGAGCCGGCACCTGCGGGACGGGAGGCGCGGTGCGGCGCCGACCCGCGCCTCCCGTCCGATGGCACGCACCGCCTCGCCCCAGCGGTCACGACCCGCCGCGCGCGGACCTCCGAGCGGGCGCGATCGGCCGCCGCGCGGGCTCGAGCGGGACCCATTTCGCCCGGCCGCCGAGCGGTCACGACCCGCCGCGCGCGGACCCCCGAGCGGGCACGATCGGCCGCTGCGCGGCCTCGAGTGGGACGTGTTTCACCCGCTCACCGAGCGGTCGCTACCCGCCGCATGCGGACCGCCGAGCGGGCACGATCGGCCGCTGCGCCGGCTTGAGCGGGACCGATTTCGCCCGGTCGCCGAACGGGTCGCGGCGTGTTCCGCACAGTCGGCGCGGCGCCCGCCGACCCGGCGCACCCCGACCCACCCCGGACGCACGAAACGGGGCCGGCCCCGAAGGACCGACCCCGTGGAGGAGTGTGGAGGGCCGCTAGCCCTGGTTGTCGTTCCGCTTGTCCCAGCGGTCGTTCATCCGGTCCATGAAGGACCCGCCGCCGCCCTGACTCGGCCGCGAGGCTCCGCCCGTCGACGGCTTGCCGGCCCGTGGCGCCTTCGCCTTGGGGGCTCGCATACCGGGACGCAGCGCGAAGAGGACTCCGGCCAGCATCACAACGAAGCCGAGGATCCCGATGAGCGGCTGGCGCATGACCAACCCGACGATGACGATGGCGACGCCTGCGAGTGCTCCGAGCACCCCGAGCGTGATCGACGTGTACGTCGGACGACCCTGGCGACGCGTGACACGCGCGACGAAGTCGGAGTCATTCTGGTAGAGGCTGCGCTCCATCTCTTCGAGGAGGCGCTGCTCTTGCTCCGAGAGTGGCATCTTTGTTCCCTCTGTTCCTGGGATCGACGCGTGGTTGAGGTGGACCGAGTCTACGACTCGACCGCTCCACTAGGGTAGGGAGTGTGGCTGAGAGTACGCGATTAGTGGACCTCGTGTCGGCGCGGATCGATCGGGCGCTGGACGACCAACGGGAACGGCTCGCCGCGATCAGTCCGGACCTGGCTCCGTTCGACCAGTACGCGCGGGATCTGCTCTCCGGGGGCAAGCGGTTCCGGGCCCTGTTCTGCTACTGGGGCTGGCAGTCCGTCGCGGGGCGGTCGGGCTCGTTCGACCCGCTCGGCGAGGGGTCCCGGCAGACCACGGCCGAGGCGATCGTCACGGTCGCGGCCGCGCTCGAGATCTTCCACGCTGCGGCGCTCGTCCACGACGACATCATGGACCGCTCGGACACCCGCCGCGGGCGTCCGGCAGCGCACCGCCGGTTCGAGTCCCTCCACGAGGAGTCGGGCTGGGTCGGCGACCGGGCGCTCTACGGCACGAACTCGGCCCTGCTGCTCGGCGACCTCCTGCTCTCCCTGAGCGACTCGGTCTTCGACGAGGGGCTCGCCCTGCTCGACCCCGCGCGGGGCCGCATCGTCCGCCAGGAGTTCCACACCATGCGCCTCGACGTCACGGCGGGGCAGTACCTCGACGTGCACGAGGAGACCGCCTGGCCGACCATCGACGAGGACGAACACCTCGTCCGGGCCCAGCGCGTCATCGTCTTCAAGTCCGCGAAGTACTCGATCGAGGCCCCGCTCGTGATCGGTGCCCTCGTGGCCGGGGCGTCGGACGCGCAGCTCGAGGGGCTCCGGGCGTTCGGCCTCCCCCTCGGCGTGGCGTACCAGCTCCGCGACGACATGCTCGGCGTCTTCGGCGACCCCGAGGTCACCGGCAAGCCCGCCGGCGACGACCTGCGCGAGGGCAAGCGCACCGTCCTCATCGCCTCGGCCCGCAAGGCGTTGCCGAGTGGTCCCCGGCAGTTGCTCGACGAGCTCCTGGGCGACCCGGACCTCGACGAGGCGCAGGTGCAGATGCTCCGCGCGACGCTCACCGAGTCCGGTGCGGTCGCCGCCGTCGAGCGGTCGATCGAGCGGCACGTGCAGCGCGCGAAGGCCGCGATCGAGGCGGCACCGCTGACCCCGTCGGCGCGCGAGCAGCTCGTCGCGCTGGCCGACACGGTCAGCCGCCGCTCCGCGTAGACGCCCCCACCTGCATGCCAGGAGGGACGGTGCCGGCTGGCACCGCGCCTCCTGGACCCGAGGTGGGAACCGCTAGAGCAGCGACTGGGCGACGCGACGCACCTCGGCCTTGCGGCCGGCGCGCAGCGCGGCGATCGGCGAGGTGCCCATCGCGTCGTCGACGGAGAGCATCCAGCGGACGGCCTCGTCGTCGGTGAAGCCGTTGTCGGACAGGACGATGAGCGTCCCGCGCAGTTCCGGCAGGGGCTCGGTGTCGTCGAGGAACTCGCTCGGCACACGCAGGACACCGTCGATGCGCGCGGCCAGCAGCGTCTTCTGCTCGAAGAGCCGGTGGACGCGTCCGGGGCTCACCCCGAGCAGGTCCACCAGGTCGGGGACGGTCAGCCATCGCTCGGAAAGGGTCGTGTCGTCGATGGGTGCAGCACTCACAGGCCCCATGTTGCCAGAGTGCGACGGGACACCACACCGACTCGTTCGTCACATTCGTCACACACGCAACATCCGACTCTCTGGTTGACTTGGGAATCACGCCATGCCAGCGTGGGAACACCTGTGAGTGCGCACGCACGTGCAACGGCTCACCGCTCGAACAGGAGACACCGTGGACAACGCTGCAGACGAAGACGCCCGGCGCGCACGATCCGCCCGGTTCGCGACCATGCCCATCGTCCTCGCGGGGACGATCGCGGTGACCGCCGGACTCACCGGCCCGGTCGCCCACGCCGAACCGCGCCACGACGACGACAACCGCAACAAGCGGCACGTCGACGAGGACCGCACGGTGACCGATCGACCGGTCTTCGAGACCGCGGTCGCCCGTCCGTCGCAGACCACCGTGACCACGGTCGCCGCCGTCTCGACGAAGGCGCCCACCACGGCTGTGCCCACGAACTACACCGTGCGCCAGGGCGACACCGTGTCGGGCATCGCCGCCCGCTACGGCCTGTCCGCGCAGGAGGTCCTCGTGCGCAACGGCCTCGGCTGGAACACGATCATCCACCCCGGGCAGACGCTGCACCTCTCCTCGACGCCGGCGGTCAGCACGGCGTCGTCGACGACCTCGGCCACGGGCAGCTACCACGTCAAGCAGGGCGACACGGTGTCCGGCATCGCCTCGCGCGTCGGTGTGTCGACCACGGCGCTCCTCAGCGCGAACAGGCTCTCCCAGCGCTCGGTGATCTACCCCGGGCAGACGCTGCGGGTGCCGACCGCGGGTGCGACGGCAGCGCCGGTGGCGGCGGTCACGTCCGCTCCGGCCTCCACCTCCGGCAGTGCGTCGCCGGCCCGGGCCGGCAGCGTGAAGATCGGGACGGGTGACACCATCGCCTCGATCGCGGCCTCGCACGGCGTTACGGTCTCGGCGCTCCTCTCGGCGAACGGCCTCACCTACACGAGCACGATCTACGCCGGCAAGACGCTCGTCCTGCCGTCGTCGGGCCCGTCGCTCTCCGCCGAGCAGCGGGGCAACGCGGCGACGATCGTGGCCGTCGGCCGGTCCCTCGGGGTGTCCGACCACGGGATCGTCATCGCCCTCGCCGCGGCGATGCAGGAGTCGAGCCTGCGCAACCTCTCCCACGGGGACCGCGACTCGGTCGGGCTGTTCCAGCAGCGTCCGAGCCAGGGCTGGGGGTCCGCTGCGGCCCTGCAGGACCCGGCGACGGCGGCGAAGCGGTTCTTCACGGGCAACCCCGGGCACACCCGCGGGCTGCTCGACATCGCCGGGTGGTCGTCGATGAACGTCACGACCGCGGCGCAGGCCGTGCAGGTGTCGGCGTACCCGAAGGCGTACGCGCAGTGGG
Organism: Curtobacterium sp. MCBA15_016; assembly: GCF_001865105.1. Taxonomy (NCBI): domain Bacteria; kingdom Bacillati; phylum Actinomycetota; class Actinomycetes; order Micrococcales; family Microbacteriaceae; genus Curtobacterium; species Curtobacterium sp. MCBA15_016. The sequence goes on from NZ_MJGR01000013.1 coordinate 25,463, forward strand.
AGAAGACCGCGCAGAGACTGCTGGCGTCGCTCTGAGCCAGGCCGCCGGGCCGTCGCGCGCGCTCGCACGCCTGGCCGCTCGGCGGAACCGAGTCATCCGCAAGATCGAGATTCGGTCACGACCGGAGCGTCAGTGCGGGTCCGTGCAGTCCCGATTCGTAGAATGCCGCCGATGACCACCAACGCCGCCACGGATCCGATGATCGGTCGCATGATCGATCACCGGTACCGCGTACGCTCCCGCATCGCGCGCGGGGGCATGGCGACCGTGTACCTGGCGACCGACGTGCGGCTCGAGCGGCGCGTCGCGATCAAGATCATGCACGGCCACCTGGCCGACGACCAGGCCTTCCGGGAGCGCTTCATCCAAGAGGCCCGGTCGGCCGCCCGGCTCTCCCACCCGAACCTCGTCGGCGTGTACGACCAGGGCGCCGAGGACGACACGGCGTACATCGTCATGGAGTACATCCCCGGCATCACGCTCCGCGACCTCCTGCAGGAACACCACGCGCTGACGCCCGAGCAGGCGACCGACATCCTCCGGGCCGTCCTCGCCGGGCTCGCCTCGGCCCACCGCGCCGGCATCGTGCACCGCGACCTCAAGCCCGAGAACGTCCTGCTCGCCGACGACGGCCGCATCAAGCTCGGCGACTTCGGTCTCGCCCGTGCGACCACGGCGAACACCGCGACCGGGGCGGCCCTGCTCGGGACGATCGCGTACCTCTCCCCCGAGCTCGTCACGCGCGGTGCCGCCGACTCCCGCAGCGACATCTACGCGCTCGGCATCATGCTCTACGAGATGCTCACCGGCGAGCAGCCCTACAAGGGCGAGCAGCCGATGCAGATCGCCTACCAGCACGCCAACGACTCGGTCCCCGCGCCGAGCGCCGCCGTCGCCGGGGTCCCGCCGGAGCTCGACGACCTCGTCGCCTGGTCCACCGCCCGCAACCCGGACGACCGGCCGCGCGACGCCCGCGAGATGCTCGACCACATGTCGGGCGACCAGCAGCGTGCCACCGGTCAGTACCGCACCGCCGTGCTGCGGCCCGAGAACGCGACCGCGATCATCCCCGCCGGGTCCGCGACGCCGACCTCGGCGGACTCGGGCGACGCCACCACCATCCTCGAACCGGCCCAGCGTTCGTCGGCCCAGCAGCCCGGCGGCCGCGGTGGCCGGAACGCTCCGGGTCCCCGCCGGACCGGGTCGCAGCCAGGAGCCCTCTCCCCTGCCGGACAGCGGCTCGCCGACAAGTCGACCAAGCGTCGCAAGCGCGGGTGGATCATCCTCGTCGTCGTCCTCGTGCTCATGGCGATCGGCGGCTCGATCGGCTGGGCGCTCGGACCCGGACCGTGGGGCAACGTCCGCATCCCCGAGGTCACGGGCAAGTCCGTCTCGCAGGCACGACAGCTCCTCGAGGCGCAGGGCCTCCACACGGCGTCGTCGACCGCGACCCGCTTCGACGCCGTCGTCGCGAAGGGCCAGGTCTCCACGACCAAGCCCGCCGCCGAGCGCGAGGTCCGCAAGGGCACCTCGGTGCAGATCGTCGTGTCGAACGGGCCGAAGATGATCGCCCTGCCGGCCATCGTCGGGCAGCCGCTCTCCACCGTCACCGCGGCGCTCGATGACGACTTCCAGCTGCAGGACGACCAGTACCAGTTCTCCGCCGACGCCCCGAAGGACACCGTCATCGCCGCGACGGGTCTCGGCACCGACGGCGAGACGATCGACCTCTCGACGGTCGAGACCTACGGCGAACGCGGCCCGGTGACGCTCACCGTCTCCCTCGGCGCGGTCCCGGACGTGGTCGGCAAGTCCGTGAGCGACGCCACGGCGACGCTCGACACGGTGGGGCTCACGCTCGGCTCGCAGGACGGCCAGTTCAGCGACGACGTGCCCGAGGGGCAGATCATGTCCGCGAAGGCCCAGGACGATCCCGTCGTGCGGGGCTCCGCGATCGACGTCGTCGTGTCCAAGGGTCCGGCGCCCATCACGCTGCCGGACGTGCACGGGAAGACGATCAACGACGCCACCTCGACGCTCGACGCGCTCGGGCTCAAGGTCTCGGTGCCGGACTGCACGAACATCCTGTGCGGCTTCTACGACTGGAAGGCCTCGCTCCCCGTCGAGTCCACGGACCCGGCGGCGGGCACGACCGTGCACCGCGGCGACACGATCACGCTCGCCTACAAGCAGTAGGCGCACCGCGCGGCGGCGAGTCTCGGCCCCGCGGACAGTTCCGCGCCCTCGCGCGGCCCGAACTGTCCGCCGGGCCGAGTCTCGGCCCCGGCCGCAAGCGCGTGACGGACGGGAGGCACGGTGCGGGCTGGCACCGCGCCTCCCGTCCCACGGTCGCGGCTACCACTGCGCGGAAGCGACGGACGTGCGCATCGCGACGCAGCCCGTGCCGCCGAGGCGACAGGGTCCCGCGGAGACCCCGCAGGACCCTGTCGCTCTCGCACGCCGCGGCCGTCGGCGGCGCTGCGAGACTCGGCCCGCACGACGGGGTCACGAGCGCGTGACGGACGGGAGGCGCGGTGCGGACTGGCACCGCGCCTCCCGTCCCACGGTCGTGGCGACCACGGCGCGAAAGCGACGGACGTGCGCATCGCGACGCAGCCCGTGCCGCCGAGGCGACAGGGTCCCGCGGAGACTCCGCAGGACCCTGTCGCTCTCGCGAACCGCTGGCGCGCTACGCGCTACGCGCGCACGTGCGGGTGGGCGCCGAGCTCCTCGGCGACCAGGAACGCCAGCTCGAGCGACTGCATGTGGTTCAGCCGCGGGTCGCACAGGGACTCGTAGCGGGTCGCGAGGGTCGCCTCGTCGATCTGCTCCGAGCCGCCCAGGCACTCCGTGACGTCGTCACCGGTGAGCTCGACGTGCATGCCGCCCGGGTACGTGCCGACCTCGCGGTGGGCCTCGAAGAAGCCGAGGACCTCGTCCACGACGTCGTCGAACCGGCGAGTCTTGTACCCGGTCGGCGTCGTCAGGCCGTTGCCGTGCATCGGGTCCGTCACCCACAGCGGGTTGGCGTCCATGCCCTTGATCGCCTCGAGCAGCTTCGGCAGCTCGTCGCGGATCTTGCCGGCGCCCATGCGGGTGATGAACGTCAGGCGCCCCGGCTCGCGGTTCGGGTCGAGCTTGTCGACCAGGGCCTTCATGTCGTCGACCGAGGTCGTCGGGCCGAGCTTGACGCCGATCGGGTTCCGCACGCGGGACAGGAAGTCCACATGGGCGCCGTCGAGGTCGCGGGTGCGCTCACCGATCCAGATGAAGTGTCCGGAGGTGTCGTAGGCGAGCCCGGACCGCGAGTCGATCCGGGTCATCGGGCGCTCGTAGTCCATGAGCAGCCCCTCGTGCGAGGCGTAGAACTCGACGTGCTTCAGCTCGTCGAAGTCCGCACCGCAGGCGTCCATGAAGCGGATCGCGCGGTCGATCTCCTTCGCGAGGTGCTCGTACCGGGCGTTCGCCGGGTTCGACGCGAAGCCCTTGTTCCACGAGTGCACCTGGCGCAGGTCGGCGAACCCGCCCTGCGTGAAGGCGCGGACGAGGTTCAGGGTCGACGCAGCGGTGTGGTAGCCCTGCACGAGGCGCCGGGGGTCGGCCTGGCGGCTCTCCGGCGTGAAGTCGTAGCCGTTCACGATGTCGCCGCGGTAGGCGGGCAGCGTGACGTCGCCGCGGGTCTCGAAGTCGCTCGAGCGCGGCTTGGCGAACTGCCCGGCCATGCGGCCCATCTTGATGACGGGCATGGAAGCACCGTAGGTGAGCACGACGGCCATCTGGAGGATGGTCTTCACACGGTCGCGTATCGAGTCCGCCGTGGCACCGGCGAACGTCTCGGCGCAGTCGCCGCCCTGCAGCAGGAACGCCTTGCCCTGGGCCGCCGACGCGAGCCGTTCACGCAGCTTGTCGACCTCGCCCGCGAAGACGAGCGGGGGCAGCGTGGCGATCTCGGCCGAGGCGGCCTCGGCCGCGCTGGCGTCCGGCCACGTGGGCTGCTGCTTGATCGGGAGCGTCCGCCAGTAGTCGAGGCCCTCGATCACGTCCGGATCCTGCAGGGCGACGAAGTCGGTCGACTCGAACAAGGGTGGTACCTCTCGAAGGGATGGCCGTCCGGGCGGATGCCGGAACCATCGAATCCTAACGTGCCGAGGTGCCCCGCCCATTCCGCGTGACCTTGCCGCGGAGGACCTGCTCGCGCGCCGTGCTCGCACGCTCCTTGACACTCGTCGCGTAGACGTCGACGTACTCCTGGCGGCTCAGCCCGGCGAGCTCGTGCATGACCTCGTCGGTGACGCTGCGGAGGATGAAGCGGTCGGTCTCGAAGCCCTCGAAGCGGGAGAAGTCGAGGGGCTTGCCGAAGACGACGCCCACGCGCTTGAACTTCGGGAAGCGCTGCCCGATCTGCTGCACCTCGCGCGTGCCGACCATGGCGACCGGGACGACGGTGACGCGCCCCTCGAGGATCATGCGGGCGATGCCGGTCCGGCCCCGGTAGAGCTTGCCGTCCGGGCTGCGGGTGCCCTCGGGGTAGATGCCGAGCTGCTCACCCCGGGCGAGGACCTGCAGGCCGGTCCGGAGCGACGCCTCGGACGCCTTGCCGCCGGAGCGGTCGATGGGCAGCTGGCCGATGGCGTTGAAGAACGTCTTCGTCGCCCAGCCCTTGAGCCCGCGACCCGTGAAGTAGTCGCTCTTCGCCAGGAACGACAGCCGGCGGTCGAGCACGGCCGGCAGGATCACCGAGTCGATGAACGAGATGTGGTTGGACGCGAAGATCACCGGTCCCTTCGCGGGGACGTGCTCACGACCGACGACCCACGGCCGGAAGAGCGTGAGGATGAGCGGCCCGAGCAGGAAGTTCTTCAGCAGCCAGTAGGTCATCGTCGACTCCGAGACGGTGGGGTGGTGCGACCCTACGCCGTGCGGGCGTGGATCCGAGCGAGGTCGGCCGCGCCGACGACACCGGCGTCGTTGACGAGCTCGGCGATCACGAAGTCCGGCTCCGGGTGGTAGCCCCGGGCCGGCAGGTTGTTGAGGTAGGCCTGCTTGATCGGGTCGAGCAGCCGGTCCCCCGCACTCGCGACGCCGCCGCCGAAGACGAAGAGCTGCGGGTCGAGCACGGCGGACAGCGAGGCGCAGGCCTCGCCGAGGTGCCGACCGAGCCGCCGCAGGGCCGCGAGGGCCCCCGGGTCGTCGGCCAGGATCAGGTCGCCGACGATGTGCCCGTCGAGCTCGCCGCCGTTGGCCGCACGCGCGTCGGCGAGGGCGGAACCGATGCCGCCGGCGTCCGCGACGTCGTTCGCCATGCGCTGCAGGGCACGACCGGAGCCGTACTGCTCGATGCAGCCGCGGGCGCCGCAGCCGCACGGGAGGCCGTTCGGCACGATCCGGAGGTGGCCGATCTCGCCACCGGTGCCGAAGCCCCCGCGGAAGAGGCGGTCCTCGGTGACGATCGCACCGCCGACGCCGGTCCCGATCGTCAGCATGGTCATGTCGGACACGAGCCGACCGGCACCGAAGCGGAACTCCGCCCAGCCCGCCGCGTTGGCGTCGTTGTCCACGGTGATGTGCAGGTCACCGATGCGCTGCTGCAGCTTCTGGCGCAGCGGCTCGTTCCGCCACCGGATGTTCGGCGTGTAGTAGACGATCGACTGCGAGGCGTCGATGAAGCCCGGCGCGGCGACGCCCACCGCGCTGACCTCGTTCGCGGCGCGCAGTCGCGAGACCATCGCGACCACGTCGTCGAGCATGGCGTCCGGGTCCGCAGCGTTGGTGGCCACCCGGTCCTCGGCGACGATCTCGCCCAGTTCCGTGACGACCGCTCCCGCGATCTTGGTGCCCCCGATGTCGATTCCGATGGCGTGCACGAGGAACGAGCCTACCGGTTCCCTGCGTCCACACGGAACGCTCGACACCGCGCCCTATGCTGGCGGTGTCGCCTCGACGATGAGGCGCACTCGAATCGAACCGGCCGACAAGGGAGTCACCGTGAACGATCAGCGGCACCCAACACCGATCACCGCACCCGACCACGGCTCGGCTGCCCGACTGCTCTCCGAGCGGGTGCGGGCGACACCGGACCGTCCGATCCTCGCCGAGCGCCGCGGCGACACCTGGACCCCGATCAGCGCGGCCGACGTCGAACGTCGGGTCCGCGGGATCGCGAAGGGCTTCGTCGCCGCAGGCCTCGAGCCCGGCGCGCACGTGGCGATCCTGTCGCGCACCCGCCTCGAGTGGACGCTCGTCGACTTCGCCGTGTGGACCGCCGGCCTCGTGTCGATCCCGGTCTACGAGACCAGCTCCCCCGACCAGGTGCGCTGGATCCTCTCCGACTCCGAGGCCGTCGCGATCGTCGTCGAGCAGGAGGAGCACGCCCGCCGTGTCGCGTCGATCGCACCGGACCTGCCGCACCTCGGCCAGCACTGGACGATCGACGGCGGCGGGCTCGACGACCTCGTCCGCCTCGGCGAGGACGTCACCGACGACGAGCTCGACGCGCGCACCGTCGACGTGCACGGCCACGACGACGCCACGATCATCTACACCTCGGGGACGACGGGCCGACCGAAGGGCTGCGTGCTCCGGCACGACAACTTCACCGCCACCGTGGAGGGCGCGTCGGAGGCGATGCCCGAGGTCGTCGCCGACGACGCCTCGACGCTGCTGTTCATCCCGATGGCCCACGTCTTCGCCCGGTTCATCGCGGTGATGTCCGTCTCCGCGGGCGTCCTCGTCGGCCACGAGCCGGACACGAAGGACCTCATGCACGCGGTGTCGACGTTCAAGCCGTCGTTCCTGCTCGCCGTCCCGCGCGTGTTCGAGAAGATCTACAACTCCGCCGAGCAGAAGGCCGACCTCGGGGGCAAGGGTCGGATCTTCCGTGCCGCCGCGAAGACCGCGGTCGCGCACTCCGAGGCCCTCGCGAGCGGGAAGGTCCCGCTCGGACTCGCCCTCCGCTTCAAGCTCTTCGACCGGCTCGTCTACGCCAAGCTCCGCGACGCGATGGGCGGCCGCGTCCGCTACGCCGTGAGCGGCTCGGCACCGCTCTCCCCGCGGCTGTCGCACTTCTTCCGGTCGATCGGGGTGCTCATCCTCGAGGGGTACGGCCTCACCGAGACGACCGCTCCCGCGACCGTGAACCGAGCCGGGGAGCTCCGGATCGGCAGTGTCGGCCGCGCGCTCCCGGGCGTCGAGATCCGGATCGCCGAGGACGACGAGATCCTCATCCGCGGCGTCGACGTCTTCGACCGCTACTGGCGGAACGACGAGGCCACCGCGAAGGCCCTCGTCGACGGCTGGTTCCGGACCGGCGACCTCGGCCGGCTCGACACCGACGGCGTCCTCACCGTGACCGGCCGCGCCAAGGAGCTCATCGTCACCGCCAGCGGCAAGAACGTCGCACCGGCACCGCTCGAGGACGGCATCCGCGAGCACCCGCTCATCGGACAGGTCGTCGTCGTCGGCGAGGGCAAGCCCTTCGTCGCCGCCCTCGTCACGCTCGACCGGGACATGCTCGCCGGCTGGTGCGAGACGCGCGGGATCACCCCGGCGCTCACCGCGCACGAGGCCGCCTACGACGAGCGGGTCCACCAGGCCGTGCAGGAGGCGATCGACGCCGCCAACCAGCGCGTGTCACGTGCCGAGTCGGTCCGGTCGTTCACGGTGCTCGACACCGACCTCACCGAGGCATCGGGGCACCTCACGCCGAAGCTGACGATCAAGCGCGCGGTCGTCCTGAAGGACTTCGCCGCCGACGTCGAGCACATCTACTCGGGGTCGAAGGTGCAGACCACCGCGACGCCCGTCGTCGAGGGTCGCCGCCGCCGGGGCTAGGTCCGCGACGCGTGCCAGGAGGCGCGGTGCCGGTCCCGTGGACCGGCACCGCGCCTCCTGTGCGTCACCCTGCGCGCGGGGCGCGACCCGTGGTCGCGTCCGCCCGCGCGCTCAGCGCTCCTGCGGTTGCTGCGTCTCCGGGGCGTCGAGGACGGCCGTCGAGGAGGTCGTGACCTGGACCTCGGTGGGGCGACGGTTGGTGCGGGTGCGGTGCGAGCTGAGCTCGTCGTTCTGTGCGGTCATGGGGATGTCCTGGGGGTGTGGGAAACGGTGTCGGTGGGAAGCCGACGGCGATACGGTACCTCTTCGTCAGGACAAAGCGACAATCCCACGTTGGGGTGTCACCACGGCGTTCACGGAACGCGGACGGTCCGGCATCCGAGGTCGGTCTCGGGCATGCCCGAGCCGGTGCCGACGGCGGTCGTGCAGAGGGTGTGCGACCCGCTCGCCAGCGGGACCGCGAAGCGGTAGCCGGAGCCGATCGGCGCGTCCGGGTGCACCTTCCGGACGTCGTTCCGGGTGAGGCCGGTCGTGCCGGTCGCGAGGACCCGCCCGGCCTCGGCGACGCGGATCGCCAGCGGCCGGGTCGTGTCCGGGTCGTAGGCCCAGCCCGCGACCGTGACCCCCGTCGCGGTGGCCGCCGGTGCCTGGTCGTGCCCGCGCGGGTCGTGGGCGCCCACCGGGGCCGCCGACATCCGGACGGGCGCCGCGGAGGTGCTCGTCGCGGTCGAGCCGTCCGGGTGCCGGAGCGTGACGGTCGCGTGGTAGCTGCCCGCCGGCAGTGTGCCGAGGACGAACGGCACGCTGTTCGCACCCTTCGTCACGGCCACGCCGTCCACCAGCACGCGCTTCGTCGTCGTGCCGTCGCGGGTCACGGTGACCTTCGCGGTCGTCCCGGCGGTCCAGGCGGCGTCGTGGAAGCCGATGCGCGTCCACCCGTTGGCTGCCGGGTCCGCGCGGAGGTGGAACGACTTGAGGTGCCAGACGGCGGCGCCGCGGTCCTCGTTCGGGTCCCAGCGGAGGCTCGTGACGACCTGCTTCCACCCGGGACTGCCCTTCGGCATCGTCTCGTCGAGGGGGTTCGTCGCCGCCAGGTCGATGCGGTTCTCGCCCGACTCGTTCGGGCCGACCGGGGTGGCGTTGGCGCCGGAGAAGGTCAGGACGTCGTTGCTGACCTGCAGGCCCTTCGCGCCGCGCACCGACCACACCAGGCGCGCCATCTTCCCGCCGCCGGGGGCGTTGCGGAGGTCGTAGGCGCCGTCGTACGACATCGACCAGGACAGCCAGTGGTACTGCTTGCCGTCGAAGGCCGACACCGGGAAGACGACCTCGGGGTCGCGCACGATCGGGCCGGCGTTCTGCGCGGTGAGGCCGACGGAGCTCCAGCTGCGGAACCGGGCGTTCTTCAGCGTGACGCCGCGCCCGGCGACGCCGTTCGTCAGGACCCAGGAGCGCCCGCGCTGGACGGCCGCGAGGTCCTTGCCCTGGTCGGGGTTCGGGCTGTCCACGACCGCGATCGGTCGGGCGACGACCCGGAAGGTGCCGTAGTCGCCCGCCGGCAGGGCGTCCTGCGGAGCGGAGCCGCCGTGGAGCCGGGTCCAGTCGATGCTGACCTTCCCGCTCGGGCTCTCGCCGGTGTGGACGACGATCGGCTGCACGCGGAGCAGCGTCGGCTTCGAACCGGTCCAGGGGACGTGCCCGCCCATGACGGACTTGCCGGTGAGGTCGACGTCGACGACGTGGTTCCCCTTCTCGACCTTCGCCGTCACGCCGCCCATGCAGCTGAGCGATCGTGCCGCGCAGGTGAACCAGCTGATCGCGATCTGCCGGCCGGCGTACGGCTGGTCCATCGAGACGGAGAGGTGCGTGTAGCGCTTCGTGTCGATCGGGTGGAGGGCGCCGTCGCGGCCGTAGGGCAGCGTGCCGGGCATGGTCTCGACCGGGGAGAAGTAGGTGGAGCGCTCGAGGGTGCCGATCAGGTGGCCCTTGCTGATCGAGTAGCGGCCGTAGCCGACGCGGTCGGTGTTCTGGTCGGCGGTGTTGCTGTAGTCCCAGGGGTCGCCGAAGGTCTCGGTGGCGTAGTCGGGCGACTCGGTGTAGGTCGGCACGGTCGCGGCCGTGGCGGCGGCCGCGCTGCTCGCGGTGGTGGCCGGGCCGACGGCGGTGGCCGCGGCGACGGCGAGGACGCCGAGGACGGCGACGACGGCGCGGCGGGCTGGTCCCTGTGTCATGGTGCTCCCCTGGTCGACGCGGTCACCGTACCCAGGAGTGCGCACGCACCTCACCCCCGAGTCAGGGTGCCGCCCGACCGAGGGTGGGCACTTCGGAGGACTAGTGGAACCAGTCCTGCGCGCGGATGTCGCGGAGCGCCTGGCGGCGGATCTCCGGGTCGAGCGTCATCACGTAGACGGTGCCGTCGAGGTGGTCCACCTCGTGCTGGAGCGCCTCGGCCATGAGCCCGGTGCCCTCGAGCACGACCTCGGCCCCGTCGACGTCGACGCCGCGGACCTTCGCGTACGGGTACCGGCGCGTGGGGTACGACAGGCCAGGGACGGAGAGACAGCCCTCGTCCATGAGCTCCGGCTCCCCCGACACCTCGACGATCTCGGGGTTGAGCACGTAGCCGACCTCGCCGTCGACGTTGTACGAGAAGGCGCGCAGACCGACACCGATCTGGGGAGCGGCGACGCCGGCGCGGCCGGGCTCCTTGACGGTGTCGACCAGGTCCTGCACGAGGTCGCGGATGCCCGCGCTGCCGAGCGCGTCTGGACGGATCGGGTCGGCCGGGGACCGGAGGACGGGGTCGCCGAACAGGCGGATGGGACGGACGGTCAATTTACTGCAGCACCACCAGGAGGTCGCCGGCGTCCACCTGCTGGGTCACCGGGATCGCGAGTCGGCCGACGGTCCCCGCGACGGGTGCCGTGATGGCCGCTTCCATCTTCATCGCCTCGATGCTCGCCACGGCCTGTCCGGCTTCGACGACGTCACCGACGGCGACCTTGAGCGTCACGACACCGGAGAACGGTGCCGCGACGTGCTTCGGGTCGGTCTTGTCCGCCTGCTCGGCGGCCTTGGTCTCGACCTCGATCGAGCGGTCGCGGACGTACACCGGGCGGAGCTGCCCGTTCATCGTCGCCATGACCGTGCGGACGCCGCGCGCGTCGGCCTCGCCGATCGCCTCGAGCCCGACGAACAGGTCCACGCCCTTGCCGAGCGGCACGACGTGCTCCTGCTCGGGGCGCAGGCCGTACAGGTAGTCGACGGTCGGCACGACGGACAGGTCGCCGTACTGCTCGCGGACGCGCTCGAACTGCTGCGTCGGCTGCGGGAAGAGCAGGCGGTTGAGGGCCTGTCGCCGTTCGGGACCGGGGGTCTCCAGGTGTGCGCCCTCGGCGTCCGGCACCGGCGTGATCTCGAGCCGGACGTCGCGGCCCGCGAGGACCTTCGACCGGAAGGGCTCGGGCCAGCCACCGGGCAGGTCGCCGAGTTCGCCGGCCATGAAGCCGACGACGGAGTCCGGGATGTCGTACTTCTGCGGGTTCTGCTCGAAGTCGACCGGGTCGGCGTCCACCGCGGCCAGCTGCAGCGCGAGGTCGCCGACGACCTTCGACGACGGCGTGACCTTCGTGGGGCGGCCGAGGATCCGGTTTGCCTCGGCGTACCAGTCCTCGACCTGCTCGAAGCGGTCGCCGAGCCCGAGCGCGATGGCCTGCTGGCGGAGGTTCGACAGCTGACCGCCGGGGATCTCGTGCTTGTACACGCGGCCCGTCGGACCCGGCAGGCCGGACTCGAACGGGGCGTACGCACGCCGCACCGCTTCCCAGTACGGCTCGAGGTCGCCGACGGCGTCGAGGGAGAGCCGCGTGTCGCGCTCGGTGTGCGCCAGGGCGGCGACGAGCGCGGACATGCTCGGCTGGCTGGTCGTGCCGGCCATCGGCGCGGCGGCGACGTCCACCGCGTCGGCACCGGCACGGGCCGCGGCGAGGAGCGTCGCGAGCTGTCCGCCCGCGGTGTCGTGCGTGTGCACGTGCACCGGCTGGTCGAAGCGCTCCCGCAGGGCGGTGACGAGCCGCTCGGCCGCGCCGGCGCGGAGCAGGCCGGCCATGTCCTTGATACCGATGACGTGCGCACCGGCCTCGACCATCTGCTCCGCGAGGCGGAGGTAGTAGTCGAGCGTGTAGAGGTCCTCGGACGGGTCGAGGAGGTCGGCGGTGTAGCAGAGCGCCGCTTCGGCGACGGCCGTGTCGGTGGCGAGCACCGCCTCCAGGGCCGGACGCAACTGGCTGACGTCGTTGAGCGCGTCGAACACGCGGAACACGTCGACACCCGTCGCGGCCGCCTCGGCCACGAACGCGTCCGTCACCTCGGTCGGGTACGGCGTGTAGCCGACGGTGTTGCGTCCGCGGAGCAGCATCTGGATCGGGATGTTCGGCATCGCCTCGCGCAGCGAGGCGAGCCGCTCCCACGGGTCCTCGCCGAGGAAGCGGAGCGCCACGTCGTAGGTGGCACCGCCCCAGGCCTCGACGCTGAGCAGCTGCGGCGTGAGTCGGGCGACGTACGGGGCGACCGCGACGAGGTCCTTCGTGCGCACACGGGTCGCGAGGAGCGACTGGTGGGCGTCGCGCATCGTCGTCTCGGTGACGGCGAGCTCGGTCTGACCGCGGAGCGCCTTCGCCCACTCGGCCGGACCCAGCAGGCGGAGGCGGTCGCGCTGCCCCTCGGGGACCGGGGCGCCGAGGTCGATCGTCGGCAGCTTCTCGCTCGGCTCGACGGTCTGCGGGCGACGCTCGCCGTTCGGCTTGTTCACCGTCACGTCGGCGAGCCAGTTCAGCACCTTCGTGCCGCGGTCCTTCGAGACGTGGCCGCCGAACAGCTGCGGGCGCTCCTCGATGAACTTCGTCGAGATGTCGCCGCGGTCGAAGTCGGGGTCCTCGAGCACGGCCTGCAGGAACGGGATGTTCGTGGAGACGCCCCGGATGCGGAACTCCGCGAGGGCGCGCTTCGCCCGGGCCACCGCCGCCGGGAAGTCCCGCCCGCGGCAGGTCATCTTCGCGAGCATCGAGTCGAAGTGCGGGCTGATCTGCGCGCCGGTGGCGACCGTGCCGCCGTCGAGGCGGACGCCCGCGCCACCCGGGCTGCGGTAGGTCGTGATGCGACCCGTGTCCGGGCGGAAGCCCTGCGTCGGGTCCTCGGTGGTGATGCGTGTCTGCAGGGCTGCGCCGTGCACGCGGACGCTGTCCTGCGACAGGCCGAGGTCGCCGAGGGTCTGCCCGGCGGCGATGCGCATCTGCGACTGGACGAGGTCGACGTCCGTGACCTCTTCGGTGACGGTGTGCTCGACCTGGATGCGCGGGTTCATCTCGATGAAGACGTGCTGGCCCGCACGCTCGCCCTCGGTGTCGAGCAGGAACTCCACCGTGCCGGCGTTCACGTACCCGATCGACCGGGCGAAGGCGACGGCGTCGCGGTGCAGCGCCTGCGCGATCGCCGGGTCGAGGTTCGGCGCCGGCGCGATCTCGACGACCTTCTGGTTCCGGCGCTGGACCGAGCAGTCGCGCTCGAACAGGTGGATCGTGCCGGCGTCGGTGCCGGTGGCGTCGGCGAGGATCTGCACCTCGATGTGGCGCGGACGGATGACGGCCTGCTCGAGGAACATCGTCGGGTCGCCGAAGGCGCTGTCGGCCTCGCGCATCGCCTCTTCGAGGGCCGCACGCAGCTCGGGCTTCGTCTCCACCCGGCGCATGCCACGGCCACCGCCACCGGCGACGGCCTTCGCGAACACCGGGAACCCGATGGCGTCCGCGCCGGCGAGGAGTTCCTCGATGTCGCGGCTCGCCGGGGTGCTCGCGAGGACCGGGACACCGGCCGCGACCGCGTGCTCCTTCGCGGTGACCTTGTTGCCCGCCATCTCGAGCACGTGCTCACCCGGGCCGATGAACGTGATGCCCGCGGCAGCGGCTGCGGCGGCGAGCTCCGGGTTCTCGGACAGGAAGCCGTAGCCGGGGTAGATCGCGTCGGCACCCGACTCGCGTGCGACACGCACGATCTCGGAGACGTCCAGGTAGGCGCGGACGGGATGTCCGCGCTCGCCGATCAGGTAGGCCTCGTCCGCCTTGAGGCGGTGCAGGGAGTTGCGGTCCTCGTACGGGTAGACGGCGACGGTCTTCGCCCCCAGCTCGTACGCGGCCCGGAAGGCACGGATGGCGATCTCGCCACGATTGGCGACCAGGATCTTGCTGAACACGAGGTCCCTTTCAGCCCGGGTTGAGGTGAGACAACCCTACTGGCGGTAACGTTGCTCACCGTGCATGTACTCAGCGTGAGCTCCCTCAAGGGTGGTGTCGGCAAGACGACGGTGACGCTCGGCCTGACTTCGGCCGCGTTCGCCAAGGGACTGCGCACGCTGGTGGTGGATCTCGACCCGCAGTCGGACGTCTCGACCGGCCTCGACATCAACATCTCCGGCCACCTCAACGTGGCGGACGTCCTCGAGAACCCGAAGGAGAAGATCGTCCGTCAGGCGATCGCCCCCTCGGGGTGGACGAAGGGCTCCCAGGGCAAGATCGACGTCATGGTCGGATCGCCCTCGGCCATCAACTTCGACGGGCCGCACCCGTCCATCCGCGACATCTGGAAGCTCGAAGAGGCCCTCGCGAACGTCGAGCAGGACTACGACCTCGTCCTCATCGACTGCGCGCCGTCGCTGAACGCCCTCACCCGCACCGCCTGGGCTGCGTCCGACCGTGTGACCGTCGTCACCGAGCCCGGACTCTTCTCGGTGGCCGCTGCCGACCGGGCCCTCCGCGCGATCGAGGAGATCCGCCGCGGGCTCTCCCCCCGCTTGCAGCCGCTCGGCATCATCGTGAACCGTGCCCGCGTGCAGTCGCTCGAGCACCAGTTCCGCATCAAGGAGCTCCGCGACATGTTCGGCCCGCTCGTGCTCTCGCCGCAGCTGCCCGAGCGGACCTCGCTGCAGCAGGCGCAGGGTGCGGCGAAGCCCCTGCACGTGTGGCCGGGTGAGTCGGCGCAGGAGATGGCGAAGAACTTCGACCAGCTGCTCGAGCGCATCATGCGCACGGGCAAGATCGGCCCGTACGCCGAGGGCGGCGCGGCCTAGGGCGCGTCGCGCCCGCTGGCGCTCGGCCGTGGGCCCGTTCGGCTTCGCCGAGGTCGCGCAACACGCCGCTCGCGTTCGCCGAGGTCGCGCAAAGTGCCGCCGGGAGCTGGCCCGAACGGCAGAACGTGCGACCTCGCCTCCGGCACGGCGCACGACATCGACCGGGAGGCGCGCCTCGCCTCCGTCGCACCACCGCCGGACAACACGCTCGGGTTCACCCCGCGAGGTCGCTCGACATGCGGCTCACGTCCGACCAGGTCGCACGAACTGCCGCGGGGAACGGGCTCGCGCGGCAGATCGTGCGACCTCGTGGTCGGGGCGGTGTGGCGCCCGCGGAGGCTCGCTCGAGGTCGCACGACGCCCGGCGCGCGCCGAGGTCGCACGACACGCCACGGCTTGCGTGCCGAGGTCGCACAACATGTCGCACGGAATGGGCGCGCGCGGCAGAACGTGCGACCTTGCGACTCGAGCGGACGCGGGCCCGGGCTCGGGCCCGGGCAGGCCCGCCAGCGCGGGATTAGGACGCGCGGGAAGCCCGGCGGGCGGCGAGCTCGTCGTCGGGGTCGGCCGCCGGCGTCGCGTCGAGCTCGACCAGCGAGGACTCGACCTCGCGCAGGACCTTGCCCACCGCGATGCCGAACACGCCCTGACCCCGCGAGACCAGGTCGATGACCTCGTCGTCGGAGGTGCAGAGGTACACCGAGGCACCGTCCGACATGAGCGTCGTCTGCGCCAGGTCCGAGACGCCGGACTCGCGCAGCTGGTTCACGGCGGTGCGGATCTGCTGGAGGGAGATGCCCGTGTCGAGCAGGCGCTTCACGAGCTTGAGCACGAGGATGTCGCGGAAGCCGTACAGCCGCTGCGACCCGGAGCCCGCGGCCCCGCGGATCGTCGGCTCGACGAGCTCGGTGCGGGCCCAGTAGTCGAGCTGGCGGTAGGAGATGCCGGCAGCACGGGCAGCGACGGTACCGCGGTACCCGTTCTGCTCGTCGTGCTCGGGCAGGCCGTCGGTGAAGAGCAGCCCGAGGTCGTACCGGGTCATCTCCGACTCGGTGCCGGGGGTGTCGTTCCCACTCATCAGGCTGCCTTCCACGACGATCGAGCTCCCAACTGAACGTTCAATGACGGGTTGAGAGTTGTTCCGAGGTCCACGGTAGCGACTCGGACCGCTCCGGCGCGGGACATCCGACTCGGCGCGTCCGGCGTGTCGAGGATACGCCCCACCCACCGACGCGCACCAGCGGTCGAGGAGGGACGAGCCACGACGCGCGTCATGCGTCGAGACGCCCGATCGCCGTGCGGATGAGGTTCGACCGGATCACCTCGAGGTGGCCGGCGATCTCGCGCGCGAGCTCGGTCGCCTTCGCCCGGGACGTGGCGTCACCGCGGCGGGACACCGGCATGAGCGCGGACTCGATGAGCCCGACCTCGCGCTCGGCGACGCTGCGCATCGTGCGGAGGTGTCGCGGTTCGATCCCGGTGCGCTGGAGTTCGACGAGGGCCTTGAGCACCGAGACCCCGTCGTCGCCGTACGTGTCGGCAGCGGGCAGCAGCGACGCCGAGACCGCGTCGGCGAGGAGCATCGGCGAGGCACCGGCAGCACGGACCGTCTCGTCGCGGGTGTAACGCCGCTCACGCCCGAGGATGGACGGCTTCGGCGCGTCGCCGCCCCCGGGGAGCACCGGTTCACGCCCGGCGTCGAGGTCGGCCAGGTAGTCCTTGATGACCTTGAGCGGGAGGTAGTGGTCGCGCTGCAGCCCGAGGACGATCCGGAGCCGCTCGACGTCGGCCGCCGAGAACTTCCGGTAGCCGCTCGCGGTGCGGATCGGGGTGACCAGCTCGCGCTCTTCGAGGAACCGGAGCTTCGAGCTCGACAGGTCCGGGAACTCCGGCTTGAGGCGAGCGAGGACCTGCCCGATCGTGAGCAGGTCCGAGACCGCGGACCCCGCCCGGGCCGCGGCGGACCGTGCGGCCACTACGCGGTCGCCAGGCGCGCCAGGTCGACCCGGGAGGCGTAGAAGGTCAGGCGGAACTTGCCGACCTGCACTTCGGACCCGTCGGTGAGGAGTGCTTCGTCGATGCGGACGCCGTCGAAGTACGTGCCGTTGAGCGACCCGTTGTCCTTCACGCTGAAGCTCGTGCCGTGGCGGAGGAACTGGGCGTGCTTGCGCGACACCGTGACGTCGTCGAGGAAGATGTCGGCGTCGGGGTGGCGCCCCGCCGTGGTGACGTCCGAGTCGAGGAGGAACCGAGCACCGACGTTCGGCCCGCGACGGACCACGAGCAGCGCCGACCCGGAGGGCAGCGCGTTGATCGCTTCACGTTCTTCGGCGGACACACCGGACTCGGCAGTGAGCGCCGCCCCCATGTCCATGCTGAAGGTCAGTGTGGTGTCGACCAGCCGCTGCTCAGGGGTCTTCTGACCGTCCGGCTGCGGGACCACTGGTTCTGGCATCGTGGACCTCCTCCTCTTGGCGCACCAGCGTATCGGAAACGAGCGGCCGAACGGGAGCCCCGAACGGGGCTGGGGACAACTCGGCAGAACGCGTACAGCGAACGTACCGGGAACACGGATGCGTCAGCGCCCGCGCGCGAGCAGCCACAGCAGGTAGGGCGCCCCGATGACCCCCGTCACCACACCGACCGGCAGCGCGTTCCCCGGGATCGCGAACTGGGCGATGAGGTCGCTCGCCAGTGTGATCGCGGCACCGACGGCGGCGGTCGACCCGAGGGCGACCCGTCCGCCCCCGACGAGCCTCCGGGCGATGGGGGCCGCCATCAGCGCGACGAAGGACACCGGTCCCGCGGTGGCCACGGCGGCGGCGGTCAGGCACACGGCGGTCAGCAGGAGCAGCACCTTCGCGCGGTTCGGCCGGAGCCCGAGCGCCGAGGCCACCTCGTCGCCGAGGGTCAGCACGGTGAGCCGCGAGGACTGCAGGAGGGCGAGTGTCGTGAACACCACGAAGACGACGGCGAGGACCCCGACGAGGTTCCGGTCGACGGCGTTCAGGCTGCCGGAGAGCCAGAGCAGCGCGGTGCCGGCCTGGGTGACCGTGCCGCTCGTGAGCATCCACCCGGTGATGCTCAGGCAGATCGCCGCGACGCCGATGCCCACGAGGACGACCCGGTTGCCGGTGATCCCCCGACGCCACGCGAGTCCGGCGATGACGAGGGAGACGAGGACGGCACCGACGAGCACCACCGAGAACAGGGTCCCGCCGCTCGCGCCGAACAGGACGATGGCGGTCAGGCCCGAAGCGCTCGCGCCCGAGGTGATGCCGATGACGTCCGGACTCGCGATGGGGTTCCGGACGACGCTCTGCACGATGCCACCGGCCACGCCGAGCGACGCCCCCACGAGGATCGCCCCGGCGACCCGGGGGCCACGGAGCTGCCCGATCACGAAGTCCGAGACGGTGTCGCCGTGCCCGACGAGCGCGCTCGCGACCTGCACGGGCGAGAGCGGGATCTCGCCGACGCCGAGCCCGACGAGCACGAGGGCGACGAGCAGGACGAGGACGGCACCGAGCACGAGCCACTCGCGGCGCACGGCGGTCACAGGCCCTTCACCGCCCGCGACCGTACGAGCCAGATGAACACCGGCGCGCCGATGAGCGCCGTGACGATGCCGACCTGCAGCTCCCCCGGGTACGCCACGACGCGGCCGATCACGTCGGCGACGAGCAGCAGCGCCGGCGCGACGATGGCCGACAGCAGGATCGTCCAGCGGTGGTCCGGCCCGCTCAACCGACGGACGGCGTGCGGCACGGCGAGCCCGATGAACGCGATCGGCCCTGCTGCCGCGACGGCCGACCCGGCGAGCAGCACGGTGACGACTCCCCCGACGGCGCGCACGAGCACGACACGCTGCCCGAGCGACGCGGCGAGCTCGTCGCCGAGCGCGAGCGTGTTGAGCGACCGGCCGAGGGCGAAGGCGATGACGAGCCCGACGAGCACCGGGACCGTGATCACCCCGGCGGTGCCGAGGTCCTTGCCGGCCAGCGCTCCGACCTGCCAGAAG
Organism: Curtobacterium sp. MCBA15_016; assembly: GCF_001865105.1. Lineage (NCBI taxonomy): Bacteria > Bacillati > Actinomycetota > Actinomycetes > Micrococcales > Microbacteriaceae > Curtobacterium > Curtobacterium sp. MCBA15_016. Next base: position 44,434 of record NZ_MJGR01000013.1, read on the forward strand.
CGCAGCTGGTCGAGGAGGCTCTGGCTCGTCACGAGCACCGCCGTGGTGATCGAGGACAGTGCAGCGGCGACGACGGCCCCGGACAGGGCGAGTCCGACGGGCGACAGCCCCCGGCGGGCCACGGCGGCGATGCCGTACACGAGGAGCGCGGCGAGGGCGGCCCCGAGGAAGGCGAACGGCAGGTACGCGGCGGTGCCGCTGACGCCGAACAGCGCGATCCCGGCGACGACCGCGAGCGCGGCCCCCGAGTTGATGCCGAGGACGCTCGGATCGGCGAGCGGGTTCCGGGTGACGCCCTGCATGACGGCGCCGGCGACCCCGAGCGCGGACCCGGCGAGGAGTCCGACGACGGTGCGGGGCACGCGGTTGCCGAGCACGATCAGGCCGATCTCGTCGTTCCGTCCGGGGTGCAGGACGGTGTCGAGCACGGTGCCGAGCGGGATCGGGCGGGAGCCGAAGGCCACCGAGAGCGCCACCGCCACGACGAGGACGACCACCGCCAGCACGGTGGCGCCGACGAGGCGGGACACGGAGCTGGGCGCAGGAGGGGTGGGCGACGGCGAACGCATGGGAAGTAAGGCAACCCTAACGGACGACGTCGTACGGCGACCCCCGAGCAAGCCGTGAGCAGCCGCAGGGTCCGTTCATAGGTTCGTCATGGGAACCGGGCCTGTACTCGTACCCATCGACGCCCGACCGGGCAGCCGAGGGACGACCGGAGAGCACTGATGAACGAGACCCCGAACCCCGCCGCCGACGAGAACGGCACCGCCCGCACCGACGCCGCGCAGCCGCAGGCCGGGGCGACGTGGGAGGCACCGCACGCCGACCCGTCGACCCTCCGCTCGGCCTACGCGTTCGACGGCAGCGGGCCGTTCCTCTACGGGCCCGACGGCTCCGGCCCCTACGGCTACACCCCGGACGGCCGCGGCCCGTTCCTGATCGGCAGCCCGTCGCTCCCCGGGTTCCAGCACGGCTGGGTGCACGGCGCCGCCGCAGCGAACCACGGAACGAAGCGGCCCCGGCGGCTGGGCCTGATGATCGGCTCCGGGATCGCGGCCCTGGCGATCGTCGGTGCGGCGGGCGGGACCGCGCTCGGACTGTCCTCGCAGCACACGACCACGACCTCGAGCCAGTCGCAGGGCACGACGCTGCCGGATACCGGATCGGGTTCCGGCACCGGCTCCGACGGCAGCGGCACGAACGGCTTCACGGTGCCGGGCGACGGCACCGGCAGCGGGTCGAGCGACGGCGGCAGCGGCACGAGCACCGAGTCCGCGGCGACCGCGGCGACGAGCGCCCAGAAGAAGGGCGTCGTGACGATCAACACGGTCCTCAACTACGACGAGTCGTCGCAGGCGGCCGGCACGGGCATGATCCTCACCTCGAACGGCACGATCCTCACGAACAACCACGTCATCCAGGGCGCGACGAGCATCACGGTCACCGACGAGACGACCGGCAAGGAGTACAAGGCGGACGTCGTCGGGACGGACGCCACCCACGACGTCGCGGTCCTCAAGCTCGAGGGCGCGTCGGGCCTGTCCACGGTGACGCTCGACGACGACGGCGAGCCGAGCACCGGCGACACCGTGACCGACGTCGGCAACGCCGAGGGCACCGGCAACCTCGTCGCCGCCGAGGGCACCGTGACCGCGACCGACCAGGACATCCAGGTGCAGAGCGAGTCGGGCACGGGCACCGAGTCGCTGCAGGGACTCATCGAGGTCGCGGCGGACATCGTCTCGGGCGACTCGGGCGGTCCGGTGCTCGACAGCGAGGGCGAGGTCGTCGGCATGGCCACCGCGGCGTCATCGGGCACGGCGGACGTCACCGGGTACGCGATCCCGATCACCACGGCGAAGTCGATCGCGGACAAGATCCTCGCGGGCGAGTCGTCGTCGACGATCACCATCGGACTGCCGGCGTTCCTCGGGGTCGAGGTCAGCGGGACGGCATCGACGGGCGGCGTCGCGGTCGCGGGCACGGTCGAGGGCTCCGGCGCCGCGTCGGCCGGTCTCGCCGCCGGCGACACCATCACGAGCATCGACGGCACCGCCGTGGCGAGCTCGGACGCGCTGACCTCGGCGATCCAGTCGCACTCGGTCGGGGACAAGGTGACGGTCGGGTACACCGACAGCACCGGTGCCGCGAAGACCGTCACGGTCACCCTGACCGCCGGCCCCGCGGCCTAGCAGAGAACGGCTCAGCCGAGCAGCGCCCGCACCACCGACCGGTACACGTTCGCCGGGGAGTCCGTCGCGAAGACGGTCTCCCCGGCTTCCGTGCGTCCGACGCGCGCGAAGCCCTGCCCCGCCGCGTGCACGACGACGATCGGGTTCGGCTTCCCCGGACGACGCAGCGACGACACCGTCCACGGAGCCGCCCAGAAGCGCGCGAGCCGCGGGTCCGCCTCGGCGATCGCCGTCGGCAGGTCCGGGGCGGCGTCCGCCCCGGAGGTCCGACGCCCGAGCAGGTCCGCCCGGAGCGACCCCGTGCGGAACGGGAAGGTCCACGCCGGACCGATGCCGAGCCTCCCGGCCACGAGCGCGACCACGCGCTCGACCGGCAGCTGCGCGATCACCGCGCCCGTCTCGTCCGTCCCGTCCACGACGGTCTCCGACCAGGCCTGGAGGCGCGTGGTGCGCCCGTCGGGCAGCCGCTGTTCCAGGGTCACGGGCTGGGCATCGCCCTCCCACGGTGCGAGGAGCGCCTGCGTCGACTCGGGCAGGGTGCCGAGCCGGCCGACCAGGCCGGACTCGATGAGCTCGCGTCCGGCGGGCGTGCGGAGGAGCGTGGGGTTCCAGCGACGGCCGGCGAGCGAGCGCAGGGTGGCGAGGGCCTCGGAGCCGAGGTGGGTGCCCTCGAGGTCGGCGGCCGGTGCGGGCTCGGGCAGTGCCTCGAGGTCGCGCTGCACCCGCGACGGCGCGGGTTCGGTGGCGCGGACGCTGTCGAGGACGGCGGACACGAGGTCGTCGGTGGCGAGCATCCGGGCGAGGGGCCGCTCGATGGTGAGGTCGACGCGGTGCCGCCCGGTGACGAAGAGCAGGTGCGCTCCCGCGACGTCGCCGCCCTCGTCGGGTCGGACGTACTCAACGAGGCGCGCCGGCGCTCCCGCGGTCGTCCACGGGTCGGAGCCGATGAGTCGGAGCCCCTCGACCGAACCGGGGAGGCGTTCGAGCAGACTCGTGTGCTCCTCCGCGACGGTCCGGTCGCTCGGACGGGATCGGACGGTGAGCACGACGTCGTCGCCGGTGACGCGCAGATCCGCCTGTGCCGAGTCCTCACGGCGCCACGCGTCGGGGCGGCGGAGGGTCAAGCGGGCGGTGCGGTCCTCGGTGCCGAGTGGGACGGGGACGGCCATGGCACGAGGCTACGTCGGGGCCGGTGCGGGGGCGGTGGCGGCTCGCCGGGCGCGCGCGCTTCCGGTGCGCGCGAGGTCGGACCGGCGGACTCAGGGGCGGCGCGGGCGTGGTGCGGGCGGCGGCGGGACCGGCTTCGCGGCGACGACGTCGGCGAGCGCCACCTCGACCGGACCCCGGCGGGTGTCGATCGTCACGGACGACGCGGTCCGGGCGACGATGACCCCGAGCGCGTCCTGCGCTCCCCCGCCGTGGTGCGCCCGCACGACCAGGCGGTCCCCGACCGCGGCGTCCCGGAGGACCCCGAGCGCGAGTGCCCGGGCGATCGCGTCCTGTCCGGTGCCCTCCACGCCCCCAGCGTAGGGCGCGCCTAGAGTGTGGGGATGGCCAAGGCGCGCGTGGACAGCTGGATCTGGGCGGTGCGGATCACGAAGACCCGCTCCGCCGCGACCGCCGCGTGCAAGGCCGGCCACGTCCGGGTGAACGGGGAGCGTGCGAAGCCCGCGCAGCCGATCGGCCCCGGGGACGAGGTCCGGGTCCGGCAGAACGGGTTCGACCGGATCGTCGTCGTCACGGGGATCATCCTCAAGCGGACGAGCGCCCCCGAGGCCGCGAAGCACTTCGAGGACAAGACCCCGCCGCGGCTCCCCAAGGAGGAGGCCGGCTTCGTCCCGATGCGCGACCGCGGCGCCGGACGCCCGAGCAAGCGGGAGCGCCGCGACCTCGAGAAGCTCCGCGGCTACTGACCCCGCCTTCCCGTCAGACGAAGCGGACGGTCTGCTGCAGGCGGTCGCGGACCTCGAACACGTCGACGCTCCCCTCGGGCGAGAACACGCCGTTCAGCACCTGGCCGAGCGCACTGCGGCGGACGACGAGCGCCGTGGGCTTCCGGGGCGAGCCGACGACCTGCACGTCCTCGCCCACCGCGGAGTCCGGCACCACGAGCAGCCGGCCGGTGAACCGCACCCGGGTCTGCTTCTGCACGGCGCGGGCGGCACGGACGAGCTCCTTCACGGGGCGCTCCCCTGATGCCAGGGTCTCCCCCGTGATCTCGCCGTGCTCGACGCGGACCGGGGCGCCCCAGTCGATCGACTCGACGGCCCACAGCCCGCTCGGGGTGAGGACCGCGTGGTCGAGCTTGCCCTCGGCCCCCGCGTCGAGGTCGTGCCAGACCGTCACGCCGATGCCCATCTCGGAGACGATCGACGCGGTCGCCTCCTCGGCGAGCGCCTCGGCCAGCAGCCGTCGGATGTGCCGGGGAGCGGAGCGGATGAGCGTGGGGTCGTAGGGGTCCTCGATGGGGTCCCCGAGGCCGACCCACTCGCGCTCGGCCTGCAGGAAGACCTCGCGCGATCGCCCGCCGGGGTGTCCGTGGGACCGGGCCCGCGGACGTGCATCGCGACGCGCTGCCGGGGGTGCGTAGGCGTCGCGGCCGGTGTCGCTCCTCCAGGCGGAGGAACCGGACGGGCCGGACGCGCTCTGCTGGCTGCCGCGCTGGGATCCCGCGTCGTAGGCGCGGCGTGCGGCGGGGGTGCCGATGCGTTCCCAGGCGATCTGGACCTGGCGGAAGCGGCGGGCGTCGCCGCCGAGGTCGGGGTGGGACTCGCGAGCGGCGCGGCGGTAGGCGCGGCGGAGTTCGTCGTCGTCGGCGGTCGCTCGGACGCCGAGGACTTCGTACGGGGTGGCGTCGGCCGGGCTGTCGGTCATGGCCCTGCGACATTACCCGAGGGAGCGTCGGAGTCCGCCGCGTGGCTGCTGGGTGCTGCCTGGAGGAACGGGTCGGGTCCGGTACGCCGGCACCGGGTCTGCGACGAGGCACCTGTCGATCGACCGGTGCGGTGTCGCGGACGGCGTGGGGGACTCAGGTGGTCAGGCGACGGCGAAGGAGACGGGGGCGGCGAGGAACGATCCGTACCGGTCGGCAGCGGCCTCGAGGGCGCGGACCGCACCGGCGTCGAGCGGCTCGAAGGGCGTGACGGTGACCCGGACGTCGCGGGTGCGCTCGGTGCGGCTCCAGGTCCCGACGACCCGACCCCGCACGACGGCCATCGGCAGGAACATGCCGTTGGCGCCGGGGACGACCCGGTCGGCGTGCACGGGGTCGAGCTGGACGGAGCGGTCGGCGTACCCGAGGAGGTACTCGTCGAACCCGGGCAGGAGGTGCCCGGTCGGCACACCCCCCGGGTCGGGTCGGTCGGCGAGGGCGAGGAGTCCGTCGCCGAGGTCCTCCACGGCGTCACCGGCCACCGCTCGGGCACGTCGGACGTCGCCGAGCGGCAGCTTCGTCCACGAGGCGGTGTCGGCCTCGGTCACCGGGCCCCTCCCGCGCAGGTGACCGATCAGCACCCGCCGCAGGGCCTCGTCGCGGTCGGGCAGGTCGGCCGTCGCCGGCGCCCACTCGTCGAGGAGCACGAGCCCCTGGCCGACGCGGGCGGTGGGCCCCCAGGCGACCAGCCCCTCGAGCGCGAGGCGGAGCAGCACGTGGTACCCCAGCCCTCGCGTCGGGTCGATGCCGGCGCCTCGGTAGACGTCGAACAGGTCGTCGCGCACGAGTGACCGACCGCCGGACAGTGCGTCGGCCGTGGCGTCCCGGGCGGTGCGGAGGACGTCGTCGTCGATGCCGAGCTCGATCGCACGCCGGGCGATGGAGCGGATCGTCCGATCGGCGGTGAGGGAGAGCAGCAGTCGGAGGTCGTCGGGGCGCATCGCGTGCAGGGTGCCGCGCATCGGCCACGAACGGACGACCTCGCCGCGGTCGAACGCGGCGCGGACGTCGTCGCGCGTGGACCCGGGCGCGCGGACGCCGATGGCCCAGGTGACCTGCCCGAGGTCCTGCCCCTGGACGGCGAGCATGCGTTCCACCACCTGGGTCGGCCCGAGCCCGGGCACGGCGATGCCCTGGGCGGCGAGGCGCATCGCACGCAGCTGGGCCGGTGTGGTCGTCATGGCACCAGCATCGCCGTCGCGGTCAGGCGACGGCTGCGGTGATCTCGTCGGCGTGCTGCTCGATGTACGCCACGTCGGCCCGGTAGAGGTCGGCGTGCCCGTGCTGCAGGTCGCTGACGAACTTCGGGTTCCCGGCCGCCGCCTCGGTCTCCATGGTCGTGACCAACGCGACGAGGGAGCCGAGGATCGTCTCGGCGAGGACCTCGCGCGACCGGGCGTCCAGCTCGTAGGCGCGGCAGAACTCGGCGGCACGGTCGAGCCGTTCGTCGAGCGACGGCGCGGTCGACCCCTCGACGACGCCGGTGGTGAACGGTGCGAACCGGTACACGGCACTGGCCACGTCCCAGACCCGCGGCCCGGGGTGCGCGGTGTCGAAGTCGATGAGCCCGACCGCGGCGATGCCGTCGTAGACGCAGTTGTACGGTGCGAAGTCGCCGTGCACGATCGTCTCGGCGGGGTACCGCTCCGCCTGGGACCAGACGTCGCGGTCGTCGTCGCGCGTGAAGGTGGCGGCGGCGTCGTGGTAGTGCCGCAGCAGCCGGGCGGTCGTGACGAGGGCGGCCTCGCTCGCGACGTCGGCCGTCCACGGGTACTCCCCCGCTTCGCCGGGGACGAACGAGACGGTCTCGAGCGTGTGCCCGAGCTCGATCGGTTCCGGTGCTGCGACGAACCCCTGTTCGTGCAGGTGGGCGAGCAGCCGGTGCACGGTCGGTGTCCACGGCCCTGCCGGGCGGTGCACGCGATCGTCGGCCCTGGTGATCCGCTCCATCGGAACCTCCTGTTGTACGTCTCCGTTGACGTGGTGGCCCAGCGTATCCGCCCGTGTGCCCCGGTGTCGCGGTCCACGTGTGAACAGCGCGTGACACGACCGCATGCACCGTTGCATGCAAGGGGTAGGATCGTCGACCGTGAGCACCCCGAGCACGAACACCACCGCCCAGGCAGCGTCCGACCGGGCCTACGACCACGTGAAGCGCGCGATCATCCGCGGCGACCTGCCCGGCGGCACGGCGATCAGCGAGAACGCGCTCTGCCAGGAGATCGGCGTGTCGCGGACGCCCGTGCACGAGGCGTTCCTGCGTCTCGCCGCCGAGGACCTACTCACCCTCGAGTCCCGGAAGGGCGCCGTCGTCCGGCCGATGTCCCCGAGCGAGGCGGCCGACGTGCTCGAGATGCGGGAGGCGATCGAGTCGACCGCGGCGACCCGCGTCGTCACCGACGGGCGCGTGGCGGACGTCACCCCGTTCCTCCAGGCGATGCTCGCGGAACAGGAGCAGGCGGTCGCGACCGGCGACGTCGACCGGTTCATCGAGGTCGACGCGGAGTTCCACGGTGCTGTCATCGGGGCGTCGCGGAACGCCATCGCCGTCATGTTCGCCCGGACCCTGCGCGACCGGCAGCAGCGGCTGCGGCACCACCTGATGCGGCTCCAGCCGTCCCAGTTGCAGGCGTCCCTCGAGGACCACCGCGCACTGGCCGCCGCGCTCGAGGCCGGCGACGCCCTCCGCTACGCCGAGGTCCTCCGCGCCCACGTCGCGTCGCACCGGGGCGCCCTGTGAGCGCCACCACCGGCAGCGTCCCGACCACCGGCTCGCTCGCGGTCCCGAACGCACGCGTCCTGCCGTGGGTCGCCGTCTGGGGCGCGGTGTTCGTGTGCTCGTGGGGCGGGAACCAGTTCTCACCCCTGCTGCTCATGTACGAGGAGCGCGCGCACTACTCGTCGCTGCTCGTGAACGTCTTCCTCGGCGTGTACGTGCTCGGGCTCGCGCCGGCGCTCCTCGTCGCCGGGTCCCTGTCCGACCGGCACGGCCGCCGCCCGCTCATGCTCGCCGGGATCGTCTCGGCCGTCGTCGGCAGCGGACTGCTGGCGTTCGGCCCGCTCGGCGCGGGGTTCCTCATGGCCGGACGCCTGTTCTCCGGGGTCACCGTCGGGATCGCGATGGCGGTCGGCAACAGCTGGGTGAAGGAGCTCTCGCAGGGACGCTTCGACCCGTCGGCCGACGCCGGGTCCGGTGCACGCCGGGCGTCACTGGCGTTCACCCTCGGGTCGGCGTCGGGTGCCCTCGTCGCCGGGCTCATCGCGCAGTGGGGGCCGATCCCCGAGGTCCTGCCCTTCCTCGTGCACATCTGCGTCGCCGTCCCCTTCGCCGTGATCGTCTGGCGCACGCCGGAGACGAGCCGCTCCGGTGGTCTGCCCGGTCCCTGGTGGAAGCAGCTCGCCGTGCCGAGCGCCGGGCACCGCCGGTTCACCCGGGTCGTGCTCGTCGCCGCGCCGTGGATCTTCGGGTCCGCAGCGATCGGGTACGGGTACCTGCCGACGAAGCTCGCCGGGGCGACCGGCACGTGGGGGCTCGTGTTCGCCACCGCCGCCACCGTCGTCGCTCTCGGGGTGTCGAGTGCCGTGCAGCCCCTCGCCGGGCGGGTCACCTCGCTCCTGTCGGCACGCGGGCTGCTGACCGCCGTGGCACTCATGACCGCGGGCATCGCCGTGGTCGTCGTGGCGGTCCAGCTGCAGTCCGTGGCGATCGGGCTCGTGGCGAACGTCGTGATCGGCCTCGGCATCGGGCTGGCGCTCGTGTCGAGCCTGCTCGAGGTCCAGCGGATCGCGGGGACACGCGACCTGGCCGGGCTCACCGGGGTGTTCTACGCGGCGGCGTACGCCGGGTTCCTGGCGCCCGCGGTCATCGCCGCGGTGGCGAACGTCGTGGCGGTGCCGACGATCCTGTGGGTGGTCGTCGGGCTCGGGGTGCTGTCGTGGGTGGCGATCCTGGTGTCGTCGCGGAAGCACATCCCCGCGTAGCTGGGACCGCGCGGTCAGAACTGGTCGCGCAGCCAGGCCGGCCCGTGCACCGCGGCGCCGAGCTCCTCGACGCGGGCCCGGAGCTCGCGGTCGGCGGTCACCACGACGACCGGCGTGTGGCCGGCGTCCACCGCGGCCCGGGCAGCCTCGACGATCGCGTCGTCACCCGACCCCGGCGCGCGCACGACGGACACCGGGTCGTCGGCGCCCACGGCGTCCCGCGCGGCACCCTCGAGCACCACGGTCCACCGCGGCCACCACCGGTCGAACGGCAGCGCGAGCACCTCGGCCGACACACCCGCCGCGGCGAGCGCCCCCACCGACCCGAGCAGCCGCGACGCAGCCCCCGCCCGGTCCTTCCACCACCCGTCCGGCACACTGCCGACGACGTTCGCCGCGTCCACCACGACGTGCGGTGTCGTCTCGATCCGTGCCCGCAGCGCCGGCCACGACGCCCCGAACCCGGGGTGCAGGGGCAGGTCCTCGACGTCGCCGACGGGCACCCAGGCCAGTTCGAGGCTCTCGCGGTCCGCGATCACCGGTTCGAAGGCCCTGGAGGCGCGCCCCACCACCGTCGTGTACGTCCAGAACCCGAGGTCCAGCACGGCGGTGTGCCGGAGGTCCACGCCGTCCTCGGGCACGCCGGCTTCCTCCGCCGACTCGCGGAGCGCCCCGGTCACGGCGTCCTCGCCGAGGTGGCGGGCTCCGCCCGGGATCCCCCAGGTGCCGCCGTGGTGGCTCCACTCGACGCGGTGCTGCAGGAGCACGCGCCCGGAGCCGTCGTCGACGAGGAGTCCGGCCGCGCCGAAGCGCCCCCAGGCCTTGGTGCCGTCGGGGCCGACCGCCCAGGCGTCGCCGGGGTCGCGGGGGCCGGGAGGCGGCCCGGGAGGCGTGGTGTCTGGCACCCGTCAACCCTGTCACACGGGACCCGTCATGTGACCGGAGACGTCGGAGCCGCTCGTGTACGGTGTCGGTCGAGACACGGGGTGCCGCAACCAGCGGCTGAGATCACACCCGTCGAACCTGCTCGAGCTCGTACTCGCGAAGGGATCGTCCATGCACACTGCTGCGCCCGCCCCCGACTGGGCCCGTCGGACCGCCGAACTCCTCGAGGCCGTCCGCGCCCGGAGTCCCCTGGTGCACTGCATCACGAACACCGTGGTGCAGAACGTCACCGCGAACGTGCTGCTCGCGCTCGGCGCCTCGGCCGCGATGGTCGACGTCGTCACCGAGGCCGGGCCGTTCGCCCGGGTCGCCGACGCCCTGCTGGTGAACACCGGCACGCCGCACGCCGAACCCCGGGCCGCGTCGCTCGAAGCCGCCTCGGCAGCGGTCGACGCCGGCACGCCCTGGGTGCTCGACCCGGTCGCCGTCGGCTCCCTGCCGGTGCGGACGGCCCTCGCCCGGGACCTGCTGGCGCTCGGTCCGACGGTGCTGCGGGGCAACGCCTCCGAGGTGCTCGCGGTGCTCGGCGCCTCGGCCGGTGGTCGTGGCGTCGACAGCACGGTCGGCACCGACGACGCGCGAGCGGCCGCGGTCGACGCGGTGGCCGCCAGGCGCGTGGCCGCGGTGGCCGTGTCGGGTCCGATCGACCTGCTGGTCGCGCCCGGCACAGGCGTGGTGCGGGTCGCGAACGGCACGGAGCTGCTCACGCGGATCACCGGCGGCGGGTGCGCACTCGGTGCCGTCGTCGCCGCGTTCACCGCCGTCTCCTCCGAGGACCCGGGCGCGGCCGCCGTCGCCGCGACCGCGGTGCACACGATCGCGGCCGAGCTCGCGGCGCGCGAGGCCGGCGGACCGGGCACGTTCCAGCCGCTGTTCCTCGACCGCCTGGCGTCGCTCTCGCCGGACGACGTCGTGCGCACGGCGCGCATCACCGTGGAGTCCCCGGCGGTGGCCGCGTGAGCGCCGGTGGGTTCGGCGTGTACCTCGTGACCGACCCGGCGCTGTCGGACCGGCACGGCATCGGCGTGCTCGGGGTCGTCCGTGCCGCGGTGCACGGCGGGGTGCGGATCGTGCAGGTGCGCGACAAGGACGCCTCGGCCCGTGACCTGCTGGCACTGACCGCCGCGGTGGCCGACGCCGTGGGCGACCGCGCGACCGTGGTGGTCGACGACCGGTTGGACGTCGCCCTGGCCGCTCGGCACGCGGGACACCGGGTCGCGGGCGTGCACCTCGGCCAGTCCGACGTCCCCGTCACCGCCGCTCGCGCCCTGCTCGGAGCGGACGCACACGTCGGGCTGACCGCGAACACCCCGGAGCACCTCGCCGCCGTCGCCGCACTCCCCCGCGGCACGGTCGACCTGCTCGGGGTCGGCGTGGTGCACCCGACCGCGACGAAGGCGGACCACCCGCCGGCCCTCGGACACGACGGCTTCGGCCGGCTCGCACGCGCGACGGACGTGCCGTGCGTGGCGATCGGCGGGGTGACGCTCGACGACGTCGTGCCGCTCCGGGCAGCCGGTGCCGCGGGCGTGGCGGTCGTGTCGGGCATCTGTGCCGCGGCCGACCCCGGGTCCGCCGCGGCGGCGTTCGTGTCCGCGTGGGGCCCTGGACCCGACCACGGGGCGGAGGCGGGGCCGTCGGGCGGTGGCGATCCGTTCCTCCTGGCCGACGCGACGCACCACGGGGCGGACGCATGAGCGTCCCGCGCGTCCTGAGCATCGCCGGGACCGACCCGACGGGTGGGGCGGGGATGCAGGCGGACCTCAAGGCCATCGCGGCGCACGACGGCTACGGCATGGGCGTCGTGACCGCGCTCGTCGCGCAGAACACGCACGGGGTGCGCTCGGTGCACGTGCCGGACGTCGCGTTCCTGCGCGAACAGCTCGACGCGGTGTCGGACGACGTCGTGGTCGACGCCGTGAAGGTCGGGATGCTCGGCACCGCCGAGGTCGTGCGGGTCGTGACCGAGTGGCTCCGCGAGCACCGCCCGCCCGTCGTGGTGGTCGACCCCGTGATGGTCGCGACGAGCGGGGACCGGTTGCTCGACGAGGACGCCTCGCGGGCGATGACGACGCTGCTCGGGCTCGCCGACCTCGTGACGCCGAACCGGGCGGAACTCGCGGTGCTCGCCGAGCTGGCCACCCTGGACGGACGGGCCCCGGACAGCGCGGAGGACCGGGCGCTCACGATCGCCCGCACCTGGGACGTGCTCGTGCTCGCGAAGGGCGGCCACGACGACGGCGACACCTCGGACGACGTGCTCGTCGGGCCCGACGGGGTGCTCCGGACGTTCAGCGCGCCACGCGTCCGGACGACGAACACGCACGGCACCGGGTGCTCGCTGTCGAGTGCGATCGCGACGCTCGCGGCCCGCGACGGCGACTGGGAACTGGCCGTCGGCACGGCGAAGCGCTGGCTGACCGCGGCCCTCCGCGGCGCCGACGCCCTGCACGTCGGCACCGGGAACGGTCCGGTCGACCACGGCGCGCTCGTGCGTGCGGAGCGGCCGGAGCCGAGGTGGACCGACCGCTGGTGGGACGACGTCGCCGAGGTCCTGCACGAGACGATCGCGTGCGACTTCCTCGCCGGGATGCGCGCGGGGACGCTCGACCCCGAGGTGTTCGCCGCGTACCTGGCGCAGGACGTCCACTACCTCCGCGCGTACGAGCGGCACCTGGCGCTGCTCGGCTCGTGGACGACCGGGGCCGAGGCCGCGTTCTGGCAGGCATCGGCCCAGGGCTGCGCCGACGAGGCCCGCGACCTGCACCATCGACGCCTCGCCGGCACGCACGCCGAGGACCCCGTCCACCCGGTCTGCGCCGGCTACCTCGCCCACCTGCAGGCCGCTGCGGACTCCGGGTCCGTCGGGGTCCTCGCCGCGGCGGTGCTGCCGTGCTTCCGCGTGTACGCGTGGGTCGGGACGCAGATCGGCACGGTCGGGTCGGACCACCCGTTCGCGGACTGGATCGGCGCGTACGGCGACCCGGGGTTCGCCGAGGCCTCCGCGGATGCGACGGCCCGGGTCGAGCGGCTCGCCGCGGCGGCGACGCCGGCCGAGCGCGGCGCCATGACGCGCGCCTTCCGCGCGTCGACCGCGTGGGAGCTCGCGTTCTTCCGGATGCCGACCGCGGTCTCCGACGTCGTCACGGGCCCGGGGGCGACCCCGGAGCGTGCCGCCGAAGCGACACGCTCTCGCTGAGCGCCGCGGTCCCTGGCGCGGAAGCGACAGGGTGCCGTCACGATTCGACGGCACCCTGTCGCTTTCGCG
>NZ_MJGR01000013.1:58400-59144 GCF_001865105.1 Curtobacterium sp. MCBA15_016
CCGCGCCTCCTGGCCGTCAGCGGGTCGCGGGAGGCAGCCGCACCAGCTCGACCGACAGGTCGCGGCCGTCGACCGCACCGCGCATCCACGTGTGGTCCGGCTGGCGGCGCCGGTCCGTCGGCGAACCCGGGTTGAGCAGCCGCAGCCCCGACGGCGCGACCGTGTCCCACGGGATGTGCGAGTGGCCGAAGACGAGCACGTCGACGTCCGGGTACGCGGCCGTCATGCGACGCTCACGGCCCGCCGCGGCACCCGTCTCGTGCACCAGGGCGACGCGCAGGTCCTCGACGGCGAAGCGGGCCTCGAGCGGCAGGCGGTCGTCGAACTCGGGGCCGTCGTTGTTGCCACGGACGCCCTCGAACCGCGCCGACCGGGCCTGGACGGCGTCGAGCGTCGCGAGGTCCACCCAGTCGCCGGCGTGCACCACGAGGTCCGCGGCGTCGATGTCCGCCCAGAGCCCGGCGGGCAGGTCCTTCGCCCGCTTCGGCAGGTGGGTGTCCGAGAGCAGGACGAACGAGGTCGTCACGGCGTGGTGCGTCCGGGCATCGGCAGCCCCGCCTCGTCCGCGGCGCCGAGCCGTTCGAGGAGCCCAGCGAGGAGCGCGATGTCGTCGTCCGACCAGCTCGCGAGCCGTTCGTCGAGCGCGTCGCGGTGCAGCTGCACGGAGCGTTCGAGTGCGGCACGGCCGGCATCGGTGGCCACGAGGGGCTTGGCGTTGCCGGTCCCGCCGTCGACCGTCCGGAT
>NZ_MJGR01000013.1:59724-60288 GCF_001865105.1 Curtobacterium sp. MCBA15_016
CCGCCGTCGACCGTCCGGATGAGCCCGGCCGCCAGCAGCCCGGACAGCTGCCGCGAGATCGTGGAGCGGTTCAGCCGCAGGTACCGGGCGATGTCGATCGCCATGCAGCCCTCGTGCTGGACGACGAAGTCGACGAGGGACTGGTCGACGACGCTGAGGATCGCCTCCGAGCCGCGTGCCCGGATGCTCGCGCGGCGGGTGATGCGGGCGAGTTCCGTGTACGCGCGTCCGATGTCGCTGTTGCGGACATCGGGCCTCGGTTCGCTCATCGGACGGACTCCAGCCTGTCTGCGCCGGGACCTGCCGGCGGTGTTCGGTCCCGCCACCATACCGGCGGGTACGGATCGCGCCGGCTCAGTGACCCGCCGCGGCGGCCCGCAGGGCGGGGATGTCGAGCTTGACCATCTGCATCATGGCCTCGAAGACGCGGGCGTTGGCCTCGGGGTCGCCCGAGCCGGTCATCAGGTCGCCCATCATCGACGGGGTGACCTGCCACGCCACACCCCAGCGGTCGAAGAGCCATCCGCACCGGCTCGGACGGCCACCGTCGGCGAGCAGGGCGTC
>NZ_MJGR01000013.1:60947-62106 GCF_001865105.1 Curtobacterium sp. MCBA15_016
CCGTCGGCGAGCAGGGCGTCCCAGATGCGGTCGAGCTCCTCCTGGTCGTCGACGTCGACCTGGAACGAGACCGCGTCGGTGTGCTCGTGCCCCGGACCGCCGTTCATCGCACGGTAGGGCTTGCCGAGGAGCGTGAACTCGACGACGAGGGTCTGCCCGTCCGGAGTCTTGCTCACGCTGTCGATGCTGCTGTCGGGGAAGAGCGACACGTAGTGCTCCGCCGCCTGCTCGGCCTGGTCGTCGTACCAGAGGAACGGGGTGATCGTCGGCATGGGCGGGGCCTTCCGGTTCGGCTCAGTCCGCAGCGCCGCGGCTGAGCAGGTCTGCCTTCTCGGGGTGCTCGTCGAACCACTTGCCGACGAACCAGCACATCGGGACGATGCGCCGGGTGGAGTTCGCCTCGACGTCGGCGACCGCGAAGTCGACGAGCTCGGCGGCGTACCCGTGCCCACGGTGCTTCGGCACCGTGTACGTGTGCGGGAACGCGATCGCGTCGCCGTTCTCGCGGTAATCGAGGACGCTCACGAGTTCGCCGCCGACGTACATCGCGTAGCGGTCCTGGTCGGCTTCGTCGCGGAACTCGTGGTCCATGCCGCCATCATGCACCCTCGGCGGCAGCGAGGGCGGCAGGCGGTCAGACCGTCGGGAATGGGCGGGTCGGGGTCGGGCGTTGCTCGGACACCATGACGACAATCGGCATCATCGGCGCAGGCAACATCGGATCCCAGCTCGCACGGCTGGCGGTGCGGAACGGACACGAGGTGGTGATCGCGAACTCCCGCGGCCCCGAGACCCTCACGGACCTGGTCACGGAGCTCGGCGCGGGTGCCCGGGCCGCGACCCGCGACGAGGCGGCCGCCGCTGGCGAGATCGTCGTCGTCACGACCCCGCTCGCCGCGATCGAGACCATCCCGGCCGGCCCCCTCGAGGGCAAGGTCGTGATCGACACGAACAACTACTACCCGCAGCGCGACGGCCACATCGAGGCGCTCGACTCCGAGACCACCACGACCGCGGAGCTCCTGCAGGACCACCTCCCCGGCGCCCGGGTCGTGAAGGCGTTCAACCACATCGGCGCCGCGGACCTCACCGGCCACGCCTCCGCTGCGGGCACCCCGGACCGTCGCGCGCTCGTGGTGGCCGGGGACGACGCCGACGC
>NZ_MJGR01000013.1:62800-63022 GCF_001865105.1 Curtobacterium sp. MCBA15_016
GCCGGGGACGACGCCGACGCCAAGCGGGTCGTGTCGGACCTCATCGACCAGTTCGGCTTCGACGTCGTGGACGCCGGGCCCCTCGCCGAGGGCTGGCGGATCCAGCGGGACACCCCCGGGTACGGCCCGCGGCTGACCGCGGCGGAGCTGCGCGAGGCGCTCGCGTCCGCGGAGCGGTACCGCGACATGTAGGTCGCGACCCCCTGCGGGACGGGAGGCGCG